>JAPLNJ010000592.1 GCA_026692885.1 Planctomycetota bacterium | reverse complement strand
TCCAGCACCGGCTGCACCAGGCGCGGATAGCTGAACGGATGACTGCCGTCCACGTCCGGCTGCAGCCGCGACGGCGAGCGGCGCAGGGCCAACGTGTTCTGGCTCGGCATCCGCGGCGTGCCGTGCCGCGGCTCGTGACAGCCCTGGCACGAGGCCGTCTCGCCGGGCTGGAACTGGGTGCCCGACCGCATCGACGTGACCGCCAATCCGTTCTCGTCCAGTGCCTGGAAGAACAGCTCCTTGCCGGCCGGGACCGTGAAGTACGCGCTGCCGTCCGCTTCGACGGGCACGGTGCCCAGGACCGCGCGGGCGATGTTGATCGAGTACGACCGCGGAATTTGCAGGCCCGTGTTGTGCGGCGTGGCCGCCGAGCCGACGGACAGCGGCAAGACCTGCAGCACACGCAAGGCCGTGATCTTCGTGCCCGCTGGCCAAGCCTGCAGACTGTGATAGACGTTGGCGACGCCGACAGTGGCCTCCGCCGGCTGGTTCGCCACGAAGCGTTCGGCCGGCTCATCGGTCACCGGCGGACGCGGACGCGGGGCCAGCGGCAGCGGACTGTGACAGCCGATCGCCGCATCGCGGTAGATCAACTCCTTGTTGCCGAAACTATCCAGCAGATAGATGCCGTGGTTGCCTTTCGGGCCCAACTCCGGGACCTCCGCTGCCGCGTCGTAGGCGCACAGGTGGTAATCGTCACTCAAGGGCCACGCTTCCCCATAGGCGCACGTGCCGCCTTGGCTCTCGGGGAAGCCCACGTCGGGTGTGAGCCGTTGGACGGCCGACATCTGGTCGTCGTCCCCGACGCGCGGATCGAAGATCACCAGAGAACCGAACGCCTGCCCGTGATGCGGCGCCGCGGTCGCCACGAACTTGTGCGAGCCGGGAATGGCGCGCACGTCTTGTTCCAGATCGGGCCGCGTCGAACGCGTGGTGAAGTTGCCTTGCACCGCGCGTGGATCGCGGCCGTCGGAAGTCATGGTCCACGGATGATGGGCCACCATCGAATAGCGATCCACGTAATCCCACCGCGTGTAGATGATCCGGCCGTCGTGGGTCACGCTGGGGTGCCATTCATTCGTTTCGTGAAAGCTCAGGCAGCGGATGTCGCGGCCGTCGGCCGCCATATCGTAGACGGTGTAGGTCGGACAGATCCGGCCGCAGCGCAGGTAGCCGCCGCGCCGTTCGCTGATAAAGGCGATCCGCCCGCTGGGCATCCAGCACGGATCGAAGTCGTTCCACGTGCCGTCGGTCAGTTGTTCCAGGCCCGCGCCATCGGCGTTGACTTTGAAGACGTGATAACAGCGGCCTTCCGCCCAGTGGCCGCGGCTGGGATCGGTGTGCGTGCGATGCTCGCGGTCGCCGCGGCACTCGACGTAGGCGAAGGCGACCTGCCGACCGTCATAGGAAACATCCGGCGACAGGAACGAACCACCCTCGGTCTCCTCGCCGCTGAGCGTGCCCATCCCGTCGTAGCGGAGGTTCCAAACGCGGTTCGGGCCGCCGGAGAGCCGTTCGCCCTGCAGGCGGCCGCGTTCGACAACCGAGTTCGCCAGCAGATCGCGGACGCTCGCGATCGGGCTGAAGGGACTCTCCAGCACGCACAGTGCGCCTCCCGGCCGCGCAGCGATGCCGTAGAACTGGTCGCACATGTGGTCGTAGATGGCCAGGTGACGTTTGAGGAACAGGAGCTTGTCGAAGTCCAGCCGGGGATTGCCGAAGGCGATCTGCCGCCGCAGCCGGCAGGCCTCGGCGAAGAGCACGTAGCGCGCCTCGGCGTTTAACGTGGGACGAGCTTCCAGCTTGCCGCTGCTGTTCGTCGGAGTTGCAAGCTGGAAGCTTACGCTACCCAAGGCCGCGTTGGCCTGCTGGAGTTCCGCCAGCGGCCCGTCGAACTGGCTGAGTCTCGGCTCACCACCTTTCAGGTCCGCCAGCAAGGCCGCCGTGCGGCGCAAGACGATGTCGGCCGGATCACGATCGCTGGGAAGAATCAGGGACTCGGAACGCAGCGTCTGGCTGGCGAACTTCTCGAACCTGGCCCGATTGGCCAAGTCGTGCTGCAGCGCGGCATACTGGCGTTCCCATTCCTGCTCCAAATCGACTCGCGACCAGGCGTCCAGGAACTCCGGCATCCCGCGCATCGCCCGCAGCAGCGACCGGCGAAACTCGCGTACTTCAGCCTGAAACGTCGGCAACTGCGCCAGCGCTTGCGGATCGCTTTTCAAAACGCCTGCCACAATCCCGTTCCACTTCAGTTCGGCCTCCCGCAGTCTCCCCAGCAGCGCAACGCGGCCGCCAAGGCGTCCCGGCAGCGCCGCGTGCAACGTCTCCACGGCGGCCCGCAACTCCGCCGCGCTGCCGATGTGTGCGACAGGACCGGCGTCGACGCATTGCTTGGCCTGACGTTTCAGTGCTACCCAGCGCGCGTCCTCCGCAGGCGTCCGAGCACGGTTCAACTCGGCGGCTTGATCGGCGACCGCCTGGCGCAATTCGCCCAGCCACAGCCGGCTAGCCGCCTCGCCGGATTCCTGCATTCGGCAGGCGCGCCCGTACAGGTCGAGCCAGTGCGGGTCATCCGGCCGAACCTTGGCGTGCTGCAGCTCCTCGAACTCCTGCCGCATCCCCGCCTCGGCGGGGCCGAGCCGCGGCAACACGAGTCCCATGATCCATGTCTCGAAGCTCACATCGCGCGCGTGTTTGAACCAGTCCAAGTGTCGGTTCCGCGGCAAATCCCGCCCGAACCACGCGCACTGCTCCGGCCAGTCCTTGGCGATCAGCGCCCAAACCTTCGGCAGCGGGGTAGTCTGGAGCTGGAATTCCTTGGCGTCCTGCAGCACCTCGCCGCAGTTGTCGCGTGTTACGAGCATGGTCTCGGCCCACGTCGCCTGTTTGACATAGACCTGCTTCAGGTCAAGCTGCGGGCTTTCCGCCGCTACGCCGGACTCAGCGAGCGACGCCAGCAGGACGGACAGGGCAACCGCGAGGGGCTTGTTCATGGTCGTGTGCCTTTCAGGCGGGCAATAGCAATCGTTCTGAAATCGCTGCGGCAAAACGCGCAACACTGCGGCCGATGCCAAGGAAATCCGCTGCCTTCAGCCGTTCCGACGGCCCGCAGGTCCAAATGGCCGCCACCGGATACCGCTGGGCGTTAAGCACGGGCGCGGCGACGCAGTGACAGCCCACCACGGCCTCCTCGCGGTCTAAGCCGTACCCCGCCTCGCGAATGGCCGCCAGTTCTTCCTCCAACTTGTCGCGGCGCGTGATGGTGTGGGGCGTGAATCGCTTGAGTTCGATGCGCTCCAGCAACTGCCGGCGTTCATGCTCCGGCAGGAACGCCAGCAACACCTTGCCGGGGCCCGTCGAGTGCAATTCGAAGCGCAGCCCCACCTGCAACCGCCAGCCGTAGGGATATGCGCAGTCCTCCGTCGCCAGCACGACGCCCATGGCGTCCTCACGCAGCAGCGTGGCCAGCGCGGTGGCCTCCTTGAGTTCGTCGCGCATCTGCCGCAGCAGTTCGTAGGCCCGCTCGACGATGTTGTGCTGGTGAACCGTGCTCAAACCGACCGACAGCAACCGGCTGGTGAGCAGGAACTTGCGGCTCTTCGGGTCGCGGTGGAGGTAGCCGAGCTGTTCGAGCGCGGAGGCGACGCGGAACACGCCGTTGTTCGGGATGCGGAGCGCCTGGGCCAGTTCGACCAGGCCCAGTCCTTCGCGTTCCCGGGCCAGCAGTTCCAGGATCGCCATGCCCCGTTCGAGGCTGGGCACGGCGAAATCGCGTTTCGTCGCGTCGCCCGCGCGACGGTTCGGCTTGGGTGTTCTGGTAGGTGGCGTCATGGCTCGATTCATCCTCCGTATCTGATTGCTATTTGTAGTTATTGTGTCTACCAATAGAAATGTCAACAGGTTGGATGATCGGATGTTTCCGCAGATCGTTCGCCCGACGGCCGCACGAGAGGACCGTCCCACACCGCGCTGGCCGGATGCAGCACACACGTGCCTGCAGGGTGGACGCGGCGGGCAAAGACTCCGGGAGTGTTGCGGCAGTGGCAGATCAGGCGGCCGAGCGATGCGCCGCGGTGGTCACAGGGGAGATCAGCCGTGCCGTCTGCAGCAGGGCGCTGAGGAGAGTGAGGGTGTGTTTCACGGTGTGTCGAAACCTCAGCGTTTCATGGTGGCGAGCGTTTCGGTCAGCCGTTTCGCGATGAGGTCCGCCATCATCTCGTC
The DNA here is from genome assembly GCA_026692885.1 of Planctomycetota bacterium. Next base: position 85,675 of record JAPLNJ010000592.1, on the reverse strand, counting down.
GGCCTCCTTGTTGGTGTGGATGAGGTCGGCGCTGATCAGCTCCTTGATGCGTGGCTGGATGAGGCCGTGGATATCGGTCACGGGCACGTTCAACTCCTTCATGACGGCCTCGGCGGCGGCGTTGAAGACGCGGCAGTTCGTCAGGTAACGCGGCGAGCGGGGGATGGTGTTGTCCGCCACGGTGCCCGTGGAATTGGCGAACAGGCACACCGCGCCCGACTCGCGGATGGTCGCCACTACCTGCCGCAGTTTCTCGGCGTAGGGCTTCTCATCGCCCGGCTGGGCGCCGGAAAACATGTGAATGCCGATGTTGAAATGCACAATGTCGAACGGCCCGCGCTCGGCGAGGAAGCGTTTCAGGTCGTCGCCTTTCGTCGCGGTGTCGGTGCGGTAGAAGCGCGGCCCCATGCTGGCCCAGGTGCCTTTGGTCATGCTCGATTCACCGATGACGTTGGCTTGGCCCTGCATGCGGCTGCGCACGCCAGGCAGATAGTGGCCGGAGATCGAGTCGCCGATGATCAGCACGCGCGGCAGCCGTGGGTCCTCGATGCCGAGGTCCGCCCGCGGGTTGTAACGCAGCACTTCCGCTGCAGGATCGAGATTCAGCCCGGTGACGGAGAGATGCGTGTCGGTGCGAAACGGCGCGGAGGGAGTGCCTTCGGCATCCGTGAGCGTAGCGCCGCGCGAGGGCAGGTCCTCGTAGGCGTAGCGTACGCCATCCGGCTTCGACAGGCCGGGTGCGGAGAGCGCGACGGTGTCGCCCTGGATGCGTGCATCCGCCCAGACCCAGCGGAACATCGACCAGGCGATGGCAAAGCCGCGCAACTCGCCCCCTTTCGCCTGGAGTCCGCCTCGGGTCTCTGTGAAACGCAGGATCACCTTGTCACCCTGCGTCTGGCTGCCGGCAAGCACCGGGCCGGAACGACCGCGGCCCTGCAGGACATCCACGATGCGCGGTGCTACCTCCCGCGCCGTTGGATCGGCCTCGAGGTCGATGGTGGTGACGATGTGTGCCTGGGCCTTGTTCGCCGCGGCGCGCTGCGCCTCGCGCAACTCGGCGGCCAGCCGTCCATCAAGGCCAAACGGTACGGCATAACGATGCGGCCGCGTCTCCACGATGGCCACGGGCAGCTCGGCATCGCCGAACGCGGAACGCCAACTCGCGATCATCACAGGCAGCAATTGTCCGTGCTGAAACGCGCGGCTCTGGCTACCCCAGTCCTCGCCCGCGTCCCACACGATGCCGCTCAGCGCCGCTGGCATAAGCGGGGCCAAACAGGCGTTCCAGATCCCGGACGGCTCCTGTTTCGGCAGTATGTCCACATCGTCCGGTTTGGGCTTTGGCGGCGGATTCAGCGGCAGCTTGCGCTGCATCTCCAGCCACGCTGCCAAACGCTGCTCATAGGTGCCGACGGTGCGGTTCTTCCAGGCAGCGCTTTGATAGTAATCGAGCACGGGCTTGGCTTCGGGCGTGGCCGTCAGTGTCTCCCGGCTCATCCACGACTCGATTGCGTACGTGCCCGTCACGCAAATCACGCCCACCGGCACGTTCCTCTCCGCGGCGAGTTGCCTGCCGACATGATAGGCCAGCGCCGAGAGGCTTTTCACCGCGGCGATTGTCGCCGGCATCCAGCGCCCCTTCGCATCACGCTGCGGCTCGGCAGCGGAGCCCTCGCCCATCATGAACACGCGCACTGGCGCGGAAGGCGGCTCCGCAGCCGCATCCTCGTCCTGGCCGCGTTGCGTGAGGCCCGTCCTGCCCGCGCAGAGAAGCACATCGCCCACCACGATGCCGCCGATGCTCACGGGCTTCATCGGCGGTGCCGAAACCGTCATCACGGCTGTCGTCGCACTGGCGGGCAGCGGATCGAGCAGCACCTGCCAGCGCCCGCCGGCATCGGCCGTCGCCGCCGTTTTCTGTCCGCCAAACTCGACCGTAACCGTCACCCCCGCCTCCGCGCAGCCCCACACGGGAACGGGCTTGTCGCGTTGCAGCACGGCGTTCTGCGAAAAGACGCCCGCGACCTTGAGTTCCGCCCCAGGCAGCGAATCGGGCGACGCCAGCAGCAGGGCGGTGAGGACAAGGAGAGTCACTGTGATCATGCCCGATCGCGGTAATCTCATGGTGTGCCTGCCTTTCTGGTTGGTTCTTGGGACTTGTGACATGCTCTTTCGGATCTTCATTTGGCCGCGGTCGACCGCAATTCCGGCTGGTTGACGTTCTCGAATCGGTTATCGCGCAGGAGCACGCCGCGCGCGGTCGGCTTGACTGTGATCCCGATGTTGGTATTGCGCACCACGCAGTGCTCCACCAAGACATCTTCCGTCACGCCGCCGATCTGGATGCCGGCATTGTTGTGAAGGACGTTGCCGCGAAAGACCACGCCGCGTACCAAGGGCCCATCATACACCTGCGGATCATCGCCGGAGACGATCCCGAAACTGGCGCCGCGGTGGCCGTAGCCGTTGCCTTCGACGATCTCGTTGTCGAGGAAGTGGCAGCCCCAGGATGGTTGCTGACCCCAGCCGTGCGGGTTCAAGCCCCAGACCAGAAACCCGTCCATCCGCGCGCCCCGATTGCCGGCGACGATGGAATCGTGGGCCGCGCCGTAGAGCTGGAACGGGCCGCCGTCCTCGAAGTTGTTGCCGATGAACAGATTCCGCCCGCGAAACGGTGCGATGGAGATGCGCGAAGTGGCGTCGGGCGCGACCGTCCACGGCCGGTCCACCTGCCACTGGCGGCCGGCGTGGGCCGTGACGAAGCGGTATTGGCCCGCGCCCTTGCCGTCCAGGACTTGCACGGCCGCGCCGGTCCAGTCCGTGTGCGGCTTCGGCGCGTAGTCTTTGAACATGGGGTCGGCGGCGAGCGTCAGCTGTGTGCCGTCCACGGCCGCGAGCTTGCCGAAATACGCGCCGCCGGCGGCATCGAGCGTCATCATTTCGCGGTCGGCGCCGAACATCTGCTGGACGCGATTTCGCGCATAGTAGATGTGGCGGCAGGAGTTGCTCCAGAACGTTGTGAGGTCATTGCCGATGGCCAGCAGATGGGCGCCCGACACGAGATTGTCCTCGAAGATCAGACGCTCCGTGTTCTCCAGGTTGTAACCGCGTCCGCCGTAGCGGATCTGGTTGCGCGCAACAACGCCGGTCTTGGCATTACGCATCTGGAGTCCCTTGTTGCTCGCATAGATGTCGCAGTCGGTGACTTCGAAGTTGTTCCCGCGCAGCAGGATCGCAGCGCCGCACTGCGTGTGGCTGGCCGGGCCATGGCGGCCGCGGAATTCCTTGCCCACGTCCTCGATCATGAAGAAACAGTTCGCCCGAATCCGGACGTGCCGCGCGAAGAACCGCTTCGAGGCCGGTGCGTCCGCCAGGACATTGCGGTGGTGCTGGCAGTAAAGCGTGAGCGACTCGACGCCGCAGTCTTGGCCCGTGACGAGTTCCTTTGGTGGGTCGTCGAAGTCGGGCCAGTAAAGGCTGACCAGTTCCATCGCTTCGCCGCGTAGGATCGTGTGGGGCGGGATGACGAGCGACTGCTGGACCGGGTATCGGCCGCGCGGCAGGAACACAATGCCGCCGCCGTTCTGCTCCGCCTTCTTCAGTGCCGCCAGCAACGCCTCCGCTGGGCGCGGACCGAAATCGTTGACGTTGAATACGTCGCTTTTCCATGCCTCGGGCGCCCGGACAACGACCGTGCCGCCGCTGCGCCACCCCGCGTCGCCGCCGAGACCGTTGTGGAGGAACAACTCGTAATCCCCCGCGGCAAGTCCCGCGGGCAGCGTGAATCTCAGCGCGTAGCCGTCGGCCTCGGGCGACGTCAGCGCCAGCATGCGTCCGTCGCCGGCGCGCAAGACCGCCTGGCTCGCACCGCCGAAATTGAGCGACTTGCCGAACACTCGCAGCCAGCCGCCGGGCGAGGCGGTCTCGCCGCCGTCGCCGTTCCACCACCACGGCTCGGGCGAGTTGAGGACGACCGGCTCGGATAGCGCGTCGCCCCGCCGGACGCGGCAGGCCCAGATGCTCATGTGCCACGCAGCCGGCACGACACATTTCAAGGACTGCGCGCTGCTCTGCGCCGGCCGCAGGGTTTCCCATATTTTCGGATCGACCGCCGCGACGCTCGCTGGCCTGGATGGCGGCGCATTGCCGAAGCTGCCCAGTTCGACCGTGCAATCAGCGCCCAAGCCGTCTCCCATCAACAACAAGGTCTCATCCGGCCGCACGGGAGCGGATGCCCAAGTAATCTGGGGAGACGCATCCGTAGAGTCTGGTGCAGCCAGCGGTGCGAACAGGAGAGCCGCGAGAAGTGTGTGTGTCATGATAGTTAATTTTTCTCGCGGAGCTCGATCCCCGGTTTTCCGCCTTCTGTCGCCAACACGACTTGAGCGGCCGCGAAAGCGAACAAAGAAACCAACGTGATGATGGTCCCTATATTCATTCGTTCATTCCTTCCTCGCGTTCGGGATTTCTGAGTGCCGAACGCTATGATGCCGATCGTTGCTCTCATCTGTTCATGTCTCATCGCCAACGGTTTGGCGTTAACGCGCGAGCGCGCGAGCGCCCGTCGCGTTCAACGCCATGTTAACCCCTCACCGCCACCCCTAGGCAACGCCCGGCCCGGCGGAATCAAATTTCCAATCAACTGTTTCGTGGTTAACCGGTTGCTCCAGAAACGCGAGTTCTCCAGGGCGAGTTCATATTGAACTGGGATCCTTCGAGCTGCCTTGCGTGGGACGCGTTTAGTGTGCAAGCCAGGTGGACGGGATGGCCCGGCGCTCGAAGTCGGGACCCGAGAGCAGCAGTTTCGGCACCGTCCCGCGCCAGACCACCCAGGGAGCGGGATAAGCACCCCAGTAGTCGATGCGCTGGTGCTCGATGTCCTTCTCCCTTGCGTCGGCGAAGGTCACCATGAACCGGTGCGGCCCCTTGGCCAGCGCCACGCTCCACTCACCGAAGCCGTGCCACATCATCCCTGGTCGCCATTCCTCGCCGTCCAAGAACACCCTAAGGTCATACCCCGGTTCCGGCGTATTGCAGTGCGCATACTCCGGCGGCGCATGGAAGGTGAAGACGCCATCGGCTGGAACGGTCAGGTAACCCTGATAGCGTACCGCCAACGTGCTGTCGGTCTGGCGCATGCCAACATCCATAAGCTCTTCGGTGACGCCGGAGCTCTTCGCCGGAAGTCGGTCGGCCGCGGCGAAAAGCCGGTGCCATTCGCCCTCAAGGTAGTCGTAGGCGAGGCCAGGCTGCAGCGCCCCTGCGGGTTTCAGCGCCGGCTTGAGCGGCTTCTTGTCGAAGATGGCGAAGCTGATGTCGCTGACCCGCGTGCCATCAATGGCGAAGGGCATGGCCTTGACTCCCGGCCGGAAAGCCCTCGCCTGCACCATGCAGCTCTTGGTGATCTCGAATGGCTCCCGATAGACAGGAGAGTTGACATCTGGCTCGCTGCCATCGGTGGTGTAGCGGATTTCTACTTCGGGCGTCTGACTTGCGATGGAGACCGCCAGGTTGTCCAGGAAGACCGACTGGGAGGGCATTACGGTCGGCGGGTCCATCGGGCGGTAGATCGGCGTAAACGTAGGCTCTCCGCCGGTGCCCGGAATCGCAAACTCTGCGTCGCTCACGCTCATCGCCACTTTGCGCCCGTCCAGGTCCACGGCACTCGTCCCCAAAGCCAGGCCGATCCAGGCGTTCCCTGACTTGACGGCCAGAACCGCTTGCTCCGGGGCGGGGGAGACAGTTGCATTCACAACCTTGGCGGGCACGGAGAGAACAATCCGTTCGCCGTCGCGCGTGGTCGCAGAGAAGCCCACATGGTCTCCGATTGGCAGGGACTTGAGCTCTGTCAGAGTCTCCGTGGCGGAGGGATCACGCCGGGGCTCAAGTATACTGACCAGTACGGTCTCGCCCTGCGCTGACCAGCTCGCCCGGAGATACTTGCGGCCGGCCACGGGGTCTAGCAACTGGTATGTCAGACCCGGTGGTCCGAACTGGTGGATGGTGAGTTGGGCGCCCGTCGGCTTGATCATCCGGATGATGCCGCTGGCCGCATCCGTTTCCACCGCGTTCTCCTTCACCTTCGGCAGCATCATGTAGTCGGTGGTGATCTGGTGTGGCTGGGCGTCGGAGAAACGGACACGATCCACCACCACGAACAGACGCTCGGGGCGAAGCTGGAAGACCTGCCGCGTCGTGTGCACTCCCGTGATTGCCGGGCCCGTGATCTTTAGTGTCTGTTGCGGGAACATACGGCCCCGACCGGGCGTATAGGAGGGCGGATCCACCTCCCATTTCTGGTATGCCCCGGAGTAGAAGCACTCCTGGTAGTCGAACGCGGGCGAGCTGTGGAAGCGATTGGGGAGCGGCTTCTCCGGTGCCTCGGTCAGACGGTCGGTCTTGGAACCGGGTGACCAGGTTTTGCTCGCAAAGCTGCGGCACTGGTTCTGGCCGTCAATCAAGAGCGGCCTGGCCTGCAGCAGCGGCTCGGCAAAATCCCAGTAGTGGAATTGTGTATCCCAATGGATCGAGCCCAGGATATCCATGGAGGCGGTGTTGGAGCTGCCAGGGGTGGGCTGACAGAACATCTCGATAAACGAATCGTCCGCCGCCCAACCGCGGCGCAGATAGTGGATCCCGGCATACGGCATGTAGTCGGACACGGTCTGCGGCGGCCCCTGATAACCGCCGGGCAGTTTCTTGGTGACCATGTCGTACGCGGCCTGGCGAGCAAGGGGCAGGTCAGCACGGCACCGCCCGCGTCCGTACACGGTGTCGAGGATGCCCCGGATCTCCGGCTCGGTGCTGATCGAAGCGCCTCCGGCCCTTTCGGGCCAGGGTTTGGTGGTGAAGTCCTGGCAATACCAGAATCGAGGGCCAGGGTCGGAGAGCAGGATCTGCTCAAGGGCCCCGTAGAAATCGCCATCTTCGCCGAAACGGTGATCCATGCCATTGGGGGCGACGTAGCGCACCGGGTAGCGCGCACTGTTACGGTAGTAGTGGAGAAACCAGCGCTCGAGGTCCGGCGTGAACCAGGTCGGCTTGTCCTCCTTCATCTGGAGATAGACGTAGCCTGCGGTGCCCAGCGGCATCATCATGTGCCCCGCGTCAGCCACCTCGATCATCGAGCCGTCTCGCGTCATGGCGAGGGTCCACAGCCGCTGGAACTGCTGCTCCATCTCCAATTGCAGCCGTTGGCCGATGTAGAAGTCCTCCAGCATCCGGCTGTCGAAGTACGCGCCGCCCCAGGCGTTGAACTGGTGGTTGAACACCATCTTGCGGGCCAACCGCCAGTACGCCGGTGGATTCTCTTCAGAGATGAGCTTGAAGACACGGGCCAGGGTCGCGGCCGGCAGATCGTCCACCAATCCCGGTCGCAACCTTGCGGCCGCGCGCAGGTCCTTGCACATGCTCAGAAAGGCCAAGGACCGGGGGTGCGAGAAGAAGTCCCGGCGATTGCCCTGGTCCGCCCAGCGTTGGTAGAAGATCGCCCACTCGTCCATCATTTCCGCCCAACGTGCGAGGTACCTGGGATCGCCCGTGGCAGCATAGACCAGCAGGAGGCTGCGGGGATGCGAATCGCTCGTGCCCCACGGCATCACCGTGAAGTCGAGGACTTCCCCCGGCTTGCAGATCGTCACCGTCTGCGCCTTGCGATTGACTGTGCGATAGTTGAACTGGTCCTCCGCCTGCACGACCGCGCCGGAGAGAGGGTCCGGCTCGAACTTGTACGTGCCGTTGGGGGTGAGACAGTCGAGGTAGCTCATCTTGTCGAGCAGGCGGCGCTTGTAGTGCTCCAGCGCCTCCGGGTACTTGCCCGCCTCCACCTGTGCGCGCACGGCCTCCAGGCCGGGGCGCGTGAGGTCAATGCCGGCAAAGAACCCCTTGGCGAAGGCCGCCAATCGGTCGGGGTCATTGCGGTGTGTGAACTCCGCGACGCGCGCGCCACGGTCAGGGTCGGCTGCAAGCGGCGTCGGCTTGACGCCCAAGAAGCCTATCATGAACTCGGCCAGAGAAAACCACCCACGGCTCTTGGCCTGCACGGTCCGTCCCACGAACGGCCCGGTCTCCCCAGTGAGTTCCACCCGCATGACGCCTTTGGCCGCCATATACTCAGGGGTGAACAGGGTGACCAGCCGGCTGGAGATCACTCGACGTTGGCCGTCGAGGACGCTGACCACGCGCCAGCCCTCCGGGTCTGAGAACCAGCCTCTCAAGTTTGGGTTATCGTAGCGCGACACGACGAACACAACCTGATTGAGGCCCCGCTCTTGCCCCAGGTCAACTTCAATGAACGGGGTGCTCAAAGTCGGGTCCGGCACGCAGAAACTGACACGCTGCGCGGGGTCGGCGTTTCCATCGGTCAGCACGCGGGCGTGTTGCGCGTCGGCCTTTGGGTTCAAGTTCCTCAGCAAGCCGTCGAGGCCATAGCCGGAGCAAAGGACCAGCTCTGGATGGCCCCGCAGGAGGTTTACGCCTCCGCTATACACCTCCAACTCCGCCAGCTCCATCGCCTGCGACAGGGTGTCAATCCGCACATACCGCCCGGTCTCCGCCGCCTGCAGCGGAACAATGCCAACCGCCAGGGTCAGCGCCAGCGCCGCAGGTGTCACGAGTGTAAGGATGCCTTTCATGTGAATTCTCTTCATCTTGTTGTGTCTTTCCTTTCTCGATCAGGAGGGAGGCGGGCAAACGAGGTGTCAATCCTCAGGGCAATGGTGCCCTGCGGGCGAATGAAACACGCACGCCGTCGGCATAGTGGCCGGCAAACCTCACTGCGGGCAGGTGGCCTCGCGGCAGAGTGCGAGCGACGGAAAGCCGCACCATGATGAAATGGGCCTTCGGGGGCAATCGCATCTCGGTGGTCACTCTCTGCCAGGTGGAGGGATCTTGATCCATGACCTCGCCGTACCGCCGCGATACGGCAACGGATTGTTCGACTACTTGTCCCGTCGTTGGCGTTGGTCCCATGGCCGGAATCTCATGATCCAGCGCGCAAATCATCAGTCCGTATTCGTACCGTTCGTCACTGGGAAAGGGCGCAGCATTGAAACTCGCCGATACCTCGACGACCGCATTGCCGTCGGCGATTTCGGTCTGCCAAGGTCGCAGATCCAACAGCCGATAAACTTCCCCAACGTAGCCTTCGTCCCGTGCCTTCCCCTCGTGGTCGGCACGCAGGAATCGCAGCATCCGCTCTCCACTGACCGGCTCGACTCCCTGTTCTTCGCCAACCACCTCCGAGTAGTCCCCACTCCAGACATCGGGCTTGGTGGGAACGCCCGTGACCAGCGGTGCGGGGCCCGACTCAAAACTCTCGTCCAAGAGAATTCGCACCTTGGCCCAATCCGTCCCCGCATAGGCCCACAGGACCGAGGTGCAGAGGACGCCAAGCACGACGCCTGCGGTCAAGGCGACAAGTGGGCGAGCCAACACTCCGACGGGTCGGCGGATCTTCGGTGCTTTGCCAGGCATCGTTGCCGGACGAACTCTATCCAAGACGGAGTCGACAAAGGCACTTTCCGACTGGGGCAGGCGGGCGAGGGTCGCACGAACGAAGGCTTCGGCGGTCGCGTCGTTTTCCTGCAAAGCGAAGCCCAGCAAGCGATGCGTCTGGAACAACTCGACGGCCTGAGCCTGGAGCGATTCATCGGCGGCCAGGAGGGCGTGGAGTTCCGCCAGCCCGGCGTCGTCCAAATCGCCTTCCAGGTAGTCGGTCCACAGTTCGGCAAAACGCTTTTCGGGTGTCATGCGACGCCTCCATTTTCAGTCGCCAGTTTGCTTTCGATGCAAGTTCGAAGCTTCTGCCGCAGCAGCCAAAGCTGCTTCTTGATAGCCGCCACGGAACGACCCGAACGGGCAGCCATCGCCTCCAGCGGTAGCTTGTCGGTATACCGCCAGGCGATGAACTGCCGTCCTTGCTCCCCCACGGCGGCAAGGCACTCGCGCAGATAGTGCAACCGGGCCTCGGTCATCTCGTCCGGCTCCCGGGCTCGCCACTCCAAGTGGCGGGATAGAAGGTCCGGTGCATAGCGAGTGTGGTAGTCGGCCAGTCGTCGCAGCCGGGTGGTTTCCGTCATTAGTTGGAACCGGGCAATGGCGAACAGCCAGGCCCGGAAGCAAGTTCCCTCCTGAAACTCCATGATTCGCCCGAGTGCTGTGATGAACGTCTGCTGCGCGACCGCATCGCCATCCGCTCCTGGAGGGCAGTGGGCCGCTATCCAGGCCCGCACCGGCTCCTGATACCGTCGGACGAGGGCCTCCATCGCACCCAAGTCTCCTTCTCGGGCACGGCGAATGATGTCGCTGAGCAGGTTATCGTCGGACGGCATGCTCATAGGGGGCTCCCTGTATAATGGCAGAACCTCGCGAGAAGTTACCCTTCGGTTCGAAGTAATGCCTTTTCCCTCCGGCTATTTCGCGACGCGTAGGTCGACAGGCGAAGAGAACCCATTTTGGTGACCGGCCCGGCAGCTGGACGACGAGCGGATGCGTCACGGACGGTGCCAGATGGCGTCATCAGGGCGCCTACTTCACCTGCGGCGGCTTGACCGGCATGCTGTGGGCATGTTCGACGTGGTAGATCCGCGTCAGCTCTTCAAAGGCCGCCTTCAGGGTTCCGCCTTCGAGCTTGCCCTTGCGTTCCAAGAGTTCCTTGTCGATCAGCGCCCGCAGGTAGAAAATCCGCCACCGCCAGGCTGCCTTGGCCTGCGGCGTGAGCTTCGCCTCGGCCTGCCTGACCATCTCGAACGCGGTGACCGCGCTGGGGCCGATGTTGCGTCGCGAGTGGTTCCGTTCGAGTGTTTCCACGACGTCCGCGAGCTGCTTCACAACCTCCGGCGAATACTCGAAGCTGAGGTATTCCTTGACCGTTTCCGAGGCCGGCCGTGCCGGGTTCCAATAGAACTGATTGACGATGACCTTGTTGAGATCCTCGTAAATTCCTTCCGAGTAGGGGAAGCCGCCAGCGAGTTTCTTGTCGGTCTGGTTCCATAGCCGTTGGCAGCGACCGGGCAGCGGATTGGCCCCGTAGCCTCCCCAGGGCGACTGGCCCCACATACTGATCTCGGGGAAGTTCAACAGCGGCAGTCCGCCGGGCACGCCCTGCTCCAGCGGATAGCGAGGAAAATCCTCGTGGGCGTCGGCCTGGATAGAATCGACCCAGCCCTTGTCCTCGGCCAGCGAGTTGGTGAGTCCTTCCCATTCGCCGCAGGGGGGCGTGTCGTAGGTCCACGTGGAAAGGACAATCTGGGCCTTGGGGAATTTCGCCCGCACGCTCCGGCTCAGTTCGCGGCAGAGCTTGGGGTAGCCCCGCGCGCCCCACGGCCAGCAGTCCTGGCAGCCGCAGCCGCCCTCGTCGTAGGGCCAATAGATGATGGTGTCCAAGCCCACTCCGGCGAATTCGTCGAGCAGGCGGTCCCAATCGCGCAGCAGTTGCTCATGGGCAGCCGGCTTGGCGGGGCAAAGCTGCACGCCGAAGTTGCCGTGGCGGCGCAGCGGGTCCGGTACGGGCGTATTGCGGACCTCGCGGGGCGACGACTTGAAAGCGTCGTTGGCCGCCTCGATCAGCCCCACTCGCATTCCCGCCGCGTGCCCCACCTCGACGATCCGCTGGAGCCGGTCCAGCATCTTCCGCGCGGCCGGGTCGTCGAAACCGTTGAACTGCCAGTGTGGAAAATGGACCACCAGCGAATTGACGCCCCAGAGGGCCAGATCCTCGACGTACCGCCCGACCTCCTCGATCGGCGCAGCCTCGTAGAAGTTGTTGAAGTGCGTGGCCAAGTAAGCGCCGCGGACGGGGCAGGCCGGCACCGATTGGCCTCGCCAGATGCTCGGCGTGAACCCGCTCTGGTCGTAACGGCTGGTACGGAGGAACTTGCCGACGCCGTACAGCAGTCCGCGCTCGTCGTTGCCCAGGATCCGCACGCCGCTCGGCCGGTCCTCAATGCGGAACCCTTCTGCACCAATGCCCGGCGCGATCGCCAACTCCACGGTCAACGGTACGCCGCCGCCCGTCATCACCTTTGCCTCACACCGTTGCTGAACCTGCCGCACGAAGACCTTGCCGATGTTCTCCGCCACCGAACCAAGCTGTGCCGGCAGCATCAAGCGAACGTCCCTCACCGGTTCAGCAGCTGACGCCGTCGCCAAACTCGAGGCCAGCAGTGCCGCTGCTGTCACGTGTGTTACTATCAAGAGTCTTTTCATTGGCGACCGCTCCTTGATTCACTGGGACTTTGCCGCCGCATTGTTTTCCTGCGGTGCCGATCCGATCCGGCGAGCCCGAACGCCGGCGCCGCCATGGCGGGTAAAGTCTTCAACCGCGCCCACATTCCCCTTGACGCACCAGTAGTTGATGTCGGCGATGCCGAGATTTTGTGGGTCATTGATGTCACTGACGAGCGTCTGCCAGGCATTCCTCGCGTCCGTCTGTCCCGGGCCGGGAAACTCAGTATTCAATTGCTCAATCGAGAATCCATGTTTCCCCGACACGGTGACGTGGTGGGTGTTGCGGTAGGCCCCGACCCGGCCAAACCGGGATGCGTGGGCAGCAAAAAGAAAATTCAGACCATGGATGTTGCTCGCCACAACGATGTTGTCGCCGTCGGTGTGTTCGTTGACCAAGATGCCGCTCTCGTATCCGGTCACGACCACGTTCCGCAGGATCGTCAACGCGCCATTGGCGCAGGCGGGCGTGAGCAGGCCGGTGACCCGGTGAGTTGGCTTGGACGCCTGGACGTTGTACACCCCGGTGTTGATAAACACATTCTCGACTTTGCATTGTGCTGCGACCGCCAGATCAACACCGCCAATGCAGGGATTGTCATAGGTCCTTACATCCAGATTCCTGACAATCACAAAGACCCCGGAAAAGCCGCCATACAAGCTTTCGGGCGTATTTTCCGCCTTGATGACCGCGGGGCCCGAATCAGCCAGGCACTTGAGTATGGTCCCGCTCTGCGGCAACGGGAAGGAACCGATCGTGCCGAATACCGGCGTGGGTTCGCTCTCGCCGACGATTTCCACCGTGATCCATTGCCGGGTGCCTGGAATGAGGATTCGTCCGCGATACACCCCGTCAGGCAGGACCATCCGCCCGCCCCCGGCCGCGATCACCGCCTTGACGCAGGCCGAAAAGGCCGCGGTGTTGTCCGTCTTGTCGTCGCCCAAGGCGCCGTAGTTGAGAACGTTGAACACCCGCGGACCCCCGGCGTCCGCGCGCGGCGCCGCCTTCTCGTCCGCGTACAACGCAACAACACCGCTCATCGCCAACCAGCCACAAACTGCCATCACATACCTATTCATGACGTGCCTCTTTCTTTCATTCATTCATTGCCCGGTTCAGGAATCGCAGGGAGTCGTTCTCGGCCCGTCATTGGGCACCTCCGGGAAGCGGGGGACGAACTGCCGGATTGGCCTTCTCCGCGTGATAAATCTTGATCAACTCGGCGAACGCCTTGTTGCAGCGGGCGTTGGGACTGCCCCCGTTGGCCTTCAATTCGGCATCGAGCAATGCCCGCAGGTAGAGCTGCCGCCAGCGCCACGATTGCCGCGCCTGCGGCGTCAGCTTCGCGTCCACCCGTTGAATGGTCGCATACGCTTCCTCTGCCCCCGGATCGGCCTGCGGTTTGGCCCCGCGTGACGGGAACCAGTTCAGGTCAAGTTTCACCCCCTTCAGTTCGTCCGGCCACCAGCGCCAATGATGGTTTTTCTCCAGAGTGGCGACCACCCCGGCAATCTCGTCCGCCACCTCGGGCGCGAACTCGAAGGCGATGTATTCGCGCACGCTTTCGGATGTCGGCCGGTCGCTCCAGTAAAGCTGGCCGATCGCCGCCTTGGTGATGTCCTCGAAAATGCCTTCGGAGTAGGGAAAACCTCCGCTGGAGGTGTGCTTCACCGCGTTCCATTGCTGCTCGGCGCGGCGGGGCAAGGGCGTGGCCCCGAAGCCGCCCCAAGGGAACGTGTTGTGCATGCTGATCTCGGGGAAGCCGACCATCGGCAGCTTCGCCGGCATGGGCCGCGCGGTCCCTTCCGCCAAGACGTAGTCGGCAAAGGGCTTTTTCTCCGCGAACGCCTTGTGAAGTCCCTGCCACTCGCCCTCGTTCAAGAACCACGTCGAGAGAATAATCTCCGTCCCCGGCAGTTTCCGGCGGGCTAGCGCCGCCACGCGTTCGGCTGCCTTGAGGAAACCGTTGCTCCCCCACGGTCGGCACTGGGTGCAACCGCAGCCGCCCTGGTCGTAGGGCCAAATCCAGACGTAGCGCGGACTCAGGTCGGCGGCCCAGTCGAACTCGCCGCCGAGGACATCCAGGATATACTCCATGCCACCCGGCTTGTTGGGGCACACCGCGCAATCGTACCATCCTCCCCGCTGGGCGCTGGGGTCGGCGCGCAGCGTCGGCGGGGAGTTGCCGTAGGCCTCATTGGCGATGACGCCCAACCCCACGTCCAGGCCGATCCGCCTGGCAGCCGCCAGGATCTTGTGGAGATGCTCGCGAAAGGCCACGGCCTGCGGATCGTCGGCGCCGTCGAAATGGTGCATGTCGTACCAGACCACGAGCGCGTTGTACCCCCAAAGCCCCAGGTCTTCCACGTAGCGTTCGATTTCCTCAGTGGGCGCGGCGTGGTAGTAGTTATAGAAATGCGTGGCAAAGTAGATGCCGCGCACCGGCTTGTGCGGCACGGAGATTTCCCGCCAGATGCTCGGCGTGAACCCGCCCTGGTCGTAGCGGCTGGTACGGAGCAACTTGCCGACGCCGTACAGCAGTCCGCGCTCGTCGTTGCCGACGATCCGCACGCCGCCCGGACGATCCTCGATGCCGAAGCCTTCCGCACCGTTGCCCGGCGCGATCGCCAACTCCACCGTAAACGGTGCGTCGCCGTCCGTCATCACCTTCGCCTCACACCGTTGCTGAACCTGCCGCACGAAGACCTTGCCGATGTTCTTCGCGACCGGACCAGACTGCGCCGGCAAAATCAAGCGAACGTTCTTCACTGGCAGGTTGGTCGGGATGGAGCCAGAGGCGGGTCGGTCGGCCGCGTGGAGCGACGCAAGTGATCCCAACAGGAGAACGGTGAACAGGGTGAATGTTCGTTTCATGGTGTGCTGCACGTTGTTCCTGCCTCAATCCTGGGCGTAGTAGTACACGCAGTGCCGGTAAGGAATGGGAAGCGGGCCCAGGTTCCGAGCGGCGTGAGGATCGTTCTCGTAGGTCAGCACCCAGCGGCAGGACTTCTGAAAGCGGATGGCATCGTCCACGCGGCAACGGAGAGCCGCCACGCGGGAACCACTCGGTTTTAGATTCTCCAGCTTGACGATCGCGCAGCGGCCGTCCCATTGCACGCCGTGCTGAAAGCCCCAGGAGAACCCGTAGGCATCTTCGGAACCGAGATAGTTCAACGTTGGTTCGGTGTCACCATCGAGGAAGATCTGATGGTCGCCCTCGCAAAGCTGCTCCCCGCGGACACTTTTCTCCGACTCGTACTGGAGCCAATGCGCCACGATTGTGCCCGGCCGGTTGAGTTCACAAAGTACCAGCGGTTGGCTGGCCTGGAAGGTCCCACTGCGGTAGTCGGTTCGCAGATAGCCGCAGTCGTCCGGAATCCGATCGAGTTTCTCCCACTGCACGTCGGTGTAAGCGGCCAGCTTTTCCTCCGAGGGGTTTTCCAACTCGATCGTGATGTGTTTGCGGAACGGCAGTGGCAGGCGGAAGTTGTGCGAGTGCTTGACCTTCGTCATGTAGACGGTGTTGAACAAATCACTTTGACACTGGATGTCGCCGAGGAAGTCCATCAAAGGCATTTCGATAGCCGGCGTGGCCTGGCGGTCATAGAAGACCCGCACGAGGACGGACTGGGCGCCGGGGGTATTGCCGGAGAATCCCGCACCGGGACCGAAGTTGCAGACGTGGATCGTGCTGACGACGCCTGGGCCGTCGACATCCAGAATCTTCACCTTCCCTCCTGGGTTGAGCTTGGGCATATTCCCCCACAGCGCCGGCACGACGCGGCTTTGGCCGGGCCGCACGCGGGAAACTTCCTGCCAGGACACGGGTTCTTCCGCCCGCAGAACTGCGGCCCCACCGCACATGGCGGATAGCAGACCCGCCACCGCCAAGGCGGTAGAGGTCGTGAACAAGCCGTGATCATCTCGTCTGCCGTTGCCTTCTGCGCAGGCAGACGTTCCGACGCAACCACACGGACTATGGATCGCCCGTCCAATGACACCTGAGAGACGATGCATGATGTTGCTCCTCAAAAGGTAACGTGCGGCCACCGCCGCTGGCGACCGCGATCCACGTATCCTCCGGCCGATAGCCCTCCGGATTCGCCGCCGTATGCCAGCCCCAATCGGACAGCGTGGCGTGGCTGAAGTCAAGCGCCTCGCCACCGTGCGTGCCATCATCGTTGCTGTCCTCATTTCGTGTTTGCCGCGCTGGAGCGTACTGTTGACGGTTCTTACGGTCCACGAGCGACCCTGCCACCATTCTCTCCCAGACGCATCACCTCGGATCTCAGCGATTCCCCGGAAGCTGTCACTGCGTTGAAGGTGAGTTGGGCGATTGTGTCGGTGGGTTTGAGCCGGAGACTGAACTCGAATGGAAACGTGTCGTCGGTCAGCTCCTCGTTGCGACCTACCAGCGAGACGTGCAGTCTCGCCGACTTCGTGGTTTTGCTGTCGCACGTGAGATAGGCATAGAGCCATGCAAGTTCGGGGCCGAAGGACAGGATCGTCGCGTGCGCTTCGCCGAACGGGGTCTGGATGCTCTGATGCGTGCCGGCTGTTGCCGGGGCGCGCGGTGCGGCGAACTTGGGCTGAAAGCTTGGCTGCAAATGCACGCCTTCGACGACGAGCGCCGTGATGCCTTTGGGCGGGAGCGAGATTCTTACCGTGCCGTCGATGACGGCGAGTCTTGCGATCTCGCGTTTGTTGTCGCGCCAGATTGTTGCTGGGTACCGGCCAGCGGGCAAATCGAGTCGCACAGTCACATCCCGGAGCGCGCGATCACATTCATTCAGCAGCGCGACGCACAGCGTGTTCTCACCGCGGGCGGCGATGTGGTTCACTTGGACGTTGTCGGTCTTCACGAAGCCTTTGCGCATCCATGGGATCACGTTGGCTTGATCGTAGAACTTGCCCGGCGCGCCATAGACTCCGCTCTGCAGGAAGGCATAACACTCGGCGTATTCGGTGGGAAAGTCGATGGCCCCCCGCGCGCGGTCGCGGGCTTCGGCGAAGAGGTAATCGAGCACGAGATTCGCCATCGGCAGGACGTGGTTGTAGTGGAAGGACGTTGTCGGCTTGAGCTCGTCGAAGGGACGCAGTGGGAAGTCGGCCTTCTCCTGCGCGGTGGAGTAGAGCGTGTTGAAGTGATAGCCGGGGAAGTTGGCAAAGCGGCCAATCATCGCGCAGCGGGCAAGGTCGCGGAGGAAGGGGTCGTCGGTGTCTTGCGCGATGCGCAAGAACAGCGGTGCGTGCGTGGCCAGATAGAGCGCGATGCGTTGCACGGTGCCGTTGCCCTCGCACGTGAGACCTTGCTCGGAAACGCGCCAGGCGGGAACGGTTTCCTTGGCCACGGGCACGAGGCCGGGCCTGTCGAGCGAGCCGCGTCTTGGGGCAAAGCCGCTCTCGTTCACCGTGATGTCGCCTTCCGGGACCGAGGGGTAGAACCAAATCAACTGCGCATACAACCGCGCTCCGCGATGCGCGGCGGCGAGGTGGCGCGGTTCGTGCGAGTCGCGATACAGCTCATAGAGATCTTTCCACGCCGGCAGCAGGTATTCGAAAAACGTGCCGTCGGCGGCTTCTCTGAAATCCGTGGGTACCTTCGTGAGTTCCGGTTCGGCCTTGGCGATGGCGGCCTCAAGCCACTTCGGCTCGCCGGTGGCACGATAGCGCCACAGGTCATTTTGCCACGCTCCTGCGGGACTGACCCAATCCATGTTCAGCGTGCGACTGACGCCATGCAGGCGTTCCAAGCTTTCGCGAAAATAAAGCGTGGCGCCGCCGGCGATGCGATGCAGCGCGGCGAGTTCGGAAAGCGGCATCGCGGGACCGGCCATGCGCATCGAGGGGCGCTGACTGCTTTTCAGGCCCTCCTCATTCAGGGCAAAGAGAAACTTCTCGCGCGAGAGCAGGAACTCCAGGATGGGCACGGCTTGCTCACGGAAGAGCCGTTCATTGTCCGTTACGAAGGCGAGGCCGAGTGGGTGCAGCGCGCTGACGTTCTTCACGGAGCCAGGTGAGTCGGGATAATGAAAAGCCTTGTTCGCCGGGTCGAAGTTGCCCCACGGCCCGAGCGCGAAGTCTAGCATGTTCTCCAGCGCCGTATTGAGCGACGTGAGCGTGTTCTCACGCCGGTCGCGGAAGCCGCACACCTCGCGCGCAACGTGCTCGAAGGTCGCGCTGAGCGGCTTCGACTGTGTGACGAGCGCCAGCTCGAAGCTGTGCTTCATGCCGGCCTCCAAGCGCGATTCCTGCGTGCCCAGAAAGGGCGCGAAGACCATCGGTTGCGCGTCGCCATTCGCGTTGCGCAGCGTGACTCCAAACCGCCGCGTCTGCGCGGTCGGCATGGCGAAAGGAAACTGCTGCGGCGCCGCGAGCACACCGAGCGTTCCGCTTTTCGTCTGTACCAGGCATCCGGGGATGGAACAGATATCATCGGGAATGAGGGAGCTTTCCTCGGGCAAGCGCCGGCCAGTCCACACGAGCGGCTGAAACAGTTCGATCACCTCCGCCATTTGTGCTGCGGGCGCCCCGGCGAAAGCGACCGACCACAGGCCCGGTTCCTTCGCGGTGAAAGTGTACCGCAACTTTCCCTGCGATAGCTCTGCCTCAAGCTCGACGGCTTCATGCGTGAACGTCCAGTGCGTCACGTCCCCGCGTTGCTCGATGCTCGGGCAAGTCAGCGCAATGACGTCACCCGCTTTGAAAATGTCGCGCTCCACCGCGCCCTTGCTGCGCCTCCATCCGACGAGATTGTAAATCGGCTTAGTCCACTTTACCGGCGCCATGGTGAGCGGCTCACGCGAGTGGATGGCGATGAACTCAGGGCGGAAAAGCCGTGTAGGCTCGGCGGACAAACGATTGTCCGCGACCAAGAGGACAGCGAGAAAGGCGAGGCGCGTCATCTCGAGAGTCTTCCCTGCTAGGGAGTTTGGCGATCCAGTTCAAGAAGTTGAGTGTTCAGGTAGCCGGCGAGCAGATCGACGAGCTCATCTTTGGATGGGTCGAAACACTCGAATGCATGTGGCCAGCGGAAGTGGACATGTTGTGCGTGACTCTCGGCAATATTGGCCTGGATCCAGGCAGATAAGGGACGGCCGCCTTTCACAAACAAGAGCGGTGGACACCGGTTCTGCTGAATCATGTGAAGGAGCGGGATGGCTTCATTGTGCAGCCAGGGATCTTTGTCAGGGCCGCCGGTCCAGTTGCCTGAGCACTCTCCGATGGCGCCATCGAGCGAAATAATGCCATGCACGGCACTGGAAACTTCGCGGTGCTCGCCATCTCCCTCGAATCTCGGGTCGCCGTAGGTCACGCCGACAAGCCCGGCGATATTTCCGCCGGCGGATCCGCCCGCCACGGCGATGAAGGAGCAATCCAGCCCGTAATGTGCCGCATTCTTTCTAACCCACCGGACCGCCGCCTTGACATCCCAGACCGCGGCGGGAAAGCAAGCCTCCACTCCAAGGCGATATTCGACGGCAATGCCCGCAAAACCCTTCTCGGCAAGACTCATGGCAACGGGCCGATTGGTGCGATGGCTTCCCCCAAGCCAGCCACCACCGTGAACGAAGATCACCACCGGTAGAAGACGCTCTGGCTTTGTCTTCGGGGTGTAGAGATCGAGAACCAGCCCCCTGTCCCCGAGCCGGTTGTAAACGATGTTCTCGTGGACGTTCAGGCGCTCCTCGGAAGGACGGGCGGCGACCCGGAGCCTGCCGATTTCCGGCTCCCCCAATTGCATCGTTTTGCGGACCGCCGGGATCCAGTTGGTCATAAGCCACTTGGAGAGGCCGGCATCCTGATTGACGTATTCGCTTTCCGCCTTGATCCAAAGCCCCTCGGCGTTCTTCACCAATGCGATCTTGTATCTCTCGTTGAACGGCTTCGGAGGGAGAAATCCCTTCAGATACGGATTCGGCCCCTTGTTGCGAATGTCCGCCAGACGGCCTTTGCTCTTGATCAACTCCTCATCTTTGGCGGCACGCTGGAGCTTCTCCTCAATTGACAGGGCGAGTTCCGGTTTTCGTGACGCCTCGCTGGACGCCGCGGCCGTTGGCCCGGCAGGAGGCTCAGCCCGGAGATCGGATGCAACGCATAACCCCACCCCAGAGGCCACCAGTAAACATGCGATTGTTTTCATTGTCACTTCGGTGAGATCCTCTCATCCTTGACGGTGATCGGTCCGATTTGGATGGCGGGCATGTCAAGTTCCAGGACGACAATGGTGTCCATCGCCTGCCGATCAGATTTCGGCACGGCGATCTCGAGGCCGTCCGCGGTTTGACGGACGTTCACCGCACCGCCGGTGAGCAGACTGCTCTTTCGAATCTTCGCGGCCAACGCCGGAAGCTTGCACGTGTCCTCAGGCCAAGCGGTGATGTGGAGATAGATGGTGTTGCCTTTGCGCGTGGAGGCGATGTTCTGGGTGGGCAGGTAAGGGCCGCCGCGCGTGCCATAGATGGCGTCGCCGTACTTCGCCAGCCAATCGCCGATTTCCGCGAGACGCGATACCTGCTTGGGATCGATCAAGCCGTCAGGACGCGGTCCGACGTTGAGTAACATGTTACCGTCGGCCCCTGCGCACCTCACCAGCATGGCGAGGCAATCGGCCAGTGGTTTTGCCCCGTCTTTCTCGCCGCGCCAGGACCAGCCCCCACTGGTCGTGATCGTCATGCACGACTCCCACGGCCGCTCCAGATTGAAGATGCCGACCTTCTGCTGCGGAGTGTCGAAATCGCCCCTCGCCATGGAGCGGTTGTTGACAAGGATATCAGGTTGAAGCGACCGGGCCAGATTGATGACGACTTGTCCCCGGTCGCCGCCAAAGACTTGGGCATGATCAAACCAAAGCGTAAGGATTGGCCCGTAGCCTTGAAGCAACTCCGTGATCTGCGCCTTGAGATACACGGTATAGCGGTCGAGGTCGGATGTCTCGCGAACGACTTTGCCCTTCTCGCCGGTGCGAGGGAAGTCCGGGTGATGCCAATCGCAGACCGAATAGTAAACGCCAAAAGCAAGGCCGGCACGATGGCAAGCGGCCGACAGTTCCTTGGTGACGTCACGGGAGAACGGCGACCGCATGATGTTGTAGTCCGTGCATTTGGTGTCCCAGAGGCAGAACCCATCGTGGTGCTTGGCGGTCAATACCATGTATTTCATGCCCGCTGCTCGCGCGGTGGCGGCCCATTCGTCGGCGTTGAATTTGACCGGATTGAACTCCTTGTAGAGCGCATCGTATTTCTCGATCGGCAGCTCCGTGGAGCCGCGAGAATGGCTGATCTCCTTGGCCGTGATGCTGACAGGCCCCCAATGAATGAACATGCCGAAGCGCATGTCCTGCCAGCGCGCAATGGCGGCGGGATCGGCCTTGGTCAGATCGGCCGCCCATGCATCCGAGAACGGCAGCGCCACCAGCGCCACGATCAGCGCCAGCTGCCATGAGTCTCTGGTCATTGTCATTGCTTTCATCGTCATTGCTCTCCGTAGACGGTGAATCTCTGCAGGATCAGAGGGTGGACAGCCGCAGCGCCGAATCGGCACGGTTGCCGGAACAGACCGTCTGCTCGTTCAGTTGGAGCAGTTCCTTCTCTACGCCCCCGAAGACCATCGCCCCGACCCGGCAGTTCCCCACCGGCAATGCCTCGTGCCGGGCGTTGGCCGGCTGCCGATACCACGCGATGGTTTCACCGCCGCGGGCCGGACAAATCAACGCCAGCGGAAGAAGCATCCCAAGAGCAAACACTGTTTTCATGGTTTCTTCTTCTGTTTCAGCAGCCTTTGGGCAAAGGCCTTGTTGCGCGCGTGGTCGGGTGCGGCGCCGCAGTAACGCACGTAGATGTGCTCGCGGAGGATCCGCGGCCAGTCGTTCGCGAGCACGGCGTCCAGGAAATCCGCACGCAACCTGTCAACGCCCTCGCTGAGTGCAAAGTCGAGCAAGACCTCGCGCTGCTGAGCCGTGAGGGACTCGATGGTAGTCACCGGCGAGCGTTTTGCGAGCAGCACCCGCAGCTCGGAGTCTGCCCTCAAAAGCTCGGCTCGCAGTTGGGCGTTTGCCTCGGCCTCGGTGCAACCGTCCGCGAAGAAACGCTTCTCCCACACCGCGGAACCAAAGCCAATGCGGCGGCCCCGCGGCGTCGAGTAGGGAAAGAAACGCCCGTCGTGGAAACCGAGCCGTTTCGGATTCGACGCCTCTCGCAGGTAGTCGAGGAAACCCGCCTGGACCAGAAAGTCCGCAGGCGCGGGCGCGAGCGGGGAGGGCACGGCGGCGATGGGAGCGTCGGCTCCGGGCGACGCGGCCTCGACCCGAGCAGGTTGATTGCCGCCCATGCACAACGTGAACAGCGGCGAGCGATGGATTCGCTGCTGCGCGTCCTCGATTTCAAACACGCACTGAAAATCACCGCCGTCATCAAGCAGCGCCGCCGAGAACTCATAGGGGAAAATCGCGTCCGTCTCCTCGCGCCATTTGCCCTCGCCCTGTCTCCAGCGCAGCCGCGCAGCGATGACGTGTTGCGGTTTCGCTTCCGCGTAAACGAACGCGCCGGTGAGTCCGCGACCGGCGCTGAGGAGCATGGCGTGAATTTTGCCGAAAGCGGTGTCGGCGTCCGCGAAACTTCCGGC
Organism: Planctomycetota bacterium; assembly: GCA_026692885.1. The sequence goes on along the minus strand of JAPLNJ010000592.1, from coordinate 62,826 downwards.
ACAGAGCACCGGCGCGTCCTTCGCAGTTAACCTCGCTTGCAGGCCTTCGCGAATCGTCGCGGGAATCGCCAGCGCGGCGATGCCCTTCGGGGGCACCGTTACGCGCAGGCGGTTCGCCGCCACGCGTACCGCCGCTGCGGGAGCATTGCCGGCCCACGCGCGCGCCTCGCCAGCGGTGCAGCGCGCCAATGTGGGATCGATGGCAATGTCGGCGGACTCCTCGTGGCCGGACTGATTCATGAACGCGAGAAAGAGGTGGCCGTTGTTCCGGGCAGCAATCCAGTCGAGCTGCTTGTTATCGCTCTTCACGAGGCCCCGCGGAAGCCATAGATGCGCATTCTTCTCGCCATAGAACACGCCGGCCCGCGCTCCATAGACACGCACGCGAAAACCGCCGCCCGCAGCGCTCACCGCGGGAAAGTCAATCGCGCCGTGTGAGCGATCGAAGGCCTCGGCGACGAGGAAATCAATCACCGCGCCGGCGAAATCCCACGCGTGGCCGGGATTCACGGTGGCAAAGTTCCACTTCCACGGCGGCGCCTCCACAGCATCCGGGCGCTCGGCGATGAGCGAGACGAAGGAGCGATTGTCGCCAGGATAATTCGCGAAGCGCCCAACCATGCCGTTGCGCGCGACAGCGCGGAGGAAATCATCGTGCGCGAGCGCCGCGGTCCGCAGCAACGCGCCGTGCGTGTTCATCCAGAATTCCATCGGGTACGCCGGTGAGGCCACGCCCAGCCGCGAGACGCGCCAGGCGGGCACGGTTTGCTCAGGCGCGGTGACGGGCTCGGGCACTTGAAAACCCCAGATGTTGCTGTGCCGGCCATAGGAGTGACCGTGAATCGGTGCCAAGCCGCCTTTATCCACGAGCACGTTTTCATGCGGCGGTTGGGGGTACAGATTCAGCTCGGTCGTCTTGTGATAGGCTGCTTCGAGAGCGCCTCGCAGGGCCAACGCATCGTGAGTCGCATCGTGCAGTTCGAGGAAATCAAACAGCGCCTGCTCGCTCGAAACGTTGCCCGCTTTCAACGCTGCGCCGGCTGCCTTCGTCGCCGCCTCGAGCGCGGCACTATCTCCCGTGAGACGCCATCGCGCGAGCGCATCGGCGATGTTGTTCTTCGCCGGCCCTTTCGCCTCGGCCAGCGAGCGAATGCCTGGTGCGCGATGTTGCAGGAGTTCATCCAGGCTCACAAGCTGCGCGTAGCCCGGATACGGCCCGCCGACATCGCTCGCGGCCGATTTCACAATCGCTTCATAGATCCCCTCGTAGGGCGCGAAGACGTTGTATTTGCGCGAGAGCGCGAACTCCACCGCGGGCCGCGCGCGCCGGCCGTAGAAGTCCTCGTCGTCCGTCACGATGGCGGCGCTCAGGCCGTAGAGCGGCGAGAACGGTTTGAACACGCCGGTCTGGTCCGTGAAGTAGTCGAAGTATTTCTGCTCGTCGCTCCACATCGCGTAGTTGCGGCCGTTGCGGTCGGCGAGGAAATCCATGATGCGCTCCAGGCAGCCGTTCAGCGTGCCGGGGCCGGAGTTGTCGCGTTGGTCGCGCAGCCCGTGGATGTCCTGGGCGATGTGGCGGTGCATCGCCTTCCAGTCGCCTGCGCGCGCCGCGAGCCGCAGCTTGAAGCTCCACGGCACACCGGCTTTCATCTGCGACTCCGCCCCGCCGAGCAAAGGCGCGAGCAACACCGGCTGCACGGCGTCCGCATCGGTGAAGCGACGCATCAGGCCGAATCGCGAATCATCGAGCTTTGGCAAACGAAAGCGGCACTCGCGCGGATCGGCCACCAGCGCGAGACAGCCTCCGCGGGTCGCCGTCATCACGCGAGGCAATTTCAGGTCCGCCTCGCTGAGCACAAAGTCGCCCTGCACCTCGCCGCGCCCCGCGCACTCCTGCGGCACGTGCAGCAATTCCTTCCGCGGCACCGCTGGCGCGCCGGTGAATGCCACAGAAAAGTATCCCGCCTGCCTCGGCTTGAGCGTAAAGGTGATTTCGGGATCAACGTCGCCCGGCGGCAGGCGCACGGCTGCATCGAGCGTGAAGTGTTCATCCGCCGCAAATGTCCAACGCACCGCATCGCTATTTACGCTCGCGTTCGTGGCTCGCACCAAAGTCTTCTCGCCCACAGCGAACGGCCTCGTCGCGCCGTCGCGGCTGCGGCCACCCACGCGCAGCGCGACCTTGCCTGACTTGTCGCGATATTCCCACACGCGCTGCTCGCCCTCGCCAGTGACCACCGCATTCCACGCCACCGCCGCTTTCATTGCAGGTGTGGCGAGCCACGCATTGAGCACATCGGCCGGTTCATTCGCTGCGAGCCAGCGCAACGACGGGCGCGGCGCGATGGGGTAGTTCGGATGGTTGAAATTGCGATGAATCCGGGGGTCGCGCTCGCTGCGCAGCACGGTGAACTCCGGCGCGATGGTCTGCGGTGGCATACCGTCGGTCCGCAGGATGACCGTGCCGTCATCGCCGACACCCAGAGTGTAGCGGTCATTGCTCAACGAGGCCGCCGACGCGCTGCCCACGCCACAAAAGACAGCGGCACACAGTGCGAACGTCGTCGAGAAATGCAAGAGCTGATTCATGGGTGGGTCGGTGTAACGAGAGCGGAACCGATTCCGCAAAGGCCAATCAGGGCACCGGAATCTCCGAGCGCCGTGCGAGCACGAGTTGCACCTTGTCGGCAAAGTGTCCGGCGAAACTGTCCCGGCGCTTGTCCGGCGACTTCGTGTCGTTGGACATTCCCATGCGGAGCATCAGGTAACCCGTGCCCGGAGGCAGGCGCAGCTCGTTGCTCACCTTCTGCCACGTGGTCGGATCCCGATCCATCACGACCTTGGTGCTGCGCGAAAAGGCGAGCGATTCCATCGAGAGCACGTTTTCCGCCTTCAGCAGCTCATTTCCAACGAGGCTCGCGTCGAGCGCGAAAATCGTTAGCGTGGCACTGAAAGTCTCATCCTCCGGAAACGGCGCCGCATTGAACACCGCCGACAACTGCACCACCGCCCCGCCATCCGCAAACTCCCGGCGATAAGGCCGGACATCCACCAACCGGAAAACATCACTGCTGTGGCTCGACGGAATACTTCGCCCCTCATAGTCGCCCCGCAGAAAGCGCAACATCTTCTTCTCACTCGCTGGCTTCACTGCTTGCTGCTCACTCACGATCGCGGAATAGTCACCGCACCAGTAGCCCGGTTCGATCGGCACGCCAGTTACCAAAGGCGCGGGACCGGATTCAAAGCTCTCCTGCAACAGCGTGATCGCTCGTTGAGACTGCAATCCGACATACGCCCAGGCCAGCGACGCACTCAATACACCGACGACCAGGCCCGCGACCGCCGCAGCCAGCGAGCCTTGCCTCGGCCATGAATTCGACTTCTTGTTCTGCAGCGTCGGCCGCACGCTAGGTCGGGACACAGGCTCGACCGCTGCCAACTCCGCCAGTCCGCACTCGTTGTCGTGATAGAGAAACCACAACTCGCGAGCGGCTGCACTGTCTCGGAGCAGCTCAGCCAGCCGAGTCGCTGCAGCTTCGTCGAGCGTGTTATTCAAGGCGGCATCGAAGAGCCGATGCCATTCGGCCGGAGCGTTGAGGGAAGACTCGGTCATGAGGAAGCCTCGGCAAGCTTTCGTTGTACGCACTCGGCGAGCATCCGGCGGATGACACTGAGCCGATTGTAGAATGACTGCAACGGTCGCCCGGCTTGCTCTGCCACGGCCTTGATTTCTTCACCGCGAAGATAGACCGCATCGACCAGTTCACGGCCAGCCGGATCAAGTTGCTGGACGCACTCTTCGAGCGCGTCTCGGCGAACCTCCCACGTCCGCACGTGCTGAGTTCGTTCAGCCGCCAGCGTCTGCAACAGTTCTTCGTCGAACCGCAGTCGAGCCCGGCCCGTGACTCGTTGAAAGTTGCGAACTTCGTAGAAGGCGATCGTCGTGGCCCAGGCGACGAAATCCGAGCCCTGCTCGAACGAATTGAATCGCCGCCACATCGTCACGCTGGCTCGTTGCAGCACATCTTCCGCATCCTGCCGGTGCCCCAGAAGCGACATTACGTACCGCAGCAGCAGCGCATGATTCCCATTGAGCAGGCGAATAAAATCTTCCTGCCTCTCGGGCGAAGGGGACTCTGCGCCCGACGGACTGCGCGGCGGATCGGACATGGGGTTCATATTGACGGTATGTACGCGCACGCGGCCAACTTACCAAGAGTTTTCCCGGTTTCCCACGGCACGCTCCGCCGAAGATTGGCGCGGGGCCTCAGTTCGCGACGGGGCGCACGAATCACAGGGTCGAAGCGTGCCAACCCGATATCCGTTTTCGGCGCTCGCTCCATGCCGCAACTGGGCCTGGTCTTCGGCAGCCTCCCAGTGTCTTCGGTCCTGGCGGCCGATGATCCGCCGACCCGCGGCACGTGGACCCCTCAGCCCGCGACGCGGTGGGAGGCGGGCTTTCTGACCGGCAACTGGCGGATCGGTGCCAGCGCCAGGAAAGTCGTGGTGCTGGTTACCGACGATCACCCGCAGGCTCAGGTCCGGCCAGGGTCACGCTTCTTCCACCGTCTCCAGTCGCAGGGCTTTGCCCAGCTCGGTGAGCGATTCCCGGATGTCGCCGTAGACCGTCACGCGGTGCCAGGCGTGCCAGTGCCGCATGAGTTTCTCGATGTCGCCTTGGACGTCGCCCACCAGTTGGCTGCGGCAGCCGCGCTCGGAGTCGAAGTTGCCCGCCGATTTCGCCCGGTGGATCAAGAGGGTCTTGCCCACGATGCGGAACGACGTGGTCATGTAGCCAGGCGGCATGAATGATTGCACGCACGCACCCCGCGGATCGCGATTATGCAGCGTGCGGATGCGGAAGCGACTCGCCGGCCGGTCTGTGCCCAGCATCCTGGTCGGCGCCATGCAGTGGGCGTAGATGATGTGGTGGGTCGAGGTGTCGAGCGTCGGGTCCGACACGAAGCCCGCGCGGCCGGTCATGATGCGGCACAGGGCCATCGCCCAGGCATCGGGCACCTGCGCCTCGCACACGCCGTGTTGGCCCTCGTCCAGCAGTTCGGTGAAACCCAGACAGGGATACGCCGGGAGCTTGCCCGCAGCGAAGCCGCCCAGGCAGTTCATCGTCACCGTGTCGCTGTGGTATTTGGCCAGCAACTTGCGCACGCCCAGGCCCACGCGGGCCGACGCGCGAATGGCTTCCGGCTGCGCTTCGACAATCTTCTCGGCAGCCTGCATCCACTTGTCGGCCTTCTCCTTCGCGGCGTCGGCATCCACTTCCTTGCAGAGAGCGTCGAATTCGTCGAAGCCAATGTAAATGACCTTCGCGCCTAAAAACTCCGCTTCCGTACCCGGCTTGCCGCTGCCCACGACCAGCAGGCGCTTGGCCGCGAGCTGCTTCTGAATTTCCGTCACGCCGGGGACCTGGAGCGGATCTTCCGTGGCCTTCTTGGCATCGGCTTGGCCGAACGTCTTGCGGTAGGCCGTCCAACCTTCGGCAGCGAACTGCTCGGGGGTCATCCGCTTGGCCGACGTGAAGCACTGCGCGACCGACACCAGATCCGCATCGCGCTCGGTGGAAACACAGACGACGGGCCGGTTGGCCGCCAGCAGTCGGGTCGTACTGGTCAGCCAGGGCGCGCAGCCGCCGAGCACGTAGTTGGCGAGGATCATCGGTTTCTTCCATTCCACCAGCGGCATGACCGACTTGCCGCTGCCGCCGAGCGTCATCAGATACGCCAGCGCTCCGTCAAACCGCTCCTTCCCGGCCAGTCCCGCCTGCAACGACTGGTTGCGGGAGGAAAAGAACTCGAACTCCACCTCCGGACAGCCGCGCGTCAAAGCTGCGCCCAAATCCTTCTCGCGCGGTTCCGGATTCCACCCCGGCCAAGGCCAATTCTCGACGGGCTGGGGGTCGGACAGGAAGAACACGGCGACGCGCGGCTTGGCTGCCGGGCGTTCCTGGGCCAAGGCGGTCAGGCCGCTCGGGGCCAACACGGCGGCGGCAGCGAGACTCTTCAAGAACCCACGCCGGTCGGCGGCCGGACATCCGTGGCAACAATGTCTGTAGGCATTGGCGTTCATGGTTCACTCCTCGTGGTTTGAGCTTCGTTTACCCAAGTACTGCGCACCCGTCGAGCATTGGACATCCTGTGATGGTCATCGACGAGGAACAGGACGACGTGCGGTTGGACACGCTTCTGCGTCGTCTTGGCGGCCCCGATTCCGGCCAGCGGCGTCAACAACAGTGTGACGAAGGCTGGCATGCGTGTCATCGGCATCTCCCCGGAGATTGGCGTCAATCGCGGCCTTTCGGCAGCGGCGGTGGGCCGAACTGCGCACCTTTCCATTCGGCCACGATTCTAAGGTAGAGATACGGATCGCTCCAGGACGACGAGGGCTCGACCACCGTGGTCTCCGGCCACTCGTTGAAGCTGGTCAGCAGGACCGCGTCTGCACCGGCCTCGGTGGCCGCTCGCAGATAGCCGCGGAGCGTGCGACCATCATCGCGCGGGATGACAAAGAAGTCGTTGGGCCGGAAGCCGCTGTTGTCGTGACCGGGATGCGCGGGGAGGAAGGCTTTCTTGCCGGCTGCGTGGGCCTGCTGGACCAAGCGGGCATAATCGGGCGCGAGGTGTTCGTATTTCCAGACGCGTTTGATGCTGAAGGTCCCGTAGAACCCGAACAGGGGAATCTCCGGGAGCTTGAGCCACTCGTCGGGGAAGTTCAACCCACGTCCGCCGACGTTCGTGACTTTATCCATCATCCAGTACACGGGGCCGACGTCCGCCTCGACGCCGCGGCACAACTGACCGAAGGTTTCCGGCGTCAGCTTGGGGGCGAAGGGTACTTGGTACAGATAGACCACCGGCTTGCCGTCCACGCGCAGGTATGCCGGACTGTCCTTGGTCTTGCGCAACACATCACTCGTCTGGCGCGCAAGCACCTGCACATCGTGGTGAAACTGAGCCAACTCGCTGCACAGGGCGACCTTGAACTGCTCTTCGGCGGCCAGCGGCAGAATGACCTTCTCGAACGCTTGGCCGCTGATGTTGGCCCAGCCCCACCAGGAGACCAGAAACGCGTCGATGCCGGCCGCTTTTGCCACGCGGACGTGCCAGCGGACGACCTTGGGATCGTCGCTGTCGTAGTAGCCGATCAGCGGCTGGGCTTTCGAGCGCGGCTCCGCGGTTCCGTCGACAGTCCACATGCTCGACTTGCCGTGAGTTTGATACCAAGCGTAATAGACGGCCCACAACGCAGGCTTGCGCTCGGCGGCGTGGAGCGGGAGCACGGAGACGAGTAGCAGGATCACGAGCGAGAGCAGATGTTTCATGGTTTCTTCGCCTTCACGTCATCCAGCACCGCCAGCAGGGCGTGGTAGTTGTCCACCAGCAGGCCCTCGTAGCCGTGCCCGCCGCCTCGCCAGTCGCGCCAATCGAGTGACCGGCCGCTGGCATCGAAGCCCTGGAACTTGCCGTGCGCGTAGCCGGCCAGCATGGGGTGGAAAATGCACCGGGCGTCCTCGGCGCGGCCCAGTTGGTAAAGCGCCTTGACGGTGTAATACGCCCAGCAGCCCGTGGCGCCCCCATTCTCGTAGAACTGGAAGCCGTCGCTGCCGTCGTCCCGTCGCGGCTGGCCGGTGGCTTCGGGCGGGTGGTTCTCGTCGACGTAATCGCCTTTCTTGACCGGCACGAGATTGCCGGGCAGGCCGAGGTCGAAGCGGGCATAGCCCACTTCCTTGATCTTCGCCAGCAGCCGGTCCATGACGCGGTTGGCGGTCTGGTCGTCGAGCAGGCCGAACGTAATGGCCATGCCTTGCACATAGGTGAACCAGTAGTCGTGCAGTTGGCCGTCGGCGCTCTTCCAGCCGGCCAGCACGCCGGTGGCGGGGTTGAGGAAGGTCGGCCCGTAGGCGGTCCGCAGCTTCGCGGCCTTGCCGGCAAAGAACCGCGAGTCATCGTCGTGTGCCAGCTTGCCTGAAAGTTCTGCGAACATCGTCGCGGCCCGGTAGGCCAACGCATTGGAGAAGGCGTCCTCGTGGCCGAAGTTGATGCAGTCCCACCAGTTCGCCGGCCGCCGCTCCGTCTTGGGACGGTCGCCGAAGTCGCCGGTGCCGGGATACTCGATCAACCCGTTGCCGTCTTTGTCGGCAGCGAACATCTCGCGACCCCACGCGGAGAGTTTGGCGTAGTGGGCGGCGGCCCACTTGTGATCGCCCGAACCGTTCACGTAATTGCAGGCCGAGATGAGCAGCGACGGCAGCGTGTCCAGCGATGTCCACGGCGTCTTCCACGCGATCAGGTCCGCGTCGGACGGCTCGCAGCCGTAACCGATCTGCCCGTAGCCTTTCGCACCGGCCAGATAGCGGTCGAGCGTCATGCGAATGAGATCGTTCGCCGTCAGCCCCTCGGCCAGCGGCGGCGTGTGCAGCGCCAGATCGGAATACTCGAAGAGCGTGAACGAGCACGGATCGCTGGACGCGTTGTTCGCCAGCATCTGCACGCGCGGATTGACCTGGAAAATGTTCAGCCAGTCGCGGCGGAAGCCGTCGTACAGCGGGTTGCCTTCGATGCCCGGCAGCGGCGGGTAAATCGCCGTGACCTCCAGCCGGTATTCGACTCGCGGCCGGGCGGCGGTGGCCGGCGGGAACGCGACGCGGACGAAAGCCGGCTTCGCGCGGCGGCGGGCGTCGTAATCCAGCCACCCTTCGCCGGTGATCCGCAGCGTGCCCATATCCGGCAGGTGCAGCACGCACGGCAGACTCATCTGCCGCTCGCCCGGTTTCATCAGGCCGAGCAACGTGGCGTGATTCGCCTTCTGGTTGAAGGCGAGCGTGAACGGCGGCATCTCGACGCCGGCGACGTGCTCGGACCGCAGCGTCAGCGTCTTCTCGCCCCACTCAGCGCGCCAGATCGGGTTGCCATTGAGCTTGTAGGTTTGCCCGTCGAGTTCGAGGCCCGCAACCGAATTGGTCTCTGTCAGCACTGGATTCTGGCCGAGCTTTCCCTGGCCCAGAGAATCCACGGCGAACAGGCTGAACGCCGGCGCGGTGCGCGACAGGCCAATCGCAAGGTGTCGGGACTGGAAGTCCGGCCCGGCGGCGAGCGGCTCCAGGACGAGGGCGGCAAGGATCATGAGTGCTGTTTTCATGGTTGTTTCCCTGTAGGCAGGACAGGTGCGGATCAAACCGCAGCGTCTATCGCCCGGCACTCTCTTCGAGTGGCTTCAAGGCCCGAAAATTATCGGCTCTACTTGGGCTCTTCGCGGCGGTTTCCGGTGATTGTCTGCAGGCCGGTACGGTCATGGCCATTGGCCCGAACTCCTGCTCCAACATCGCGTGGAGCCGCTTGGCAAGCGGCGCGTTCTCCGGCTGGTTGAGGACGTTGTAATACTCAAGCGGATCGTGGTGAAGGTCGTAAAGCTCCCGCGAGCCGTCGAGCCGCTCGGTCAGACGCCAGCGCAGGGTGCGAACCGTCCGGCCGTTGCCCCACCCTGGCGGCATCGAGCAAAATGCGCCCGGCTTGCCTTCGGCCTTCGGATCCTTCAGCAACGGCTGGAAGGACTTACCGTCAAGCTTTTCCGGGACAGGAAGCCCGGCCAGATCGCAGAACGTGGGGAACAGGTCGAGCAGTTCGACGATGCCGCCCGCCTTCGCTCCGCGTGGCCCCTGCGGAAGCCGCACGATCAGCGGCACCCGGAGCACCTCTTCGCTGAGGGTGTGCTTGTGCCACTGGCCGCGCCAGCCGAGGTGGAAACCCTGGTCGCTGGTGAAGACAATCACGGTGTTCTCGAGCAATCCTTGCGAGCGCAATTGGTCGAGGATCCGACCGACCTCGTGGTCCAGGAGCGTCACGGTCGCATAATAAAGTCGCTGCAGTTCGCGCTGCCGGCCCGGGCTCATGTCGAAGCCCGGATCATCGAACAGCGCACGCGGCGGCAGCGGGCTGACATTGGCTGGCGAAGGCCACTGGAGCGTGAACCGTGACGGATCCAGCGCATCGTGCATGGCCCGGGTCGCTTCCCACGGATCGTGCGGCGAGTGGAAGCCGACGGCGGCGAAGAATGGCCGCTTGGGATCGCGCTGGTGCGTCAGGAACTGGAGGGCACGCTCGGTCCGGGCATGGTCGTCCAACGCCTCAACGTCGTCCTCGACGTGGAACCGCAACCCGGTCCGGCGTTTGCGGCCCTGGTCCTCGTCGGCCGACTCCAGGGCGTGCCGGGGCGCCGCAGCCCGCTTGCAGTCCTTGATCGGCACGCGGATGTCCCAGGCCTTTGGGTCCGTGTAAGTCTCGTCATGGTCGATCTTGCCTACCGAAAAGGTCTGGTACCCATGCTCGCGGAACCATCGGCCCAGCGTCATGGTCTCCGGATGTTGCTTGAAATGATCGGCCCCGGCGTGCCGGTTGTTGAGCCCGAGCATGAACGACGTGCGGCTGGGGATGCACACCGAACCCTGGGCGTAGGCGTGGTTGAACAGGATTCCTTCCGCGGCGAGCCGGTCGAGGTTTGGCGTGATCGCGGCCTGGTCACCGTAGTAGCCGAGCCGCGTCGCCAGATCGTCGGCGATCAGGAAGACGATATTGGGCTTCTGGGCGGGCGTGTCGGACGCGTGCAGCCCGGTCCAGGGAGCTAGCCATAGAAACAGAACGAAGAAACAGTTCTTTGTGTTCATGGATATTCTCCCGAATTGCCCAGGTATCGCTCTACAATGTGACAGTTGCCCGTAGCCGGATATCGCCGGACGATGCTCCGATGCGGATTTCAAATTCGCCCAGCTCGATCGCCCACGCCTTTTTTGCCGGATGCCAGAAGCGGAAGGCTTCGGGTCCGAGTTGAATTTCCACACGCTTGGATTCGCCGAATTGGAGGTGCACATTCTGAAACGTTTTCAGCTCTTGCGGCGGACGCGGGACACTGCTTTGGTGCGGACTGACGTAAAGCTCCGCGACTTCCGCGCCGGGGCGCGGGCCGGTGTTCTTGACCGTGAAACTCACACGCACCGTTTGGTCCTTTACCGGCTCGATCTCCAACTTCTCATAACCGAACGTCGTGTAGCTCAGACCGAAGCCGAACGGGAATCGCACTGGGAGGTTCTTCGACTCATACCAGCGATGGCCGATGAAGACACCTTCGCGATAGCGGACGTCATAGGGGTAGAACTGCGTCTTGTCGGCGTTGGCGTAGAAGTCGCCTTTGACCCAATCGGGAAATTCACTGGCCGGATAGGGACGATCTGTGTCGGGCTTGGGTGTGATCACATCAGAACTCGGCGAATCTGCGAACTGGCGTTCGATGGTGAACGGGAGCTTGCCTCCGGGATTTGCTTTGCCGGTCAGGATGTCCATGAGCGCCGCGGGGCCGGTCTGGCCGCCGTAGAGGCAGTGGACAATTGCGGCGGCTTTGTCGGCCCAATCCATCTGCACGCCGCCACCGGCGGTGACGCAGACAATCGTTCTCGAATTCAGCGCGACACAGCGTGAGATGATCGCGTCGTCGGGCAACGCGAACGAAGAATCGCGGTCGGAACCTTCACCTTCGTGGCCTTTGCCGGTCAGCGGAAAACCGGGGAACAGCAGCACCAGGTCGGCGGCACGAATCTGGTCGTCCGTCGGTTTCTCGGCGTGAACAACCTTCGCGTCGGGGAAAGTCTCGGTGACGGCCTGCAAATACGTTTTCAGGTTGTAGCCTCTGACGTGGCCGGAGCCGCCACCGGCGAGTTCCTCGCGCGCGGCGTTGTTGCCAGCCAGCAGAATCGTCTTGCCGGTCTGTGCTGCGGCGAGCGGCAGGAGGCCGTTGTTCTGGAGCAACACGATGCCGGCACGGTTGACGTTCAGGGCGGTTTGTTCCCACTGCGGACGGCGTTCGAGCAGTTCGGGCCGCGTGTAGTTCGGCTCGTAAAACCCGGCGTAAATGCAGGTCTTGAGGACGTTGAGCACCATGCGGTCGATGGCGGCGCTGCCGATGACTTTGGCGCGATCCTGTTTCAACGCCCAGCCTCCGGGCATTTCGAGGTCGGTGCCGGACTCGGCGACTTTCACGCCGTCGTAGGTGCCGATCCAGTCGGTCATGCTGATCCACTGGAAACCGAGTTGCTCGCGCAGGAGTGTCGTGCCCACGTATTGGTCCTGGCCGCACCACGCCCCGTTGAGTTGGTTGTAAGCGGTCATCACCGCCAACGCGCCGGCCGCGATGCCGGCGCGGAACGGTTCGAGGTAAATTTCCTGGAGCGTGCGTTCGTCGATCTGCGAATTGCTGCCGCGCCGGTGAAACTCGATTTCATTGCCGACTAACACCTTCAGCGTCGCCGCCGTGCCGGTGGATTGCAGACCGCGCACGTAAGCAGCGGTCATGCGACCGGCCAGATGCGGATCTTCGCCAGGGTATTCCCAGTTGCGCCCGCAAACAGCAGTGCGATAGAAATTCACCGACGGCCCCAGCAACACGTGCGTGCCGCCCGAACGGCATTCCTCGCCGATGGCCCGAGCGTATTCCTCGGCCAGTTGCGGGTCCCACGTCGCGGCCAGCAACAGCAGGCACGGATACGCCACGGTCTGTGGGTGGCGGTTCTTGACCGGCGCGGGACCGTTGTTGATGCCGGCGCTGGCATCGCTGAAGACCACCGGCGGAATGCCCAACCGTGGGAAACCGGGGATGCCAATCGCGCCGTCACCGCAGACGAGGGCAAACTTCTCCTCGCGCGTCATCGCGGCGAGCAACTGGCGGGCTTGTTGTTCGGCCTCGCGCGGCGTGGCGGCTTTCTTCAGCAGGTGCCGGTATTGTTTGGCTTCGCTCTCCAGTTTCTGTTTCCAGCCGATGGCCGCCGTGCTCGTGGTCGGGTCGCTGAGATTTTCGCCGGTGTTATCCACGAACAGATCGTCGAGCCAGATGTCCGTCAAGCCGCACTCGCGCGCCTTCACGACGCCGACGGTGGCGAGAATGCCGCGTGCGCTTTTCGCCGGCACAAGAATCAGTCCCGGGATCGGCGTCGGTTTCCCGGCGACGCCTTCCTCTTGGAGATAAGCCGCGGAGCGATCGGTCGCGCCTTCCGCGTTGTCCACCACGAGCCAAAGCCGGTACCAGCGGTTGCGCCGCACGGGAACGGAATCCTTGCTCGGCCCGCTGGGCAATCCGTAAGCCATGGCGTCCCGGCCGTTGATCCAGATGCCGGCCCGGCAGTTGCCGGCGTTCAGCGCGGCTTCCGTCAGTCCGATTTTCAAGCTGATGTTCTGTACCGGCTTCTCGCCCGTGGTGGAACCGAGCGTCGTATCGAGTCCGCTCTCGATGAGGAACCGCAGGAATACCGTGCCTTTGCCGCCGGGCGGAATGTTGACCGCGCCGCTGTGAAACAGCGTATCGTCTTGATCGGACTTGACGTTGAGGAGCCGCTGGAGCTTGACGGCCTGGTTGCCTGGCGCGAGTCGGTCGGCGGCCACGACGGCTTGCGAAACCGCTTTATCCGCGACGGTCCAACCATTTCCCGACGGAGGTAACACGTCGGGCTGGTTGGCTTGGAAATCGTCGATCCGGACCCATTCGGACGCGGATGCGGCAGCCGGCATTGGCACCAGGAAAGTGACGAGTGCGAGTAAGAGCGTGCGTTTCATGGCCTCACCAGGAGTTCCTGCACCACAGGCTTCAGCCGGCTGGCGAAGACTTCGTAGCCAGCGGCGCCCAAGTGCAGATGGCCGTCGGAGTAAAGGGCGGTTTTTAGGGTGCCGTCGGCGTTGGTGAACTCGCTCCAGAGGTCGAGGATGTGGACGTGCGGGTCCACGTCGAGCTTCAGACCGTCGAGGGCGGCGTTGATTTCGCGGACCTTCGCGCCGACTTCCTTGCTCGGATCGAACGCCGGCAGAATTTTAACCAGCACGATCTGCGACTGGGGGCAGCGCATCCGCAGGTTCTCGATGCACAGTTTGATGCCCTGCGCGGCGGTGACAGCAGGCGCCCCGTTGGCGAAGACCAGCGGCGCGTTGTTCACACCGATCATCAGCACGATCGCCTTGGGGGAAACGCCATCGAGCGCGGCATGGTCGAGCCGCCAGAGGATGTTCTCCATGCGGTCGCCGCCGATGCCGAGGTTAACGGTCTGCTTGTCCCCGAAGTGCTTTTGCCAGGCGGCGTTGAACGGCCCGCCATCCCAGCCGCCGCCCCAGCCTTGCGTAATGCTGTCGCCGAGCAGGGCGATGTCGACGCCGCCCCTGCTGGCTTTCACCTTCTCGATGAGCGTGGCGTGATGAGCGATCCAGGCATTTTTCGCCTTTTCTTCCGTGCCCCAATGCGCCGCCGTCGGCGTGACAAACCACATTTCGGGAAGATGCTTCTGCACCTCGTGGCCCGGCTTGCGGTAGTATTCGTCCTTGGCCACCCACGCCGTTTCCGCATCAGTCAACGGCCAACCGGTGAGTTGCGGGTCCAGCTTGCCCTCGTTGTACGGCGAGTACGGATACGTCAGCACGGGCTTCGAGTTGATCGCGATGTCCGCGGCGGGCAGCGCGTGCCCGGTTTCTTTCGCGACAGTTGCCGCCGGCGTTTTCGTGGGCGCAACGGCGGCGTTGACTTTCGGTATCGCGAGCGCAACCGGAACCGGTTTGCCAGCCAGCAACGCCTCGATGACGGGCTTCAACTTGCTGGCGTAAAGTCCATAGCCACCGTCCTGAGTTAGATGGATGTTGTCCGGTGTAAACAACTCCTTCCGCAACGTGCCGTCGGCGTTGACCATGTCGTTCCAGAGATCGAGCACGGTCACTTTTGGATCGCTGTCGAGCTGCAACGGATCAAGTGCCGCGTTCGTCTTCTTGAGGTCCTCGTAGAACCGAACTCCCGGCGCGTGAGCCGGGAAGATCTTCACCACCACCAACGGTGCGTTCGGGAACTTCTCCCGGAGATTGGCCGTGCACATCTGGATGCCCTGCGCGGCGGCCTCGACGCCGGTTTCGGGCGTGAAGAACATGTTGTTGTTGCCGATCAGCAGTACGATCAGCCGCGGTTCAATGCCAGCAACGCCGCCGTGGTCGAGCCGCCAGAGCACGTTCTGCGTCTTGTCGCCACCGATACCGATGTTTACGGTCTTCAACTTCGGAAAATGCTCCGTCCATGCCGCGCCCCACTGCATCGTGATGCTGTCGCCAACGAGCAGGACATCAATCGGCCCCTTACTGGCCTCCACGTCCTTCACCAGCTTCGCGTGCATATCCAGCCAACTGGTCCCTCCCCAGAACCCGGCGGCCGGCGTAACCGGCCACAGCGCGGGCTTGTGCTGGTTGGCTTCTCGGCCCGGTCGGCGTTCGTATTCCGGCTTCAAGACGTAGGCCCGTTCCTCTTCCGTCAGCGGCCAGCCCGATTTCTGCGGGTCCATCTTGCCTGCGTTGTACGGGGCGTAGGGATACTCCAGCGCACGGGCCGTCGGCGCGGAGCAGGCGGCGACTTGAAACGTTGCGATGAGGAGCAGAGTCAGGGCGTTGCGCATGCGGGTTGTCCTTTGTGTACCGGTTGAGGATCCTCGTGGCGTAAGCTTTCAGCTTGCGGCAGAGAGTGGCATCGCAAGCTGGAAGCTTACGCCGCTTCCTCGCATCGTAGCCGATGGCCGTTCGGGCTGTCTTGTCATAAAAATTACGACAATCTCGCGAAAGCCCCTTCGTGCTAGAATGGACGACCGAGAAGCTCTTGGAAGCTCGATCCCGTTCCAACTTCGAAGGTCGATATGCTGGCGAATCGCGGTGCAGAGCGGCTGGTCTTGAGCCTGTGGGTCTGCACGTTGTTCCTGCCAGTTCCGCCCGTTGGGGCCGAGGTGACCATCAAGAACGTCGAGGTCGACGGTCAAGTCCGCGTCCTGCCGGGCGAGCCGCCGGCCGCGGGCCGCGACCGAAACCCGCTGCGAATTCCCTCGACAGCTCGGTCCGTCCGGTTTCAGTTCCACCGCGATGCCCCCGCAGGCGGTGCCGCGATACGCCTGCGTTACAAACTGGAAGGCTCCGACGCCACTTGGCACGATCTCCCGGTGCAGATGCGGGTGATGGTCCATTTCTGCGACCGCGATCGCGCGATTGTCGGTAGCAACGAGTTCTATTTGGAAGGCGAGACGCCGGGCTGGCGGGGTACCGCCGAGAGTTCCGATTTCGTGTCCCGGCGGGAACAAGCCACGGCGCCCGAGCGATCGGCGATCGCCCGGATCGCGTGCCTGTCCCACGGTCAAGAATCAGCGGTCGGAGTGGTCGGCATCGATGCGGTCCGCGTGCGGGTCGATAAGCCAGGGAGCGAACGCACCCAGGCGTTCGACCTGAGCGTAACCAAGGGAACCGACTTGGCACATCCGTTGGGTTCGCCGGCCCAGTGGATGCGCGAGGGTTCGCGGGCGGAGTTGGCCCAGTTGCGGACGCGGCCGACGCCCCAACCGCACCCCATCCTGGTGCTCGTCGATGACGACCCGCAGCACTACGGCAACTGGTCGACGGTCCCCGCGCAATCGGTTCCGGTCCGTCCCGGTGATCGGTTGACGGTCGAGTGGCAGACGGCGCACAGCATCGGCGGCAGCGGTCCCGGACAAGCCGATTACGGCCCGTTGAAGCCGGGCAGCTACTGGTTCCGGGTCGCGGCGGTCAAGGCCAACGGCGAACCCACGGGAGAGGAGGTGTCGCTGCCGGTCGAAGTCCGGGTGCCGCTCTACTACCGCGTCGAGTTCTGGTTGGTGGCCTCGGCCCTCGTGCTTGGCGTTGCGGCCTGGATCGGGCGGGCGGCGGTTCAGCGCCGCATGCAGCGCCGCATTGCGGAGATCGAGCACGAGCAGGCGCTCGACAAGGAACGGGCGCGGATCGCGCGGGACCTGCACGACGAGATCGGCGCGGGGCTGACGGAGATCGCCATGCAGAGCGACTGGGTGCGACGGGACCTCGCCGAGGCGAACCTGCCCGACACGCAACGGCGGATGGAAAGCGTCTGTCAGTCGGCCGTGTCCTTGGTCCGCAATGTTGACGAGATCGTCTGGGCCGTGAATCCGGCCAACGACACGATCGAGCGGTTCGTCAATTACCTGGCCCAATCCTCGGAGCAGTTCCTGGAAGCGGCCGGCCTGCGGGTCCGATTTGATATTCCCGGGCAATTGCCCACGGGGACGCTAACCGGCGTCCAGCGGCATTTCTTGTTTTTGGCGGTCCGCGAGGCGTTGAACAATGCGGTAAAGCACGCCCAGGCAGACCTGGTCCGGCTGGAAGTCCGGGTGGATCCTTCCCTGATGCGGATCACGGTCGAGGACAACGGTTGCGGCTTCGTGCCGGAAGCCACCGGCAGCGAGGGGACGCACGAAGGACTGGAGAACATGCAACGGCGGATGCGCGAGATCGGCGGACAATTCCACGTGACGAGCCATCCCGGCGGCGGGACACGCGTGGAGTTTGGCATGCCGCTGTCCGTGGGATAGGCATCCTGCCTGTCGCGCGTCAGCGCGGGTCTCTGACCCCGCCGGAACCGCCGACCGCGGTCTCCTGCGATTCTGGAGACCTGCGGTCGGCCGGGTGGCTCGGTCGGAGACCGGCCACAGCGCTGTAACGGTGCCTAGGAGAATCTGAGGAGAAGCGATGACTATCAATGTGGCCGTGGTGGAAGACGACTCCCGGATTCGCCGGGTGCTGAAAGAGGTGCTTGCCTGTGCCGCAGACTGCCAATGTGTGGGCGCTTTTGCCAAGGGGACTGACGCGCTGGAGTCGCTGCCGGCGCTTCGCCCGGACGTGATCGTCATGGACGTGAATCTGCCGGATCTCAGCGGGGTCGAATGCGTCGCGCGGCTGGCCCCGCAACTGCCCGGAACGCAGATCATCATGCTAACGGTCTACCAGGACCCGGAGACAATCTTTCAAGCGCTGGCTGCCGGGGCGCACGGCTACCTGGTGAAACCGGTGATGCCTGACAAACTGTTGGAGGCCATTCGCGAGATTCGCGCCGGCGGGGTGCCGATGAGCCGGACTATCGCGCGCAAGGTGATCGACGTCTTTCGTGGTCCGGCGCCGCCGCCTGCGGTCAGCGTGGCGGTGGAGGATGCCGCGCTCGGCGCGCGGGAACAGGAGATTCTGGAACTCCTGGTGGCCGGTCTGTCGTACAAGGAGATTGCCGGCGAGTTGAGTATCAAGGTCTCGACGGTGGGCACGTACGTCCAGCGGATCTACGAGAAGCTGCACGTCCGCAGCCGCCGCGAGATCATCGCCCGCTACAAACCGGACCTTCGTTGAAGACACCCTGGAGGACCGCGATCCTCACGAAACAAGTCGAGGCATTCGCCAGGTCCTTTCACCAATTGTCCGTCCGGAACGGGGCGGCCGGCAGGCCGTTGCGGCCGTAGAGCTTGTTCCCGGCCGGATTGAACGTGCAGGCGTAGCGCACGGCGGCGGGTTGCGGTACCTGATCAGACGAGACCACGACGGTGTCAGCTGCGATGACCGCGTCGGCGGAGTAGAATCGCTTGTCCGACCCCGCGATCGCAAATTCCTGCAGTTGGCCGTGCGGAACTTCCGCCGCTGGCTCGGTGCCTAACTTCTTGCCGACCATCAAGCCGGCGCCGACGTGGTCGAAGTGCAGAGTGACCTTGCCGTCCTTGAAGTCGGCGCCCTTGAAGACCGGCCCGCTGTGTTCGACCTTCAAGCCGTAGGTGTTCGCCAACGCGACAGCCGCTAGACGACGGGCCATGTCGAACTTGTTCCGCGGGTGCAGGTCCTCCTCGCCGCAGTCGATTGTCACCGCCATGCCCGTGTGCGGGATCGCCAGGGCACGGGCTTGCGCCTCACGTAGCAGCGACCAGCCCTTGAGCGGTTGCTCCGGCAGGCCGCAGGCGCCGCCGAGATTCGGAAGTTGCACGAAGTAGAACGGCAGTTCGGGCTGATTCCACGCCTGGCGCCAGCCCCCGATCAGCGCACGCAGCTTGTGGGTGTAGCTGGGGCCGTCGTCGCCATTGGACTCGCCCTGGTACCAGGCCACGCCCTTGATCGGAAACCGGGTCAGGTAGTCGATCATGCCGTAGTACATGCAGAAGTAGCCCGTCTTGCCCGGCGGCGCATTCACAGGATGCGGATTGATGTACGGAATGGGCGGAATGATGGTCCCGGTCGTGCGGGCCAGGGCCGCGGCCTGCACCCAATCCTCCAACAGCTTCGTATTCCTGGGCAGACTGTCTTCGTACTCCTTCAAGCGGATTTCGTAGTCCCGGTACAGCGGCTTGAGTTCATCCACCTGGCGCAGTCCGTCTGGCGACATCCAGTTCTCGATCGTGGCCCCGCCCCACGACGCTCTCAAGATCCCAATCGGGACCTTCGCTTCCTGATGCAGCCGCTGGCCGAAGAACCAGGGAAACGCCGAGTAGCGGGGAACCGTGTTCGGGCCCGACACGACCCAGAAGACGACTCCGTCAGCCCGCGGTGCGATGTCGGCGAAGTTCGAAACAGCACCGTACCGGATTTGAGGCAGATCCATCGGTCCGGGATCGAGCGGTGGAGGACGTCGATCGAATCCTGTCCCCATGTTCGACTGGCCGCTGCAGAGCCACACGTCGCCGACTAACACGTCCGAGAGCCGGACCGTCTTGCTGCCCGAAACGACCAGATCCTGCCCTGTCGCGGTAGCTTTCATCGGTGCCAAGCGGGCGATCCAGACGCCGTCACTACCGGCCGTCGCGCGGATCGTTTGTCCACCGAACTGGACGGTCACCGTTTCTCCAGGCTCCGCCCAGCCCCGAACCGGGACCTCCACGTCGCGCTGCAGCACCATGCGATCTCCAAACACGCCCGACAGTCGGACATCGGCCCGGGCCCATCCTGCCAGAACCGTGCCGGCAAGCAGCCAGCCCAGGGACCGGCAGACACCGAGTCTCCCGCGGAATACCATCCGTTTGAACCGTGATGCTTGCATAAGCTTCTCCGCGTTTCCCATCGCTTCAAGGAGCCAAGTCCCGCTCGACGGCCGTCACGACGGTCACGGGGCCAAGCAGTCCCGAGGGAAGCAGGCGGTCGTCTTTGCTCCAGTGTTTGAGCGCGGCGAAGGTCAGGCGGCGAGGCTCGGGCCGCGGTTGGCCGCGAAGCAGCCACTCCGGCCAAGCGCGGATGCCGCCGCTCGTCCACTTGCCGTCGATGGAGCAGTCGTCGGGATATTGCTCGTCGCCAATCAGGCGGTTGGGCCAAAGGTTGGTCACGCGGACTTCCAGGTCATTGGCGCCCGGCCGCGCGAGCTTGGTCACGTCCACGCGGAACGGTGGATTCCAGAGGATGCCCAAGTCTTGTCCGTTCAGCTTGACCTCGGCAATGACCTGCACGTCGCCCAGGTTCAAGTGCAAGGACTGTCCCATGACAAAACGGTCCTGCGGGATGTCGAGCCTCGTGCGGTACGTGGCGGTACCGGAGAAGAATCGCACTCCCGGATCGGTGTGCTCCGGCCAGGAGATTAGCTTCGGCAACGTCACGTGCTCCGGCGCGTCCCACCCGGGCGGAAAAGACAGTTCCCATAGTCCGGCGGCGGAAACGGGGGCGGGAATCGTGGGCACGTCGACGTTGCGAGTTTCTCCCGTGCTCCATTTCACTTCAAACCGGCCGGGTTGCCACGCTCGCAAAACCGTGCGGTTGCCGTCACAGACCAGTTGGCCGCCAAGCGTTCCTGTGGGTTCCGGCAGGAGCAGCAATTCGCCGTCCTTTGGAGCGACGGTGTGGAGGACGCCGCCGAGTTCGTACTCGACTCGCAGCTCCTTCCGCACACCGGGGGCCGGATCGCCAGCCAGGACGGTGAAGGCGCGAAAGCGGAGCCGGCCGTCCTTGACGTGCTTGCTCAGTTGCTCCGTCACGTCCCGCGTCCGAGCCGCGTCGTTCGGCGGGCCATACGCGGCCCGCACGATGCGCAGCGGGGCCGCTTGGGCCGCGCCGACGCTTGCGGAGAACCGGAAGTCGGTCGCATGAACACTTGTCGGTCCGGGCCGGAACACGACGAAAACCGAACCGGCCGGCTCGAAAAATATGGGCACCCGCGTCACCGGGCCATCCTGCGAGAACAGGACCGCCGGCTCGCGGTGACCGGTGTCGGTTTGCCAAAGCTCGGGAGTCTTATTGGAGACGCGAAAACGGCAATCGATCCAACTCGAACGCTGACTGGCGTTGGCGACGAAGTACACGTCGTTGTCGGCGACCTGGCGATGAACGGCGTGCAGCACCAGGCCGGCCTCGTCGTCGTAGGCGAAGTCCGGCGGGAGTTGGTCAGCGGCCAGGATCTCGGCGAATGGTCGTCCCCACAGCAGACGGCCCTGTCCGACGGCCCGACTGTCGGACGGCCGCGGGGCGTCGCCCCAGAGTTCACGCAGCAGGTCGGCACGCCGATTCTGGCGCGGCGTATCGGCCAAGCTCGGCGAGTCTCCCGGGCGGCTGCCCACAAGCGTCGCCCCTTCGCGCAATAGCGCCGCAACTTTCTCCAACGAGGCGGTGGTCACTTGCCCGTCGTGGGGCAGCACGAGATAGCGGTAAGTCTTGCCGTGTGGCAACACGATCAGGCCGTTTTTGACCATGAGTTGTGTAAGCGTTTCGCCGCCGCAGCCATCGAAGTCATATCCCTCCGGCAGTCCCGGATGGAACGGGCCTGTGCCGTGCGGTGAATCGTCGCCTTGGAAGTACAGCACGTCGGCCACATGCTGGCCTTGCTGGAGCAGGGCTTGGCTGCGTGCGAGATACTCGATCCACGCGCGGCCCTGCTGAAACCAAGAGTTGCCGCGATCGAAGTGAATCCCATTGACCCCGCAGGTCAGGCCGGGTTTCAGGTGTTCGCCGATTAGCGGTTGCTGGGCCGAGACGTGGATCACGAACCGATTGACGCCCGTCGTCCAGATGAAATCGCCGAGTGCCTTGAGCGAATACGGATGGCTATTCCATTTCTCCTCCGGCGGGCCGGACGTGAACGCCTCGGCCCCGATGATCCGCTGGCCCGTGATATGGCCAGAAAAAACGCCAGGAAACGCCGGCTTGTGGCCTTCCGGCTGAGTCGGTAGCCAAAACTCGACCATCGGATGATCGGCCCGCGTGCCGACCTGGACGAACTCGAAGGGCCCGCCGTACGGCTCGGTGGAAAAGCACAAGCCATCCTGGTGGCTGCGTTCGGCGAGGCGTCCGTAGTGGCAATCGGCGTAGAGATCGCCGATCGTGCGGCGGAAGTCCCAGAGGAACTTGTCCGTGGTTGCCATGTCGCCGACGATGCGGCCTGTCAGGGCCGGCAAGTATTTCGTCAGGCTGTAGCCGCGCCGGGCCTGAAACTCCTGCGGAAAGGTCTTGGTCCAGTTCTGCCAGCCCGCCTCGTAGCTGTCGACGTGCTGGCAGGCCAGAGCTTTTTTCAAGTCAGGCCCAAGTTCCTTCAGCAACGGCGTCAGGAAATGGTCGTAGTGGAAATCGGCCGCCTCGCGGCTCAGCTTGTCGCACTCCAGCCCATCGCCGCCACGGGGCGCCGGCGAGATCTTGATGCCCGTCGGCGTGTGGCCCAGCCGGAGGATCGTCCACCGGCCTGCCGGCGCCGACCAGGCAATCCGGCCGTCGAGCCCGAGGTTCTTGGTCAGATCGACGACCTGATCGAGCGGAATGACGTCGCCCGGCTGCGGCTGTTCCGCCTTGGGATCGGCCACGACGTGATCCGTGGCGAAGCCGGTCTTGGCCACCCATTGCGGATCGCGGTAGCTGCCGCGGAGGTCAATCTCTTCGAGGATTGCCCTTTTGTCGGGTCGGGGCGTCTCGATCTGCAGCCGGAACTTTCTGGCCTTTACGGCTGGGAAGCCGGTAGCGCCGATCTGCGAGGAAAACGGGCCCGAGGTGTTGGAACGGACTTCGCCCGCGGGGCGAAAAGTATCCTGCGCATCATCCCAGGCCAAGAGTCTTGCATGAAAGCTGCCGCTTGCCACTGCGGCGCGGATCCATAGCGAACGGACTTGGATCGGCCGGTCGAACAGCAGGTCGAACGTCGAGGGGAGTGTAGCCGTGGTGTTGGTATCGGCGTCGAACGCGGCCCAGGCGTTGGGGACCGGTTTGCCGTCGCCGTCGAGCACTTGCGGCTTGAGATCGCGCAGTGTCCAGTCGTCGCCCATGCGCATCGGAAAGGCCAGCACGGCGATGTCGCGGTAGACGTCGAGCTTCCGTGGCGGCGGCGGCAATGCGACGGAGATTTCGCGGCCGCCGTCAACCCGCATCTCCGACCAGGTCAGTTCCTGCATGGCCATTTCCGGCGTAACCCACGGCCCGCCGCTGGCCGACCAGCCGGGGCAATGAAAGCTGACCTGGATGCCGAGTCGCTTGGCCTCGCTGACAGCCAGTTTTACCGACTCGTACCACTGCTGGCTGCGGTAGGCCACCGGCCCGGCCGGATGAATGCCGATATCCATCAGGAACACGCCGCCGATGCCTACGTCGTGCATGGCCTGCAGGTCGGCGACGACGCCTTCGCGGGTCACGTTGCCGTTCATCCAGTACCAGTAGCACCACGGCCGGGCCTCGGCGGGCGGCTGGGTGAACGCCCGCTCGATCGAAGCCTGTCCGCGAACTACGCCCGAGATTCCGAAACCAGCAAGAGCCATCGCCAGCGCAATGGTCTTCACTTTGTTGCGCATCATAATTCCTTTCAACGGCCTCCCACGGCGGGCCTGATGTTCGATCGTGACAGGCCGCTCAGACCATGGAGAGATTACCTTGGGGTCTTGCAGCTCTCGCCCGCAGGAACGCTCTTGACAGCCGGCTGCGGCGGGAGTTCTCCCGACGTCGCCAAGGCAATGACCCGTCCTTGATCGCCCACGGCGCAGTAAAAGTGATACGCGACGCCCTTGTACTTCACCATCCAGGGCTTGTGGGCATAGGTCTTGTCCCACGGCTCGGACGGCTCGACCAGGTTCGGCCCCGTCCACTTCGTCCAGTGAACCAAGTCGTAGGAGCAGGCGAAGGTGTCGAAGGCCCCGGGCTTATAGAACGCGCCGAAGTAGAACAACACCCAGACATCGCCGATGCGAACCACCTGCGCGGCGCCCGCAAGCCCGCGGCCGTGATCGATCACCGGATCGCGGCCGTAGCGCAACCAGGTCCGCATGTCCTGCGAGAGGGCCATCCCAATGCGTTCGTACGAATCATGGTTGCTTCTGGCGTTGTAATACATCACATACGGGAACCCCAGCGACCGGGCCTGATCGTGGAGGATGTACCCTTGGAAGAGCGTGAGCTTCTCCCAATACCGGCTGTCGGGCTGATCGCCCGAGAGGACCGGGGCGTCCAGCCGGGTCCAAGGTTCGGGCCTGGTCGGGTCGGTGGTCCAGGCCATGCCGATCATCAGCGGGTCGGGTTCGTAGCCCTTGCGGTTGCCGCCGAAGTAGCAGAGCCAGTATTTGCCGTCGTGCGTGCCCAGCTCATAACGAGCCGTCCCAGGCGGTGTCCTGCAACGCAAAGTACCCAGCGGCCTGCATGCAATCCCAGGCGTCTTTACGAAACGGGAGGATCTTCCCCAGCGGCTTCCATGCCAGCAGATCGTCGCTGACGGCCAGCATCGTCTCATACCCGGGGCATCCACTGTTGATCGTGATGTACATCATGTACCACTTGCCGGCATGCCGGAAAATCTGTGGAGCATCCACGCAGGCATCCGTACCCTCCGCCTTGAGAATCACTCCGTATTTGTGCGGCGTGCGCACTTCCTGGTAGATGTTCTTCATCACCTCGGCGGGTACGTCCTTGCCGCCACTGATCGCCGGTAGGATCTCGCGGCGCGCGGGCTCCGCCGCCGCCAAGGAACTGCCGGCGAGCACTCCGAGGATCAGCATGCCGGGCATTGTTCGTTTAGCATTCATGTTCGTTTTCCAGTTCCCGGTTGCCAGCATTTTCATTGTATGCCGCGTCGGGTTGTTGCTGGGCCATCGGCCCAGCGGAGCGAGCGACGCGGTCAAGCCGGTCACTCGGGGATTTTGCACCCGTAGACCCCGCCCGCCACATGGCCGGGATGGGCCTGGAACTTGATCGTGACGTGCTGCTTGTCGCGGATGAGTTCCGCCGGAATCGCGTACTCCACGTCGAAGAACTGGCCGGGGCGGTCGCGGTTGACGGTCTGTGTCGCGAGCTTCACGCCGTCGATCAGGATGTCGAACGCTCGATCGGGATCGCCGCCCCAGTAGGTACATACCAGCCGGTTCGCGCGGCCCGGCTGCACTGCGAGCTGCCAACTGAACCAGCCGCCCGGCAAGGCATGCCGATAGACCTTGCCTTCGGGGCCCCCGCCGGTGCTGGTCTTGTCGCCCAGCGGCTCCCAGGCGTCGTCGTCGGCCACGTGGACCGCATCGAGACAACCTGGTGGAATGCGTTTCACGACGGGCGGAGGCGGGAACTCCTTCGAGGTGGCCAGCGCGATGACGCGTCCCTTGTCGCCGCAGGCACAATAGAAGTGGTACACGACGCCCTCGTGCTTCAGCAGCCACGGTTTGTGCGCATACGTCTGGTCCCAAGGCTGCGAAGGTTCCACGAGGTGCGGGCCTTCCCACTTGGTCCAGTGGACGAGGTCGCTGGAGCAGGCAAACGTATCAAACGCGCCGGGTTTCCAGAAGGCTCCGAAATAGAACATCACCCACAGATCGCCCAGCCGCACGATCTGCGGGTCGCCGCTGATCCCATGCTGCTTGTCCTCGCCGTTGGCGACAACCGGCTCGCGGCCGTATCGCTGCCAGTGGCGCATGTCCTTGGAAACGGCCATTCCGATCCGTTCGTAGCCGCCGCGGAGCTTGCCGTTGTAGTACATCACAAACGGAGCCCCGAGCGTTTCCGCTTTGTCCCAGATGATCTGGCTCTTGTAGAGCGTTTCCTTTTCAAACTCACGCACGTCCGGTTGCTCGCGGCTGAGCACGGGGTTTTCCGGGATGCGGTTCCACTCGTGCACCGCAGTCGGCGTCTGCGTCCACGCCATACCGATCGCCAACGGGTCGGTCTCGTAGCCCTGCAATGCCCCGCCGATGTACGACATCCAGTACTTGCCGTCGTACGATTGCAGTTCGCAGGAACCGCCCCACGTTGGATCGCAGAGCGCGACGCCGCCGTCGGCTTGCCACGCATCCCAACCCTCTTTGCGAAAGGACATGATCTTGCCGAGGGTTCTCCAACTCAGCAGATCGTCGCTCTCGGCCAAGTGGGTCTCGTAGCCAACTTTGTTCATGCAGACGTAGATCATGTACCACTTCTTGTCGACGCGGAACACGCTGGGACAGTCGACCGGTCTGTGGTCCTCGCCGCGGATTACAACGCCGTATTTGAATGGCGTCTCGACCTCCTCGTAGACCTGCCGCATCCGCTCAGCAGAAACCTCCGCGCCGAGCAAAACGGCCGGGCTAACGACGAAAATCAGTGTCAGCGACAGGCGATAGGCCACGGTCCGCTCGTTCCGGTCGTGGGCGATCATTGGCAACACGCTCCTTTCAGGGATTGGGCTTCTCGGCCGGGTAGCGGTTCTTCTGCTCCTGGGAGCCGTTGATGACGCTGCGGCACACCCCCGGCGACTCGTACGCGAACTGCTTCACGGTGATGTCGGCGCTGGTGATCGTCAGTTCGAGTTCCATGTCTTCTTCGTGGAGGCGTACCAGCGCGCTGTTGGGGTTGTTCACGACCAGCCCGTCGATCTTGATCGTCTTCCGGTACTTGCCGTGGGTTCCTTCGATGACAGGTGGGACGCGACCACGGCCCCGCTCGCCGATGATCGTCAGGTTGCGAAACACGCCCTGAGCGCCGCTGCCGTAATTGCCCCAGCCAAGCTGGATCGGGACACAGTTCTGAATCATCTTGATCGTCGTGTCTTCCACGACGATGTCGCTGTAGACCTTGATCGCGTCGTCGCCGGTCTCCAGGTAGCAGTGGCGAACCGTGCAGCCGCGACCGCCTTGGATGCCGTCGCTGTGATTGTGCCAGCCGCCGCGGTTGTCGATCCCACGGACGTGGTCGAGATGGAGCCGGGCGCCGCCTACCCCGGTCCACATGTACCCAATCGGGTTGAGGGTCGTCAAATTCTTCACGTGGACGTCGATTTTGCCCTGCGCGAACAAGGCCGAGTAGGGCATGCATTCGCCGCCGTCGTCCAGTTTCCGGTCGTGCAATAAGGCCGGGGTGTCCGTGCCGTAGAGCACCGACGTCTGCCAATCGCGTCCCTCGACGGTGCAGTCGTGATTGAAGGTGAACTGGCCGGTGACCCGAACGCCGGCCGCAATGGCAATCCGCTGCACCTCCGGCGGCACCGTCCAAATGCCCGACATTTCCTTGTCCCGTTGGAAATCGATCGTTCCGGAGGAGACGAAGGTCAAGCTGCCGGCCGGGGCATCCCATTCGGTTTGGCCGCTGTAGTGTGCTTTCAGATCGGAGAGCGATTGCCCGCAAGCCAGCGACGCGAAGCCGTAGATCGCAATACCGAGGAAAAGGGTCTTCATGGCTCCTCCCTTACGCCAAGGATTCTTCGCGTTACTTCGCCAAGGGCCGATCGTCGGCCTTCAGATCGCCAAGGGCGTACTGGATGCCAGCGAGGAAGAACCGTACGATCGCCGGGTCCCACGTGGTGGCGTCGCTGTGCCCCAGCGAGCAGTAGAACACGCGGCCTTGGCCCCAAGGGCGAATCCAAGCGATGCCGTAGTCGTGATCGTCGCGCGCTGCGGCAACCCACGCCTTGTCGTTCGGCTTCGCATCGGGTGCCGCCGCACGCTGCTTCAGCCTGTCTTCGGCCTTGGCAACGTCCGGCGAGTTGGGATAGTCGATGCTCAACAACACGCGCAGTTTCTCACGGCTATAGGGCTCCTTGAAGGCGTAGATCTCGTCGCTGAACGGGAACGACTTGCCGCCGAACAGGGCCGTGAGCGGACTCTGCGGATCATCGACCTTGACCTGGATTCGGCCGAAGGGATGGGTGACAAACTCCGCGCCGAGCATCTCCAGTCCATCCGGCCACTCCTTCCGCCAGATTGCTCCGGTGGCATGATTGGCCACGAATCCCTTGCCACTCTTGAAATATGCCTGCAATCCGGCCAGGATGGGGTCGCTGGCCTCCATGCCGCAGACGTTGTTGAAGAACAGCGCGTCGAACTCCCGGAGCCGCTCGACCCGGAGGTCGTCGTAGCTCTGGCTTAGCGTCGCTCGGTAGGCCCCCGTCTTCTCGCCCAGCAATTCGAGCATCTTGTTCCACTCGGGAATGACCGAGTGCGGATAGGCTTCAGAGCGGTAGAAGACCAAGAGCTTCCGAGGATTCAGGGGCGTGGCCGGGGCCTTTTCGGGCAGGGCCGCCCGAATCTTCTGCACCTCGGCCTCAGGCACGTCTGGCCAGGGACGCTCCCCATTGGGCAGTTGATTGGGGACTTTCTCAACCGCCCTGGCGATTGGGGCAGCTAACATGCAAGCGGTTACAAAAAGAACGCGAAGACCTCGATTCACGATACACCTCCTGGTCACGCGGATAACATCGCTGGACTGGCTCCGTGGATTGCTCAAATGAGCCACTTCCTTCGGTAATCCGCGTGAATGAACTTGTCGGCTTCCGGTGCCCCGGGGACTTTCATGTTGGCGCCGTCCCAGTCGATGGGCCGTTGCATCCGAAGTGCCACGATGCCAGGCAACATAACTTCCATCGAATGCGCGGCGACCTCGAATGGCTGGTAAGTCTTCGGCCCGCCCTTGGCCGCTTCGATCCATTCGAGCATGTGATTCTGCTGGGGCGCACGCGGCTCGGTCACAGGGAGCGACTTGGCGGCCGGGTGGTCGCTCACCCCGCGCATCTTCGCCTCGCCCTTGAGCTTCATCAGATTTCCGCCGCCCCAACCGCCGGCATACAGCGTGCCTTTGTCGCCCAGCAACATCGCGCCCAGGGTCGGCACTTTTCCGTAAGTCGCTTCCAGATCCGCCGTGGCTTCCTGCGGCGGATGATGGATGGTATCGCAATACCAAACCGTCACCGGCCCCCTGTCACCGCGGGCCGCAAAGTCGTAACGGCTCTTTACACTGGAGGCGTAGGTCTCCTTTACCGGCTCGGGCACGTTGTGCTCCACCCGCACCGGATAGTCGAGCTTCAACGCGCGGATCGGCAGCTGCCAGGTGTGCACGCCGAAGTCGCCGAGCAGCCCCGCACCGAAGTCGAACCACACGGAGGTCGTTGTGGTGCCGGGATAATACGTGTCCCGCTTGAACGGCCGCAGCGGTGACGGTCCCACAAACAAATCCCAATTGAACCCGGCCGGCACCGGGTCCTCACCTGGTGGCCGGTCGTGACTCGGCGGGCGCAGGCTGTTGTGGTTGTTCCAAACATGCACTTCGCGGATCACACCGAGCAGCCCGCTCTGCACAATTTCCACGGACCGGCGGAAGGCCTCGCCCCCGACTCCCTGCGTGCCCATCTGCGTGGCCACCTTGGACGCGCGGGCCAGATTCCCCAGCTCGCGGGCCTCGGACACCAAGCGCGTGAGCGGCTTTTCGCAATACACATGTTTGCCGGCCTTCATGAAGGCCGCGCTCATCGGCGCGTGCCACCACGCCCCAATCGCAATCAGCACGCCGTCCAGCGACTTCTCCTTCTCCAGCAGCGTGCGATAATCCTCGTAGCCGGTCGCCCTTTCCAACGCCGCGCGAGCCTCGGGCCTGCGCTCGATCAGCAGTTTTCGAGTGTTGGCAATGCGCGTCACATCCGCATCGCACAGCGCGATGACATTGACTCCTAGCCCGATGGCTTCCCCCAGGATGTCCGCGCCCCGGCCCCCGCAACCGATCAGGGACACGTTGAGCTTGTTGCTTGGCGCGTCGGGGCCAGCCATGCACACGCGCGACGGGAGCACGAGCGGAGCAACCGCCGTGGCCACTCCGGCGCTGGCGTAGCTGATAAACGTGCGACGATCCATCTGTGTTCGAGCAGTCATGGGGTGCCTCCGGTTGTCATGGTCCTGCGGTGTGAATTCCTTGTCCAGTGAACGCACATTGTAGGTTGGGGCTCTGTCCCGACCGGGTCGGAGATCGAATCTACTTAGTCCTGCCGGTCTCTCCGTGTGCCTCGCGATAGAGTTGGGCAAGTTGCGATGGCGTGACGAACACCATGTCGGGGTCGCGGTGCTCGCAGATGCGGGCCAAGTCGTCCATCGTGAAGGTCCAGCAGTGGACGAAGCCGTTGACGAAGGCCGGGCGCTGCGGGCCGACCTGTTCGCGGATTTCGCGCAGGAAGCCTTCCTTGCCATACCGCCAACTGGTAACGGCGCGGAACACGGGCAGGCCGCTGGGCAGCGAGTACGTCAGGTTCGCGAGGCCACTGCGGCCCGAGTAGCGGCCCATATCGGCGAAGATGCTGTGGCAGAACGGCAAGGCGTCGGCGTAACGCGCCACGTTCTCGTCGCTGCCGCCCACGGTGCGGATCGTACGCTGGCCCAGCGGTTCCATCAGGCGCCGGGTCCAAGTCAGGAATCCGGTCCAGACGGGCTTGCGGTCTACATACGCTTCGGCGAAATGGTCTGGCTGCATGTAGCCCGCGCCGGACACGTCGGCAAAGAACTCGGTCGTAGACGACGCGTGCTCGTAGTACCACTGGGCGAGACCGGGCTGCAGTTCACGGATCGCCGGCCCCATCCCGAACGCCAGCGGGAATTTGCCGAACGCCGGGTGTTCGAAGTAGCGGCGGAAGAAGGCGGGCCACAGAATCTGGTTGTCGCCGTCGGAAAGCGCCAGGGCGATGTAGACCTTGTCGCGCTGGAGCGCAGGCGGCGGGGCCTGGGGCGGATTGAGCCGCTCGATGTGGACGCCACTGAGAATCGAGTAGTTTCCACCGTGGTTGTTACACACGAGCGACTTGCCGTAGCGGCTCAGGAGTTCCACGCCCTGCGGCTCGCCCATTCCCTCGCCTTCGCCCATCGCCGGAAAGCCGACGCAGACGCCGTTGACGGGCATTTCCGAAAGGATCTTCGCCACCTGCCGATGCTCCGCCCCGCGGTCCACGCCCGGTTTGCCCTCCTCCTTCGGGCCGGCCACCCAGAACATCAGTGCTCGCCATTGGTAGCTGTAATCGAAGGTGCCGTGCGGCAGCAGTCCGGGATGGCGGAAGTCGCAGAGATGCGGATTGAAGCGTTCGCGGTAGTTGGCCCACAGCCATTGCAGCCCTTCGGCGTATGTCGCGAATCGATCCCGCAGGTCCACCTTGACCGAGAGTTGTAGTCGTTCCGCAAGCTGCGGCGAGGTCACGATCAAATCCTCGCACGCCGCCACGTTCACCGCCAGCAGATCGCCGCGAAACAGCTTCTCGTCAGGAATCACGGCGCCCTTCACCGCACCCCGGTATCGGTCGAACAACGCCCTCCAGTCCGTGACGGTTTCAAACCGCTCGACGTGCCCCTTGGCTCGATGCCATTCCATCCAGAACGGATCGTCCTGGTTGCGGACCAGCCACAGCCGCGGTTGCTCGCGCGCCAGCAGCCCTTGCAGGCAAGTGAGTGCGATCCGTTCGTCGGTCTTCAAGCCCGCCAACGGCAAGGACAGGACCTCACGCGCCGGCGGCTTCGACTTCGGCAGGAAGGTGTCTCCCCAGTTTCGTGGAGCTTCGACGACGGGGAGGCCCGCAGGCAAATCGGCCAGAGGGAGCGAGTCCTTCTTCTGGGCAGGGGTCGGCTGTCCGGCGGGTTCGGCAGCCGACGCCAGTGAGAGACAACCGAACAAGAGGATCGTTGCGTATCTGCTGCTCATCTTTTCCCTTTGCGGATCGCCGCCTATTCCAACGTCGGCCAACACACCTGGCCTGCCAACTGCGAATCGACGTTCTCATAAGAACCGTAGAAGTCGCCGTTGGAATCCAGCCAAAAGACGAGGCGGCGGAAACACCGCGACTTCACGGTCCACAACACGAGCGTGTCATTGGCCCTCGAGTGGCTTGGCAAGGATGCCGTACATCCAGTTCTTCCAACCTTCGGGCCCCGTTGGCGGGCCGAGTGTCACTTCGCCCGGCTCGGAGAACTTGCGTTCCCAGACGTCGAAAGTGACCAGGTGCCCTTCGCCCGGTTGGAGAGACATCGCTTCGCCCGGCTGGAGCTGGCCGGCGTCATCCAGTCCCACCGCGTCGCCGATCTTGTGGAAGTTCTTTTCCAGCCAGGCCGGAACCTCAGGGATGTTGCCAGCCTCGCGCCATTGCCATTGCTGCGGCCGCGTCTCAAAGAGCACGTAGAGCATCGCGGGACGCGACAACTGGACCGTGATCCACAGTCCCTTCCGGTCCTGATCCGTGGGGAATGTGCGGACCATGTCCGCGCCCAGCAGGTACGACGGCAGCCCAGTAGCCGTGCGCCCCTTCCAGATGTGCCGCGGTCCGACATACGCCGGGGTGTTCTCCCGGAATCCGCTGGGGATGATCTGATAGAAGACCCGGTCGTGCGGACTGCGGAGATTGTCCCGCACCGCAGCGATCACACAGCGTTCCGGCGCCGGTGGCTGGATGCTCCACGGACCCGGGCTGGGGCCACTGACGATGTTCGGAATGCGAGCCAGACTCCGATCGTCACGCACGCGCACCGCCTCACCCTCGGCGAAGGTCGACAGCGGCGGCGCATCTCGAGTGTCCGGGTAAACCTGCACGCTCCCTTTGAATACTACCAGATCGGTGCCGGCAGCGTGGGCATCGACGCCGAAGGTGGTGCCCCGGTCCACGAAGCGTCCTTGGCCCGTCTCGACCGAGAATCCCTGGCCCCGCTCACCCACGTCGGCCGTGACCTGACCTTGGGCTAAGCGGGCCAACAGCGGATTCAGGAGCTGCATTTCTGCAGGTCCCGAGATTCCGAGAATCACGCCCGAGTCCTCAATCCGCAACCGGAGGTGGCCCGCCTGGAGACGAAGCTGGCTGAGCGACAGCGACTGTCCCGGCTGCCATGCGCCGGGTACAGTGCCCTCGGCTTCGAGCACGTGGACCGCGACGGATGCCGGTTCCGGGGTCCGTCTCTCGAAGTCACCGGCTCGCCAAATTGCCAGGGCGACCAGGGCCAGGACGGCCGCTGTTCCCGCGACGAAATACCAGTTTCGTACTCGCCGCCAACGTCCGTTGGCTGCAAGTCCTGGAGTCCCACCCACGACATCCAGCGCCGGCTTGGCGCGGCAAGTTGGCTGCGGTTGCCTCGCGAACAGGTCATTGTCGCTGGCTAGCCGTGCATGGAGGTCCACGGCCAACAGGTAGGCGTCCTGGGCGGCCGTGTCCGTTCGCAACAGGGTCGCCAGTTCCTGCACCTGTTCCTCCGTCGCCGTGCCGTGGCAGAGGGCCGATACGGCATCCTCGAATTCGCGGGAAGGATGGATCATGCCTGCGACTCCGCTTGCTGCAGGGACACTGTCACGCATTCCAGAAGCGTCTGACGAATCCGCTGGAGCGACTTGTAGATCGCTTGCACAGATCTGCTGGTTCTGCTCGCCAGACTCTCGACCGACTGCCGTTCGTAGTAGTAGCCCTCGACGACGGCCCGCTGGTGGCTCGGCAGCTTGTCGAGACATCCCGCCAGGAACGCCAGACGCCGATCCAAGTCGACGCGCAGTGATGCGCGGCGTCGCAGGAGTTCATCAGCCAGATCGCCTTCCAGCAGGGCCTGCCACTTCCGACTGCGGCGCAGGAACTCCTTGACCTCCAACAACGCAAAGCGGCAGGCCCACGGCGTAAACGGCTGGCAAGGGTCGTATTCCCCAAACTTCCGCCACAGGGCCAGGGCCGTCTGCTGCACGAGATCCTGGGCGTCCGTGACGCACGGCACCAGCGCGCTGATGTAGCGAAAGACCTCCTTCTCGCTGGCCAGGAACAAAGCGAGAAACTGGGCGTGCCGATCACTGACCTCCGCGGTGGGAGAAGGATCGTCAGAGAGCGTTCGGTTCTGTTCGTCCATCGAAAACCTCTATAGCTACTCGATTCGAGTCTCCGATTTTGGACACTCTGCCCCAAAAAAAACACGCCGAATCCCACAGTTCATTGTGGCGGAACGCGTTAGCGTGGGGGAGAGGCTACCGCCGTAGCGGGGCCCGCGCAGCCGCTCGCTGATCTGGCGACGGACGAAGCCGAAGAGTGGCTCCTTGACGAAGGGCCGCGGGAGCGGAAGGCGGCGGAGCTCCTAGCGAGTCCCGTGACTCCGCCAACAGGTTCGTAGAGGAACGGTCAAGCCACTCCTTGGAGTCTGCTTCCTGGTGGACGAAAAATCGGCGCGTTAAAACACTCGCCGTGGCGGAGATTAGAAGATGAGGAACCGCTATGCTCCCACCAAGTACCGACCGGCACCGAGAATTCTTGCGATGTCTCACGGCCAACGAGGCCGCGATTCGGGCCTACGTGCGGCGACTGGTGCCGCTGCGGTCCGACGCGGACGACGTGATGCAGGAGGTGGCGGTTGTCCTCTGGGAGAAGTTTGACGAGTTCCGCGAAGGAGGGGATTTTCGGGCCTGGGCGTTGGGAGTTGCCCGGTTTGAAGTGCTGGCCTGGCTGCGCGACAAAGCCCGCGACCGGCTGGTGCTCGCCCAAGACGTCGCGGAACTGTTGGCGGACGAGACGCGGCGGGACGAGCCACGTCTGTCTCGCCAGCGCGAGGCCCTGGAAGCGTGCCTGGAAGAACTCGCAGGGCCGCAGCGCAAGTTGCTCTTGGCCGCCTATGCGCCGCGTGCTCGCGTGCAGGCGGTTGCGGCGCAGAGTGGGCGCTCGGTGGCCGGGTTCTATCAGTGGCTCTATCGCATGCGGCGGCTGTTGCTCGATTGTACCCAGCGCGAACTCGCCGCGGAGGAGTCACGATGACGATCAAGCCTGAGTTCGAAACCCTGGTGAATCGGTACATGGACGGCGTGACGACCGCCGAGGAGGTGCGTCTGCTCAACGAACTCCTGCGCGCCGATGCTGCGGCCCGTCAAGCCTTTGCCGACCTGGTCAACCTCGATTCGGCTCTAGGGGCCCTCGCGGCCGAGGCGATGTTCGCGGTGCCAAGTTCCCTGCAAGACGCGCCCGAGCATGTTAAAGGACGGGCACTCCTGCCGGTCACGACCGACGTGGCGGGCAGGGGTGCCCGCCCAACTTCGGCTGCGACCCAACGTCGCGCCAGGACATGGCTGGCAGGCGGAGCCGTCGTGGCTGGCCTATTAGTCGCCGTGCTGCTGGCTACATTCGGCGACCCATGGCGGAATCGCTCCGCGGCCGAGGAAACGATCGCCAGGCTCACCGGCGTTTCAGAAGCGGTCTGGGCCGAGGGGGCCAGTGCGCCGGCCGTGGGCGATGGCTTGGGAAAGAAACCGCTTCGCCTCAAGTCGGGCACGGTGCAGATCACCGTCGACGCCGGCGTGGCCTTGACGCTGGTTGGGCCGGTGGCGGCGGAATTCATGGATGCGATGCATCTGCGCGTCTACTCCGGCCGAGTCACCGCCGAAGTCGGTCCCGAAGCCAAAGGGTTCAGCATGGAGACGGCGCAGGCTCGGGTGGTGGACTTTGGAACGAAGTTCGGCGTGGATGTGTCGGAGGCTGGCCACACGGATGTGGTCGTGCTTCAAGGGGAGGTGCGAATCTTTGACAAAGCCGGCGAGACGAGCACCGCGGCTCCGGTCGCCACGCTCACTGCGGGCCAGGCGGTGCGCGTGGACAAGACCCGTCGCCTGTTCCGCATCGTCAATGTAACGTCCGCCGGCCGCGAAGCAGAATGGTCCACGCGCGGTGGGTTGCCTGCGGATTCGATCATCACCGCCGTACGCGACAACATGGAAGGTGATTATCCCTCGTTGCGGAACTTCTACCGCATCGTGCCGGGCGGGATGCGTGAGGACGCCCGAGCCTACGCTGACTATCTTCACGAGTGGAACGGGTGGGATGCGCAAGGGATGCCGGATTGGCTGCTCGGCGCGGACCTTGTGCAAACGTTCAACACCGACCAGGTGAACTGGTTCATGCAGCTCACCGTGACCGTGTCGCAGCCCTGCGTACTCTACGTGCTCGCGGACCGGCGTACGCCGGCGCCGCCGTGGCTCAGCGAGGAGTTCAGTGACACCGGGGTGGACATCGGCCTGGAATACGTCGACCCGAAGTACAGAATTCTCCCTACGCAAGGACCAGGCAAGGGACGCACCGTATTGGCCTTCGGGATCTGGAAACGTGAAGTGCGGCAGCCGGGAGAAGTAAAGCTCGGACCACCGTATTTCGAGAAATTCCGGGATGCCAGCGAAGTGCGGCCCAACTTCATGTACGGCGTTGCCGCGAAGGCGTTGCCAAAGTAGTCCGCACGCGCCGCGTGCGGGCATTGCGCTGTGGTCGGGCCTGTCGCCCCGACCACCGAGGAGAAACGATGAAACAAACGTACGTCTGCCTCGCGATTCTGCTCCTCCTGTCATCCACCGTCCATGCCGCCGGGATTTCCAACGGGCTGCTGTGCGTCGAGGTGTCCGACGACAACGGGGCCCTGGCGGTGACCGACCAGCGGACCAAACAGACTTGGCGCCAGATGCGGGTCGAAGATGATCCCGCCTGTCGCCAGCGGATCGCGGCGGTCGACGAGGCCGAGCGGCAACTGATCCTCGACTGCGGCTTGGCCGGTGTCCGCCACGACGGGAAGAAGGCGGTTGCGCCGTTTCGGCTGTCGCTGAAGCTGCATGCCACCCGGCCGGATCTGGAGGTCGCGTTCACCTTCGCCGGTGATGGCCAGTGGCGGCAGGCGGCGTATCCCTACGTCTTCATTCGCGACGGTGCGGAGGTCTACAATCTCTACCCGCACTGCGAAGGAATGCTGGTCCCCGTGCACCGCAATCATCCCGATTGGCTGGAACTCCCGGGGCATGACTTGTACGGCGGCGTGCACTCGTACCTGATGTGCCTGGGCTTGGTCGATCTGGCGTCCGGCGAGGGTCTGCTCACGCTGCTGTCCGAGATCGAATCGACATCGCTCGGCTGGCGCGAGGTCGGCGGAATCGTAGCCCCGCACTTTGTCTGGACGCCGAACAAGGGAACTTTCGATCGGGTCTATCCCATCACCTGGTGCTTCAGCGACCGGGGCGGCTATGTCGCGTTGGCCCAACGGTACCGGCAGTTCTTTGCCGAGGCCGGTCTGCGGCGGACGTTGCGCGAAAAGGCCGAGGCCCTGCCGGCGGTGAACAACCTGGCCGGCGCGCCGATCTTCTGGGCCATGGCCAAGTCACCCGCGGAAGGCCGCGAAATGGCAGACCGGCTGAAAGCCTGCGGCGTGGACCGCTGTCTGTTCGCGATGGCGGTGCATAACGTTCCGCAGACCGACTACGCCCACCGTGAGGAACTGGCCAATGCGATCCGCCACGCGCGGTCGCTGGGCTATGAGGTGTATCGTTACGATCAATATCGCGATGCGTTCCGCAAAGGCAGCAGCGACTGGGCCGGTCATCAACTCAACACCGAGGCCTGGCCCGACATGATCGTGCGTCGCGAAAACGGCCAAATGGTCCAGGCCTTCGGCCCGGATAGCGGCGTGGTGTGCTCGCAGTTCTTCCTACCCTTGGCGCGGAGAGTCTTCGATCACGATTTTGAAGCGTATAAGTACTCGGCCCGGTTTCTGGACTGCCTCGGTTCGTGCGGCTTTGGCGAGGGCGTCTGTTACGACGCGCGACACCCCAGTACGACCGCCGATACCCGCCGGGAGCGGATCGCGCTGTTGGCCGAACTGGCGCGGCGCGGCAAGCTGGCCGGAACCGAATGCGGCGTGGACTACCTGATTCCCTACGTGCATTGGTTCGAGGGCGCGACGACGCTGGTGAACTGGATGCACACGCTGCCGTCCGTGGCGGATGACGTGCTGACCGACATCAACAGCCAGTCCCAGCCCGCCGATCGCACGAAAGCCCTGCTCAAATATCTGAACGGCCTTGCGCCCGACACGCCGGCGCCCAACACGATCAGCCTGAGTCTGAAACACCGCATTCCGTTCTACTCCCTGTGCCATCACGACGAAGCGATCGTCACCTGGCGCTGGGAGGACGGCATGGACCAGCCACCGGTCTACTGGCGGCGCAAGAACCTGTGGTCGGTGCTGTATGGCGCGCCGCCCATGTACCGGATGTTTGGGTCCGCTCAAGCGAAGTACCAAGAGCAAATCGGTCAGACCCACCGCTACGTCTCCGACTGGGTGCGGCAAGTCGCATTCGAGGCGATGGTCTCGCACCGCTTTCTCACGCCCGACCGCACGGTCCAAGAGACAGAGTTCTCCAATGGCCGGGGCGTCGTCGTGAACTTCGGCGATCAGGAATACACGGGGTCCGATGGCCTCGTCGTCAAGCCGTGTGACTACGTCATCTTTCACCGCGCCCGCGACAAGCGGACCTATCAGGCACCGCCAGGCCCGAACGTGTTCGATGGCCTCGACAAGTCGCTCGAGAAGAAATTAAGGAGAATCGAACGATGCCAAGCAGGACCGCGAGACATACGTCGCTGCTGTGCGGAGCGTTGCTGCTGAGTCTCTTCGGACGAGCGCATGCGGCGGGTCCGCGCGTGGCGCTGCTGATGAACTTCGGCTGGAAGTTCCACAAGGGCGAGTTGCCGGTAAATCACTGGGGCAAGTACGCCACCACGGGCAAGTACGGCAAGGAGCCGGGCATCGGGCTGGCCTACGACGACGGCGATTGGCGGGCGATCGACTTGCCGCATGATTTTGTCGTCGAGTCGTTCGATCCGGACCCCAAGGCGTTGAGGTATTTCAAAGTCGCGACCGGTGCCAAGTCGGAAGTCGGCTGGTACCGCCGGCATTTTCAGATTCCGGCCTCCGACAAGGGGCGGCGGATCGTCGTTGAGTTCGAGGGCGCGTTTCAAACCACGACGGTCTATCTGAACAACTTCATCGTCGGGCGCAGCGAAAGCGGCTACGCGCCGTTCCAGTTCGATTTGACCGAACTGATCAACTACGGCGGCGACAATGTCCTGTCGGTCTGCGTCGATGCCAAGCTGCCGGAAGGCTGGTGGTATGAAGGCGGCGGCATCTATCGCGACGTGCATCTGGTGAAAACCGACGAGGTCCACATTCCGTGGGGCGGCGTCTATGTGCAGAGTTGGTTCAAGGTCGATCCGAACACCGGCAAGAGCTTCCTGGAGGATGCCCCCGAAGGTCCGGCTCACCTCCGCATTCAGACGACCGTCGCCAACAAGGGTTCCGCCAGCGCGACGGTGAATGTCAAAGCCAAGGTGCTGGACCCTGCGGGCCGCCAGGTCGCCGAGGGTGCCCGTCAAGTGCAGGTGGGGCTGTGGGCCGAGGCGACCGCCGCCGTGGAATGCACCGTTGCTGAGCCGCAGCTTTGGTCGCTGGAGCAGCCTCGACTCTACACGGCCGTAATCGAACTGGAACGCGGCGGGCGCGTGGTGGATCGCTTCGAGCAACCCTTCGGGATTCGCACCATCCGCTATGACGCGAACGAAGGCTTCTTCCTCAACGGCAAGCCGGTGAAGCTCCAAGGCGCCTCCAATCATCAGGATCACGCTGGCGTGGGCATTGCGGTGCCGGATGCGGTGGTCGCCTTCCGGCTCAAGCGGCTCAAGGAGTTCGGGTTCAATGGCTACCGCACGGCCCATCACCCTAGCGGGCCGGTGGCTCGCGTTGCCGACCGGGTCGGCTTTTTGGTGTTCACCGAGAGCCGGAAGTACAGCACGGACGCCAACGCGCTGCGGGAACTCCGGCAAATGGTGCTGGCCGACCGCAACTCGCCCAGCGTGATCCTCTGGGGCACGGGCAATGAGGAAGATCCGTTTGAAAGTGGTGTGGGCGGGCAGGTGACGGGGGACGGGAAGACCGAAGGCGCGACGACCGACGTTGTTGCTCCCTGTCATGTCGGTGGCCAGGTGGCGCGCGGCATGCGGGATTGCATTCACTCGCTGGACCCGAGCCGCCCCGTGACCCTGTGTCAGAATCGGGGCCATGCAAAACCCGGCGGGCCGCCTTCCGAGCTGGATGTGATCGGTTTCATGTACGGCTGGGACGATTGGGACAAGATTCACAAGCTCTACCCCGACAAGCCCATCATCGAGACTGAGATGGCCAAGAACAGCGTCGGCCGAGGCGTGTACGAAGACCAGACGATGCAGGGGCGCCTGCCATCTTACGATGTCACCCACTTCTACCGCATGCCCTCGTTCACCAAGCCCGAGGTGAAGCGACAATTCGAGCGTCCCTGGATGTGCGGGGGCTTCATCTGGACCGGCTTTGACTATCGCGGCGAGACGGCGCCGTTCCGGCCGATGGAGTGGAAGAACCACAAGATGCCCGGCGAAGTCCCCCTGGTGGTCTCCGGCTTCTACGGCGCGTTCGATCTGTGCGGTTTCCCGAAGGACGAAGCCTACTACTACAAAGCGGCGTACATGTCCGAGCCGGTGCTGCACGTGTTCCCACACTGGAACTGGAAAGGCAAAGAAGGCCAGCCCATCGACGTGTGGGTCTATGGCAATTGCGACGAAGTCGATCTGGTCGTCAATGGGAAGAGCGTAGGCCGCAAGCCGCTGCCCAAGCTCGACCATGTTTCGTGGCAAGTGCCCTACGAGGCGGGCGCGATGGAGGCCGTCGGCTTCAAGGGTGGCGTGGAGGTATTGCGCGAAAAGCGTGAAACCACCGGCGAGCCGGTCGCCGTGGCGCTGGTGCCCGATCGGGCCGTCCTGCGAGCGGATCACGAGGACGTAGCCCTGGTCACACTGCAGGCGGTCGACGCCCAAGGCCGGCCGGTGCCCACTGCGGGCAACAAGATTCGTTTCCGCCTTGAAGGCCCGGCCCGCTTGCTCGGCAGCGGCAACGGCGATCCCGCCACGCGCGAGCCAGACAAAGTCCCCGAACGCAGCCTCTGGGCTGGACTGGCGCAGGTGCTCGTCCAGTCGCTGGATGAAGTTGGCACGGCGAAGCTGATCGCCGAGAGCGATGGCCTGCGCGCCGCCACGCTCGAACTGAAACTGGAACCCGCCCCGCGGCGTCCGGTGCTCGCCTCGCCCGTGAAGGCCGACAATGCCCTGTGGTGGGATGGAAGGGCCCAGGACAAGTCCGCCGCCAAATAGAGGAGAAGAGGGAAAGAAGATGAACAGAGACTTCCTTGCCTGTCTTGCCATTGCCTTGCAGTGCCACTATGCCGCCGCAGTCTCCGCGTCGGCGGCCGAAACGCCGGCGATCGTTCAGCTCTCGGGCACTGATTGGCGCATTCATGAAGATGTCGCCGGCAAAGGCGCCGAGGCGCGTCTGTTCGCGGCCGATCCCGCCTCGCCCGGCTGGATTCCGGCCACGGTGCCGGGCAATGTCCAGGCGGACCTGGAAGCGGCGCATCAGCTCAGGCCGCTGTCGTATGGTGCGGGCGATCCGCGATTGAACGACGTCGCCAACAAGGACTGGTGGTATCGCGAGGACTTTTCTATTCCGGATTCACTCGCCGGCAAGCGGCTGACGCTGGTTTTCGACGGCGTGGATAAGCAGGCGGAAGTTTGGCTCAATGGCCGGCAAGTTGGGTCGAATTCCGGCATGTTCAAGCGTTTCCAATTCGACGTGACGACGGTGGCCAAGCCCGGCCAGTCCAATCAACTGGCCGTGCGCGTTGCCAGGAGGGTGGGGGATTGGAACGAGCGGAACCCGTGGAAGAGTGCGACCAACTTGGGCTGGGACTGGGGCACATCGGTAGCCACGCTGGGGATCTGGAAAGACGTGCGCCTGGAAGCCACCGGCCCGGCGCGGATCGATTGGACCCGCGTGCAGACAACGCTCAGCGAGGACCACGCCAAGGCCACGGTCATCGTTTCCCTGGAGATCGACAGCGCCGCCGAGCTGTCGGCCAAAGCCCGATTCCGGGTAAGCGGACAGGGGCAGGCCGTCGATGCGACCGTGCAGGCAGCTCTCAAGAAGGGTTCCAATCGCCTCACGGCGGAACTGCCGCTGGAGCGGCCCGCCCTGTGGTGGCCTAACGGTCAGGGGACACAACCGCTCTACACGCTCGTCGCCGAACTGCATTCGGCCGAGGGCGGCGGGGCCATCGATGTTCGCAGCACGCGGTTCGGTGTCCGTGATCTGCGCTGGGTCCCCACGCAAGACGCGCCGGCGGACCACCTCTGCCGGTACCAACTGATCACCAACGGTCGGCCGGTGCGCACGATCGGCTCGAACCTGGTCCCCGCCGACCTGTACTTTGGACGCATGGCCCCCCGTGTTCTCTTCCTGCTCCACCAAGCGAAGGCGGCTGGCATCAACACGCTCCGACTCTGGGGCGGGGGCGTGATCTTACACGATTCGTTCTACGACCTGGCAGACGAACTCGGCATCATGCTGGTCCAGGAATTTCCGCTGGCCAATCACCTGCCGCCGACCGACGCCGAGTATTTGGCCATGGTGGAGAGCACGGCTCGGAATATCGTGCGGCAAGTGCGCAATCATCCCGCCATCATCGAATTCGACGGCGGCAATGAGATGCCGTGGAAGTCGGACACGGATCATCCGGCCTTCCACCTGTTGAAGCGAGTTGTCGGCGAGGAGGACGGACGGATGTTCCGCGCGACCTGCCCGGACCTGGGCGCGGGCCATGGTCCTTGGGAGTTTGACCGGAAATGGTATGGCCCGATTAACGAGACGAATGCCCTGGTCACACTACATGGCAAAGAACAGTTGCTTCGTCCGACCATGCGGCAGGGCGAGTTCGGCAGCCATTCGCCGGCCCACCTCGAAGTCTGGCAGCGGGAGATTCCCGTCCAGGATCAATGGCCGATCGTCGGCCTGCAGAACGAGGTCCTGCATCGAAAGCGAGGTGTGCGTGCGATAGGACCCTATAACTGGCTGAACATGAATATCCTCGAGGATGTGTTCGGCCCGTTCGACGGCCTCCGTGAACTGGTCGAGGCCGGGCAGTTCTACGGCGCCGACGGCGTGCGTTACATGGTGGATGCCTATCGGCGCAACGGCAGCCGCATCGGCGGCCTGACCACGTGGATGTTCAACGAGCCCTGGCCGAACGCAGCCGGGAGCTACCAGGTTGATTACGACGGCCGTCCGAAGATGATGCACGACTTCATGAAGCAGGCGGTCGCGCCGATCAGCCTGTCCCTGAAATACGACTCGCCGTTCTATCCGCTCGAACGTGGGATGAAGGTCGAGTTGTTCCTCACCAGCGACGCGCCGCAGCCGGCCGCGGACCTCCACTGGAAATGGCTTGCTCGGGATCGCCGCGGGACGGTCTTTGCCCGTAGCGAAGGGACGGCTGCGATCGCGCCCCTGGAGGTGAAATCGCTAGGCGAGGTGACGCTGACCTCTCCGGCCAAGACTGTGTTCGGGCCGATCTTTATGGAACTGCGTTTGGAAGAGGCAGGCGGCAAGCTTCTGACCGAGCGATTGCATATCTTCGGACTAGCCAATCTGTCCGGCCCGTTCGCCCAACTGGTCAAGAATGTTGGTGCCGACCCGGACGACGATGCCAGCCAAATCACCACGCCGGCCGAGCGTCCGGCCGACCTGCGCAATCAGCTCTACCTCTTGCTCGGGAAGAGCATGACGCCGCCACCGCCCAATACGCCGCCCCAAGGCCGGGGACTGCTCAACGTCAACGACGGCTACTATGGAAACGACCGCGGCTGGAGCGACGGGTGGTTCGAGTTCAAACTCCGCGGCAAGCCGACGCTCGGCCGGTTCAAGTTCGGCCGCGACCGGACCGGGGTCTGCACCGATCGGTGTGTGGACTACATGAAGATCGAGACCTCGCTCGACGGGGAAACATGGCAGACTGTCTTTGAGCAGGACAAGCTCTCGCAACTGCCCGGCTTCAGCCCCGTCAAGACCGTCGAGATCCAGACCAATCCGGTCCAGGCCCAGTATCTTAAGGTCACCGTGATGCCGCCCAACTCCAGCGGCGGGTCCTTCCCCGTCATCGACGAGTTCGAGGCCTACGCTCCCTCGGCCCAGACGCCGGCCACGTTGCCGCACGTCGCCGTGCTGGACCGGCCGGAAGTCTGGCGGCCCATGCGGCACACGACGCTGGAGGTGCAAGCCGCGCCCGCGCGGATCGAGAACGAGCAGGAAGTGCTGGAACTCACGGTGAAGAACACTGGGCCGATGACGGCTTTCCCCTGCGAGGTGCATCCATTGATTAGCTACCGCACCGATCTGCTGATCGACAACAATCACTGCTTCATCCCGCCCGGCGAGGGTCGCACGATGACGATCCGCGCGGCATCCTCCTCCCCTCGCCCTCTGGGAGAGGGGCCGGGGGAGAGGGCTGCCTGCGGCCTGACGCTGTCACAGACCGGCTGGTGGATCTCCTGCTGGAATGCCGACAATGTCACGGTGGCGCCCGGCGACGACGTCTTGCTAGTTGTCGGCCGCCGAGACCAAATGTGCCGGGAGTTCTTGGGCTATATCGACCCGCAGAAGATCGCGAACCTGAAGCAGACCACCTTGGTCGGCACCCGTCCCGATCCGGCCCAGTTGCCGTATCTGCTCGACGCCGGGAGACGGGCGCGGTTCGAGTTCCCGCTGAGCGGTTTTTCACCACAGCGCCCGGCGCGGCTGCGGATTCACGCGGCCGATCAATCGAAAGCGGTCCGCGCGACACTGAACGTGACGGTGAACGGGAAGACTTTCGAGCAGTCGTTGCCCGCAGGTCTTGGCATCCAGGATGCCGACCCGGCCCACCTGGCCTTCCCGGCAACG
Organism: Planctomycetota bacterium; assembly: GCA_026692885.1. The sequence continues at coordinate 18,221 of JAPLNJ010000592.1, read as the reverse complement.
GTGGAATTCGAGATTCCCGCCGGCGTCTTGCAGCCCGGGCAGAACGTGTTGGAAGTTCAGGTCAGCGGCGCGGGTTGGTTCACCTGGGACGCACTCGAGTGCATTGCCGACCGCGTTGAGCAACGTAGCGGAGAATAGCATGAGAGTTTCATGTATCGTTGGTTTCTCGATGAACAAGACACTCCCCCTGATCGTGGCCGCCATACTGGGCGCTAGCCATATGGCATTCGCGGCCGAGTCACCTAAGCCGAACCTCCTGCTGATTCTGGCGGATGATCTGCGGCCCGATTGCATTGGCGCTTGGGGCAACCCGCACATTCACACGCCCAACCTCGACCGGTTGGCGAAGCAGGGCGTGACGTTCCGTAGCTGCTTTGTCATGGGCAGCGACCGGCCTGCGGTCTGCACGCCGAGCCGGACCATGCTGATGACGGGGCGCAACCTGTTCAAGATCCCGCTCGATGAAGGGCGACCGGACAACAAACCCTCGGTCACGGTTGACTCGCAGATCTTGCGGGCTGCCGGCTATGATACGTTCTACCTTGGGAAAGGCGGCAATACGTACAACCCCGGCTGTCGGACCGCCGACCGCTGCGAGTTCTTCTCGGAAGTTTTTTCGCCGAAGAACAAGGACTACTGCCCCGACAAGATCATCGCCTATCTGCGCGAACCCGAACGAACGCAGCGTCCGTTCTACATCAATTTCGCCATCTCGGTGCCCCACGACCCGCTCAATCCCGATCCGGAAGACCTGGCACGCTACCAGGGAGACGAGTCCCCGCCGCTGCCCCGCAACGCGGCGGCCAGTCACGCCGACTTTGCCGGCTTCAATTTGCGCGACACCAATTGCCGTGGCTTTGGCGGCGGCACGGCTGGGATTGTTCTCAGCAACGCGCCGGAGGACAAACGCCGCGCGGCGCTGGCCTCCTATTACGCGGTCGTTACCGGCTACGACAAACAAGTGGGGCGCATTTTGGACGAGTTGGACCGGACCGGGCTGTCCAAGAACACGATCGTCATGTTTGCGTCCGACAACGGCCTCTCGCTCTGGGACCATGGCTTGATCCACAAGCAGAGTCTTTACGAGACCGACAACCGGGTGCCACTGATCATCCGTGGCCCCGGCATTCCGACAGGACAGCAGCGCGACACCTACGTCTATCTTTCGGATCTCTTGCCGACCATGCTCGACCTGGCCGGCGTGGCGGTGCCGGCAACGATGGACGCCAAGAGTTTCGCTGGCTCGATCGCCGATCCGGCACGCATCCACCGGCGGACCTTGTATACCGCCTACCGCCGGGAAATACGCACGTTTCGTGACGAGGAATACGACCTCGTGCTCTACAACGTCTGCCACAGCGGGGTACGCTACACGCAACTGTTCCACATCAAGAAGGACCCGCTGGAGACGAAGAACCTCGCGAAAGATCCCGCGCAAGCCGAACGCATCGCGCGGATGATTGCCCAAGCCCGGCAAGCCGGCGAAGAACTCGGCGAGGGCTCCACAGCACGCCGGGATGGCGCGCGAAACGTACTGCTGAAGAACCTCAGCTTCTGGGACATCTGGGACCAACGGCACGAGTTTCGCCCCGGAGATGTCCAGAACTTTCCGGCGAAGTTTTCCAACAGATTCAGCGACGAAGAATGGATGGAACGATGAGAAGAACATTGCGTGGTTCTCTCGCCACCCTGGCCGCTGTGCTTGGTTGGTTATCACCGATCGCACTGTGCGCGGCCGAAGCAGGCCAGCGGTTCGATCGGCCCAACATCCTGATCATTCTCGCGGATGATCTCGGCTATGGCGACGTGCAATGCTACAACCCGCAGCGCGGAAAGATCCCGACGCCGAACATGGACCGGCTGGCGGCGCAGGGGATGCGGTTCACCGACGGGCATTCGGCGGCGGGGGCCTGCACGCCCTCGCGGTACTCGCTGCTCACCGGGCGTTATGACTGGCGCAGCCGCTTGCAGCGGGGTGTCTTCGGCGGGTTTGGCGGACCGCCGTTGATCCCACCGAGCCGGCTGACGATTGCCGGGCTGGCGAAACAGAACGGCTATCGGACGGCCTGTATCGGCAAGTGGCACTTGGGCTGGAACTGGCCGATCGAGAAGAACGACTACCGACTGCTGGGCACGGCCAGCTTCGAGCAGATCAGGCGGGAATGCGAACAGGCCGGCGCGGCGCCCACGCCGAGCATTGAGCAGTTGGCCGCCACCGGTTTCTACGACGTGCAACCGATCGCCGGTTACAAACCGCCAACGCCCACCGCCGACCAACTGGCCGGTTGGCGGAAGATCTTCTCGCAGCCGATCGCCGGCGGTCCGACCGCCGGCGGCTTTGACCACTATTTTGGCGTCGATGCTCCGGGCTATCCGCCATATTGCTTCATCGAAGACGATCATACCGTCGGTGTTCCCTCCCGGTTCCTGCGGGCAGACGAAATGCTTCCCGCTGCCATGCTCGGGGAATGCCAGGGACCGGCCGTGAAGGATTGGGATTTCGGTGCGGCCATGCCGCGGCTGGTCAAGCACACCTGCGACTACGTGGCCGAGGCGGCCAAATCCCGGCAGCCGTTCTTGCTTTATCTGGCTCTGCCCGCGCCGCACCAGCCTTGGGCCGTGAGCGAGCCCATGCGGAAGAAGAGCGGCCTCAGCCTGTATTGCGACTGGGTGATGGAGACCGATGCCGCCATCGGCGAGGTGCTCGCCGCGCTCGAACAAGGCGGCCTCGCCGGCAACACGCTGGTCATCCTTTGCAGCGACAACGGGTACTCACCCTATGGCGTCGCGGAGTTGATCAAGCGCGGGCATTACGGTAGTGGCCCGTTCCGCGGTTTTAAGGCCGAGGCCTACGAGGGCGGCCACCGGGAACCATTCATCGTGCGTTGGCCGGCGGTCGTGAAACCCGGCACGGTGTGCGATCAGCTCGTGCAGCAGACGGATATCATGGCCACGCTGGCGGACATCTTCGGCGTGCGTCTTCCAGAGAACGCCGGCGAAGACAGTTTTAGCTTCTTGCCACTCTTGAAGGGCGTGGACAAACCGATCCGTCCGAATTCGATCAATCACAGCGGCCAGGGAGGCTATGCCATACGCGTCGGAGATTGGAAGCTCATCCTGGAGGTCGACAAGCGGGATAGGCCCCCGGTTCAGCTTTTTAATCTGGCCATGGATGTCGGCGAGCAGATGAACCTAGCCGTCCAATATCCCGAGCGGGTCGCGGAACTGCGGGCCCTGATGGCGAAGTTGGTCGCCGATGGCCGCAGCACGCCCGGCACGCCGCAGAAAAATGACGTCGCGGTGCGGTGGTTGCGCGAGGAGGGCAAATGATGAAGAACTTTCGACCAATCCCGACCGTCATGCTGGCCGTCTTGGTCTGTCCGCTGAACATCGCTCTGGCTGCTGGAGGAACGGCCAAACCCAATATTATTCTGATCCTGGCAGATGACCTGGGCTACGAGTGTATCGGAGCCAATGGCGGACAGACCTATAAGACCCCGGAGCTGGACAAGATGGCGCAACGGGGGATGCGTTTCGAACACTGCTACGCCCAGCCGCTTTGCACGCCCTCGCGCGTGCAGATCATGACGGGCATCTACAATGTGCGGAATTACGTCACCTTCGGGCTGCTGGAACAAAGCCAGACGACGTTCGCCCACCTGCTGAAGAAAGCCGGCTACGTGACCTGCATGGCCGGTAAATGGCAACTCGGTGGCGAAGGGCCGCGGATGTGCGAACGGGCCCGGCATTTCGGCTTTGACGAGTCCTACTTGTGCTCCTGGTACTCCTACTATTGGAACCCTACCGTGGTCATCAACGGCACGGCCAAGGACTATCGCCAGGAGGATTATGGGCCGGACGTCGTGAACGATCTGGCGTGCCGCTTCCTGGAGCTGAACAAGGCCAGGCCCTTCTTTTTGTATTACACGATGTCCCTGCCGCACGATCCGTTCCTGCCGACTCCGGATTCCCGTGTTCGGGAGCCATGGCGCTTCGGTGACAATCCCGAAAAGAAGGGGCCGAAAGGGACGCCCGACATGTTCAAGAAAGGGGACCCGAAATACTTCGGCCACATGGTGGCTTACATGGATAAGAATGTCGGCCGGCTCTTGGCTAGGCTGGACGAATTGGGCCTGCGGGACAATACGTTGGTCCTGTTCACCGGGGACAACGGCTCGCCGGTGGGCGAGGCCCTGCTGCACGATCGCAAGGTCAGAGCGGGCAAGGGGAATATGACCGATGCCGGCACGCATGTGCCGCTAGTCGTTTGCTGGCCGGCCGGTATACGCCAACCGGGCGTGTCCACGGACCTGGTCGACTTTAGCGATTTCCTGCCCACGCTCTGCGATGCGGCGGGGGCGGAAGTGCCCGCGGAACTCAAGGTCGATGGACGCAGTTTCCTGCCTCATTTGCGCGGCGAGCCCGGCCCTCCTCGGCCATGGTGCTATTGCTGGTACACCAAGTACCCTGTCAACGAGGCACCGCAGGAATGGGCTCGCACCCAGCGGTACAAGCTTTATCGCACCGGCCAGTTCTACGATATGCGCGACGACGCGTTGGAAGAGCACCCGCTCATCAGCCTTTGTCCCGAAGCACAAGCAGCACGCACGCTACTTGTGCAGGCCCTGGATCGGTATCGCGACGGCCGTCCGGCTCCGTGGGCCGCAAAGGAGAAACAGTCCAGGACAGAGAAAGGGGTTGCCCCGTGAACAAAACACTGATTCTAATCGTGATCGCTGAAGTGTGTTCCGGAATCGTCCCGCTGCGCGCGGACGAAGCGGCAGCCCAGCACATGGGCCGCTACAACGTGGTGTGGACCACGCCGTCGAACGACGCCTCGGGCGTCATGCCCATTGGCAACGGCGATATCGCGGCTGGTGTCTATGCCATCGAGAACGGCGACCTGTATCTGCTGTTGGCGAAAAACGACGCACTCAGTTTCTGCGGCGACATCTACAAGACCGGCCGGCTGCGAATCTCTCTCCAGCCCAATCCCTTTGAGCAAGGAAAACCGTTCCGCCAGACGCTGGATTTGCCGACGGCTTCGATTCGCATCGAGGCCGATGGTGTGAAGTTCAAGATCTGGGCGGATGCGAATCGGCCCGTCTATCACGTGGAGATTGTCTCGCCGCAGGAACTGACCGTCCGCGCTGAGCCCGAATTCTGGAAGCGCTACAATCAGTGGAAAGGCTTGGACAAGACGCCCGATGTGCGTCTTCCTCGCGACCACGATTTGCTGTGGTATTTCTCCGTCGGCGACAAGACCTTCTATCGCGACGACATGATGGGCCGCGGCTACCGGGTTGAGAATTTTGCCGAGATCGTTCCGGACCCGTACCGGCACAATACGTTCGGCAACCTCGTCGAACTGAAGGCCGAGGGCAGCAGCCGCAAACCGGAAGTGAAGGACGGCAAACTGACCTGCTCCGGAAAGCAGTTCGATGTGCAAATTCACGCCCTGACCCGGCAGACACCGGAGCCGGAGGTCTGGGTGAAGGCGATCGAGCAGTTGGCGGGCCAGCCGGTCGATCTGAAGAAGGACTGGGTAGAGCATTGCCGGTGGTGGCAAGACTTCTGGAGCCGCGGGTGGATCATCACGTCCGACCGGACCTTGCCGGCGGAGCAGCGCGAGCGATTCAACGGCGAAGTCGGCCCGTCGGGAATGCGCGAGGAGACCGACGGCGCCGCGCTGGTGGCCCAAAGCTACAACATGTTTCGCTTCTACATGGCCGCGCAGGGACGCGGCCGGCTACCAGTGAAATTCAACGGCGGGCTGTTCACCCAGCAGTATCGCCTGAATGATCGGTTTCTCAAGCAGCACGGTATGGAGGAATTCAAGAAGCACTACCCCTTTGCGATCCAGCAAGCCGACGGCTCCTGGCTGACCGGCGAGGATTATCGGGCGTGGGGGCGCCGCTTCACCGCGCAGAACGAGCGGCTGCTCTACTGGCCGCTGTTGATGAGCGGCGACTTCGACCTGATGAAGCCATTCTTCGACTACTACTGGAATGTCCTGGAGTTGCGCAAGGCGATCACCCTGAAGCACTACGGGCACGCGGGTGCTTTCTACCGCGAGAACGTCACCCCCATTACCGGCACAGAAGACTGGGAGCCGCCGCTGAGAATCAAGGCGGGCGAGAAGTACACGGGCAATCATCTCATGTTCCATCACACCAGCGGCCTGGAGGCGCTGGCGATGATGGCCGACTACGTCAACCACACCGGCGACATGCAGTTCCGCGACCAGCGGCTCGTCCCGTTCGCCCAGGAAATCCTGCGGTTCTTCGATTTGCATTATCCGCGCGATCCCAACGGCAAACTGCGGCTGGAACCATCCCAGGCCCTGGAGACCTGGTGGGTCACGGTCAACCCGGCCACCGACGTGGCGGGGCTGCGATTCTGCCTCGATCAGTTGCTGGCCATAAAGGCCGGCACGGACGAAGACCGGAAGAACTGGAATCGCTTCCGGGCTGAAATACCCGAAGTGCCGCTGCAAACGGTCGCGGGCCGGCAACTCATTTTGGCCGCAGAACAAATCATCGAAAAGCAGAAACACAATGGCGAGATCCCGGAGATCTATCCCGCCTTCCCGTTCCGCTGTTACGGTTTCGCGCTGGGAACGGGCGATGTGGTGGACTGGACGATGCAGAATCGCATCAACAAGGACACCTTCGGCGGAAAATGCTGGACCCATGATCAGCTTGGATGGGTCATGGCGGGCAACACCCGGGAGACTGCCGCTGGTTTGATCCGTCGTTTCCGCTGGGCCACAACCGCCCTGCGGTTCCCGGTCTACGGCAACGAAACCACGGACGGCATCCCCGATTTGGATCACTTCGGCTGCGGCGCGATCGCGCTGCAACGGATGCTCGTGCAGGAAGGCCAGGGCAAGATCTTTCTGCTGCCGGCCTGGCCCGCCGAGTGGGATGTGGACTTCAAGCTGCATCTGGAAGGCGGCGCCGTGCTGACCGGAACCGTCAAGGACGGCAAGCTGCTCACGTGGGACTGCACGGCGAATCGCAAGGCGAATGTGGTGGTCGGGACTCCTGTCACCACCGCAACGGAAGCAGGGTTCGGCGGGAATGCCAAGAACTCCAAAGCAAAGGGAACCTAATCATGCCTACCGGCAGAATTCTGGTTTGGCTGGTTGCCGTGGTGGCGACCTGTGGCTCGCCGAACGCAGAAAGCGCCGGCGTGGAGCGACCCAACGTCATTGTTCTCCTCATGGATGACCTGGGCTGGAACGACCTGGGCTATACGGGCAGCAAGTTCTACGAGAGCCCGAACATCGACCGGCTCGCGGCGCGGGGAATGGTCTTCATCCGGGCCTATGCGGCACCCATCTGCTCGCCGTCGCGTGCGAGCATCCTGACTGGCTTGGACCCGGCGCGCCTCGGTTTTACCCTGCCCACCGGTGGCGACAAATTGGAGGTCCTCAAGGCTCATGTGCAGCCCAGGATCTACAGCGCGGAGGAACTAAGGACCAACTGGGTAAATCTGCCCGGCGGCATGAAGGCCCCGCCCAATCAGCGGGCGCTGCAGGTCGTGAGCACCTCCCGCCTGTCCACGGAGTATCTGTCGATCGGCAAGGTTTTCAAAGCCAACGGTTATCGTACCGGCCATTTCGGCAAGTGGCATGTCGGGCCGGAGCCTTACTCGCCGCTCGAGCATGGCTTTGATGCCGATGTGCCGCACGTCAACACCCCTGGCCCGCTGGCTCCGGGCCATTTCGGGCCCTGGCGCGACTGGGCGGGCGAGAACGGGCCGCAGAACAAGGGCCGCCAGATTGACGACTGCCTGGCCGAACACGCCATCAAGTTCATCCAGCAGAACAAGGACCGCCCGTTCTACATGAACTTCTGGACCTACGGCGTGCATATTCCCTTTCAGGCCCGAAAAGAACTCATTGACTACTTTCAGACCAAGGCCGACCCGAAAGCCGGCCAGCGCAACCCGACGTACGCCGGCATGATCAAGCACACCGATGATGCCATCGGCAAAGTCTGGAAGGCCGTGGAGGAGGCGGGCTTGGCGGACAAGACCGTGATTCTGTTCTATTCCGACAATGGTGGCGTCAACTGGGGAAGTCCCATCCCGATCACGGACAACTCGCCGCTGCGCGGCGGCAAGGGCGACATCTATGAAGGCGGGGTGCGGGTTCCTGGCTTTGTCATTTGGCCGGGAGTCACCGAGCCAGGCAGCCGGTGTGACCTGGCGATCAATACCCGGGATCTGTTCCCCACGCTGGCGGAGATCTGCTCGTTGAAGGATCTGCCGAAGTTCGATGGCCGCAGTGTCGCCCCGGCTCTGGCCGGTAAGGCGATGGAGGACCGTCCCATTTTCACGCATTATCCGCACTACGGCGGCGGCTGGTCAAAGGGCGGCGCGCCCGCTACTACGGTGGTGTGGGATGGCTGGAAGCTCATCCGCTTTTACTACGACGGACCGGGCCAGAAACACCGATGCGAGTTGTACCACCTAAGAGACGATCCCGGCGAGACGCTTGATTACAGCCGACGAAAGCCAGAACTAGTGGCGAAATTGGAGACGCTCATGGACGAGTACCTGAAAGAAACCGGTGCCGTCCTGCCGCAGCCGAATCCGGAGTATAGCGGTGCCATCCAAGGCGAATTCGAAGGAATCGCTTACGAAATCCTGGAGCCTGCGATCAAGAGAGGCGTGAAGTTCCCGCTGGTTGTCTGTCTGGAGGGGGAGGGAAATCCGGCCTATGCCGAACTTCAGAAGACAGCGATTCAGCACAAATACCCAATGTTGCTGCTGTCTGTGAACTGCCCGCAGGCTGGGCAAGGGAGCAACGGAAAGCCTAACGCTGATAAGGTGGCCGGCATCATCCGGAAAGTGCTTCAGGACTACCCGGTCCAACTCCGGAACGTCTATGTGACCGGCCAGGGCCAGGCTGCCAGTGCCGCGTGGGAGCTTGCGCTTCGGCATCGGGATCTGTTTGCGGCGGCTCTCCCGGTCGGCGGCGTTGGTTCGCCCACGCACGCCGCGGCCTTGAAGGACCTGCCGGTGTGGGTCTTTCACGGGACGCACGACCCGGTCGCGCCTGTGGCTAGCTCGCGCGACATGATCGAGGCGCTCAGGGCGGCTGGTTCGAAGGTGGCCAAATACACGGAATACCCACCAAACGAGCTGGCTTTGCTGGACGGAGTCTGGAACAACCCGGAGGTGCTCGAGTGGCTCTTTGCCCAAGTCAAACCGTTGAACAAACCGGACAACAGGAAGGTGAAAACGGAATGAGCATGCCAAGAACATGGAGCCTGATCCTGATCGGTCTGCTTGGTGCGCGATTCGGTGCTGAGTCGTCGGCCCAGCCTCAAACGGATGAGCAGGCGGCCCAGCGCATGGCACGGTACAACGTGGTTTGGACGAGCCCGTCCAAGGACGCGTCGGGTGTGATGCCGATCGGCAACGGCTCGATCGGCGCGGGTGTGTATGCGATCGAAAACGGCGATCTTTACTTGCTGCTGTCCAAAGAGGACGCTTTCAGCTACAGCGGCAATCTCTATAAGACCGGCCGGCTGCGCGTCTCGCTCAACCCGAATCCGTTCGTGGCGGGCAAAGCGTTCTGCCAGACGCTCGATCTGCCAACCGCTTCCATTCGCATCGACGCCGACGGCATGAAGCTGCGGATCTGGGCCGACGCCAACCGGCCGATCTACCATGCGGAGATCGACTCGCCGCGGGACATCTCCGTTGCCGCCCAATGGGAGTCCTTTCAAGGCTGCACCCAATGGCGCGGTCTCGATCCGACGCCCTATCGTGGCTTGACACGCGGCAACAGCCTGCTTTGGTACTTTGCCGTGGGCGACAAGAGTCACTATCGCGGAGCCCTGGAAGACAACTCCCGCAAGGCCTGGACCATCGAAGACCCGGAGAAGATCCTCCCGGACTTGTGGCGCTTCAACACCTTCGGAAATCTGGCGGAAAGCCCCGGGCTGACGGTCAGCAACGGCGTGCTTGCCGGACAGGGGCGCAAGTTTGATCTACACATCCACGCCTACACGAAGCAGACGCCCGACATCAACGCCTGGGTCCAGGGCATGGAGGAACTGGCGGCCAGGCCGGTCGAGCTGGAAAAGGACTGGGAACAGCACTGCCGGTGGTGGCGGGACTTCTGGGATCGGGGTTGGATCATCGCCTCGGACCGCACCGTGCCGGCCGACCAGCGTGAGCGACTGAACGGCGAGTGCAACGCCAAAGGCTTCCGCGGCGAAGCCGACGGCGCCGCCCTGGTGGCCCAAAGCTACAACGTGTTCCGCTTCTTCATGGGCGCGCAGAGCCGGGGTCGGTTCCAGACCCGGTTCAATGGCGGTCTGTTTACCCAGCAGCAACGCCTGCGACCCGAGCGGGTTGCCTCCGTCGTCGAGAAATACGGAGATGCAAAGAAGCTCTACCCGACCGCCAGTCAACTGCCGGATGGTTCCTGGATTTCCGGTGAGAACCACCGCGAATGGGCCCCGTTCTTCACCAGCCAGAACCAGCGATTGCTCTACTGGCCGCTGCTGATGAGCGGCGACTTCGACCTGATGCAGCCCTTTTTCGACCATTTCTGGAATCTCTTGGAGATGCGCAAGCTGATTTGTCGGAAGTACTTTGGCCATGGCGGCGCCTATTACCGCGAGAACATGTGCCCGGTGACCGGCACCGACGGTTGGACGCCGCCGCCGAAAACCAAGCCCGGCGAGAAGCACGACGGCAACTACTTCGACTACTACTTCACCAGCGGCCTGGAGATGACGGCCGTCATGACCGACTATGTCAACTACACGGGCGACACGAAGTTTCGCGACGAACGGCTGGTGCCCTTCGCCCGCGAGATCATCCTGTTCTACGATCAGCACTACCCGCGGGGCGCGGACGGCAAGTTGCTCCTCGATCCTTCGCAAGCCTTGGAGACGTGGTGGGTCACCGTCAACTCCGCGCCGGATGTGGCCGGATTGTGCTTCTGCCTGGACCAGTTGCTGGCGATGAAGGCGGGCACGGCGGAGGACCAGTCAAACTGGAAGCGATTGCAGACGGAAATGCCGGAGGTGCCGCTGCACACGATCGAGAGACGCCAAGCCTTGGCGCCGGCCGCGCATTGGGAGAAACAGCACAACGGCGAGAATGCCGAGCTCTATCCGGTCTTTCCGTTCCGCTGCTATGGGTTCGCCTTGGGCACCAAGGAAATCGTGGGGTGGACGATGCAACATCGCACCTGCCAGGAGACCTTTGGCGGGATGTGCTGGACGCAGGATCAGATCGGCTGGGCGCTGGCGGGCAATGCCGCAGAGGCTGCCAAGGGCCTGATCCGCCGCTTCCGCTACGCCACCACCAATCTGCGTTTCCCGCTCTACGGCAACGACTATGCCGACGGCACGCCCGATTTCGACCATTTCGGGTCCGGCGCGATCGCCCTGCAGCGGATGCTGGTTCAGGAGGGCCGCGGCACGATCTATCTCCTGCCCGCCTGGCCCGCCGAATGGGACGCTGATTTCAAGCTGCACCTGGAAGGCGGCACGGTGCTGACCGGGACCGTCAAGGACGGCAAGCTCCTCCATTGGGAATGCGCGCCCGCGGCACGTTTGGCCGATGTGGTGGTCTGCGGTCCCGCACCCACGCAAGGGTCGGCGGGGCATTAGCCGTCGCGTCGCCGCCTTTCACCTTGAGACGGTGAAGAGAACGCACGCTCGGCGAACCACGGTGCGTGTGAACTCACGAGCCGCCCATCGGACGCGTGGCCGCGGCGTTTTTCGGCTACGGTTCTTACAGCCCTTGATCGGCGCAGCTGTTTTCTATATGAATAGACGTTACCCAAATGAAACGAGGCATCGAATGGCTACAAACGGCGGTCAGGCCGGAGGCGGTTACCAAGTGCCGGGGTTCAGCAAGGGCCTGCGGCTGATCGAACTGCTGTGCGCGGCGCGGCAGCCGTTGGGCGTGTCGGAACTCAGTCAGCAGTTGGGCATGAACAAGCCGATGGTCTTCCGCTTGCTGCGGACTTTATTGACCGCCGGCTGGGTCGTGCAGGACGGCGAGGGGCCCAAGTATCGGATGAGCCTCGTCCCGTTCCACCACGCCAGCAAGGTGCTCCAGCAGATGGACTTGGTCCGCGCGGCGAGCGGCCCGCTGGAACAGCTCTGGATGGAAACTGGCGAGAGTGTGGGCGTGGCCGTCTTGGATCGCGACCGGCTGATGTATGTGTTGCACCACAGCGGCACGCGCGAGGTGGCGATCGCCGGCCGCGTCGGCGCCCGTTACTATCTGCACGCTTCGGCGCCGGGCAAGGTGCTCCTGGCCTGCGCCGACGAAGAAATCCGGCGCCCCCTGCTACGCGGGAAACTGCCGGCCGTGACGGACAAGACGGTGCGCGATCCCGAGCAACTCCGCGAGGAGCTGGCACGCGTTCACCGCCAGGGCTACGCGCTGGACAACCAGGAATACGCGGCGGGCGGCCTGTGTTACGCCGTACCGATCTTCAATCATGCCCAACAGGTGGTGGCGGCGCTGAACGTCTCGGTCCTGACGCTGCACTACAACCTCAGGCAGTTGGTCGACGACCTCGGCCCGCGGCTGCAGGCGACCGCGCAGGTGATCTCGCGCAGTTTGGGAGCGCCGCTGGAATGAACTGAAACCCGCTTCACGATGCGAAAGGTCGGATCATGGTGCCGAGGTTCGTCAAACGGACTGGTGGATCAGACGATGGGCAGTCACCCCTCACCCCGACCCTCTCCCCGGAGTACCGGGGCGAGGGAGACACCCGCAGGAGGATCGTCGGCGCTGTCGTGTGGTTGCTGCTGGCCGCGCCGGCCGTCACCTGGGCCGCGGGACTCGATTGGTATGTAAGACGGGACAATTGGCAGGACACGCTGCAAGCGTCGCTCGAGGCGCGGCGGCAGGGCGCTGCGGCGCGCGATGTGAAGCTCTCGGACTGGTCGTGGGTGGGGCCCTTTGCGATTCCCGACAACCGCGATCTGGGCAAGGTCTTCGCCACGCGGTTCGCGCCGGAGACTGAGCCGTTCGATCTGACCAAGCCACTGGACGGCGGCAAGCTGCGCTGGGCTGCGCAGCCGCTGTGGAAAGACGGCACCGTGAATCGCATCGGCACCGTCGAGTTCGCTGCCTACTATGTGACGCGGACGCTCACTGTTCCGACGGCCCGCCGGGTCAAGGTGTACCTGGGCAGCGACGACGCGATCACGGTCTGGCTGAATGGCAAGTCGGTGCTATCCCACCTGACCGCCCACTGGTGTGCCCCGGACCAGGAGACGGTGGAGTTGGATTTGCAGGCGGGCGAGAACCGGCTGACGATCAAGATCAGCAACGGGCTGCTGGACGCGGCATTCTATTTCTCGCTGCAGCCGCATACCGCGACGCCCGACTCGATGACGCCGCTCTGGGAGCAACTGGTCCGCGACTTCCCGGCGGCGGCGCAGCCGATCGCTTGGGTCCGCGAGGACGGCATCTTCAGCGACGAGCGGCCGAGTCGTTTCTACCGGTACGACGATCCGCAAGTCGCGCTCCGCGGCCGCTGGCAGTACACCATCGCCGGTGCGCCCGGCGGCGTTGCGCGGCGGGCGGATCAGGCAGGTGACGAAGCGACGGTCGATTTCGTCGGCGACAGCATTACCTTGCTCCACAAGGAGGGCCGGCTGGAACGTACGCTGCTCCTCTCGGCGGAAGCGGAACAGCTTTTCGGCTTGGCCGCCGTCACGGTGGATGGCCGACCGGTGGAACCCAGCGGCCCGATCACGCAGGACGGCGAGGGAAACTCCGTGATCGATACCAGCCGTAACGCGCGGCTCGTAGTGGCCCGCGGCCTCACGCCGGGTCCGCATCGCTTGACGGTCACCAACCTGGGCCGGCCAAGTCATCCTGGAGGCAGCACTGCGGTGGCGGTGCTTGGTTTCTTCGCCGGCGTGGAAAGCGGCCAGACGCCGTTGTCACAGAGGGCTTGGCGGTATGCGCTGGCCGTCCGCGGCGGGAAAGCCTGGCAGGAGCAAGCGACGCGGCTGGCGGCGGCAGCGAACGACGAAGCCGGAGTGAAGGCCGTGGAACAACTCTACTTGGCCTCCCGCGAGGTGGATGCCGTGGCAACGCGACTGCGGGCCCTGCGCGACCGGCCGCCGCCCTCGGCGATGGTCCAGCGCGAACGCCAGCTCTGGCGTCCGCAGTCGAACACGCTGGCCTACTTCGCGCAACTGGGCGAACTCAAGTCGCGCGCCACCGCCGCGCTGGCCCAAGCCGACGAGTTCCGTTACGACCCGCGTCAGCCCGGGGAGTTCACAGAATTCTTGGGCGGCTTGCAGCGGCTAGCGGCGGACATGGACGCCTGCCTGACGGCTCAGGTGCGCCAGCTTCCGCCGATCATCTTCTTCACCGGCGCGCCTCTGGAGAGCAACGCCGTGCCGAACTACGTGTGGAACAGCCAGCCGCGGGGCGGCCACTGGGGATGCAGCATCCGCATAATTCACCCGGGGCAGCCCGATGACCCAGAACGCTGTGGTCAGTCTCCCGACGAGCGCTGTGGCCGGTCTCCTGACCGAGCCACGGAGCCGACCGCAGGTCTCCTGGACTCTCGGAGACCTGCGGTCGGCGGTTCCGGCGGGGTCGGAGACCCGCGCCGAGCGCCGGAACGCCCGGCGAAGGTGCTGTTCGAGGACTCGAAGGCGATCATCTTCGACCTCACCCTGTCCTACGATGCGCAGACCGTGTTCTTCTCCATGCGTCGCGAAGGCCAGCAGTACTGGCAAATCTACGAAATGGACATCGACGGCCAGAACCTTAAGCAGATCACCGACGGCGACTTCTACAACGTGTGTCCCGTGCCGTTGCCGGACGGACGGTTGGCGTTCCTATCGAGCCGTACGCCCCGGTCACACACCGTCTGCCAGTCCGGCCCTTCGATGCACGTCCACGTCATGAACCGCGATGGCAGTGGCGCGCGGGATCTCAGCACCAACACGCTGACGGATTTTGGCTTGAGCCTGATGAGCGATGGGCGCTTGCTCTTCACCCGCTGGGAATACGTCGACTCCGACTTGGGCTGGCGTCAATCGCTGTGGACCCTGTACCCCGACGGGCGTCAGTTCGGTCTGTACTTCGGCAATACGATCGTCGATCCGGCGACCTTTTGGCAAGCGCGGGAGATTCCGGGACGTGACGCGGTCGTCTGCACGCTCGCGCCGCATCATGGGACGCCGTACGGGGCGATCGGGATCGTTTCGCGGCGATTTGGCCTCGAGGCTCCGCGTGACGAGGGTTTCCGCTGGATCACCGAGGAGTTCCCGGTGATCGAAGACCTGAATTGGTTCTGGGCCTACCGTGATCCGTGCCCGGTCAATGAAAGTCAGTTCCTGGTCTCCTACGGCGGCGGGGGCGTGCAGCGGTTCCGGCTGTTCCTGTTGGACGAAATGGACAACCGCGTGCTGGTCTACGATGACCCGGCGACCAGTTGCTTCTACCCCCAGCCGGTCCGCGCCCGGCCGCTGCCCGCGCACCTTCCCGCCGAAACGTCCGAAAGCGTCCGCTTCGTAGAGGTCCCCGCTGCGCCGCCGGGGCAACCGGAATCGGAACGCGCGGCGACCGGCCGATTTTTCGTAACCGATGTCTACCGAGGTTTGGAGCCGGAAGTGGCGCGCGGCCGCGTCAAGTCGATCCGCATCATGGAACAGCTTCCCAAGACCGTGAACACGACGTGGTATCGCGTCTACGACCAGGGACCGCTGATGAGCGGCGGGACCACCTACTATGCGAAACGCTGCTGGGGCTACGCGCCCGTCGAAGAGGACGGCTCGGTCTGGTTCGAGGCGCCGGCGGGAAAGGAACTGTATTTCCAGGTGTGCGATGCCGAGGGCCGGGAACTGCAACGCATGACCTCCGCGACGCAGCTCATGCCGGGCGAGGTTCAGGGGTGCATCGGCTGTCATGAAAGCCGTGATACAGCAAAGGCGAACCGGGGGCCTGCGCTGGCGCTCCGCCGCGCCGTCAGTCCACTGCAGTGGCCCGAGTGGGGCAACGCTGGCGTGATCGACTACGTGCGGGTCGTTCAGCCGATCCTAGACCGGCATTGCGTCCGCTGCCACAGCGGCATGAAACCGGACGGCGGCCTCCTGCTCAGCGGCGGCTACACGCGGTTCTTCAACATGTCCTATGACAACCTGATCGTGCGAAGTCAGTCGGTGCAGGTCTCCACCGATCGCTACCTGGGGCTGGCTGACAACCGGCCGCTGGTGCAAGTCAACAACATGTTTCCGGGGACCTATACAGCGCATAGGCCACTGAGTACCGGTTCGCTTGCCAGCCGGCTGCCGAGCTACTTTGAACGATCGCACTGCGAGTCAGAGGTCTCGGCGGCGGAAATGCGGCTGCTGTACGAGTGGATCGACGCGATGGCGCCCTACTACACGACGTCCTACAGCGCCCGGCCCGGCTCGCGCGGGGACCGCGACCGCTGGGGCGACAATCGCGAACCCCAAAAGATCGCGGCCTGGTATGCCCAAGGGTTCGTGCCGGTTTACCAGCGACGTTGCGAAGCATGCCACGGCCCGATCCATCTGCACGCCCGATACGAGTGGGGTGGCAAGTGGAGCTGGATCGACCTGAGCCGGCCGGAGTGGAGTCCGGCGCTGACCGCCCACCTCGCCCCGTCCGCCGGTGGCCGAGGCTTGACGGAGAAGGACTTCGGCAAGTTGCTCACCCCGCGCTGGACCGAGCGCCGCAGTTGGTTCATCGACCGCTGGGCCTCGCTTCAGGACGACTACCGCGTCATGCAAGCGGCGCTGGCCGCGGGCCGCAAGGTCGAGTTGTTCCGCGACACTCAGGACCCCGACTATCAGGCCCTGCTGCAGGCCATCTGCCAGGGCTCGCGGTACATGGCCGAACTGCCCGAAGCCGACATGCCTGGTTTCATCAATCGCTCCGCGAATATGAGTTTCGCAGGCGTTTCACAAAGAACAAAGTCTGTTCCCAAACGCTGAAATGAGCAACCGCACATGGTCGCACCTAACACGCCCTCGGTATCCTCGCGTCGCTGTTGTTGGTGCCGCCGGCCGCGTTGCCTGCGGACACGAACCCCGCGGTCTCGAAATCGCCGGTTCGCGTGCTCTACAGCGACGACACGACGCATACGTTGGTCTGCGTCAGTCCCTACCACCAGGGCAAGCCGCTCGAACTGGAAACGCCGCCGCCGGCAGATGGCTTGATGCCGCCGTTTGGCCCGCAGATGATTGAGGGTGCCGTGGACGAGACGGCGGGAATGTGCGTCGAGGTTCACATTCTCCAACCGGAGTTTGGCTATGTGCCGTGGTGGAAAAGCCAGGTGTATTCGTTCAGCGAGCACGTGAAGTTCACGCAGGAGCGGTTCGGAGCATCCATGCCGAAGGGCGGCTGGACCGAATCTATGGCGATGGGCGGCGATCTCGACAACGGCAACGGAATCGAAAAGTGAGAGCAGGAGACAACCGCTAGAAAAAACGGGGAGCCAACCCGAGAAAGGACAACCCGTGAAACCCAACTTGAGACGTATGCGGACATGGCTAGCCGCCCTGCTGCTGGTGCCGGCGGCCGGGCGCGCCGCGGAACCGTTCGTACTGAGCGACGACAAACTCAAGGCTTGCGTTGACCGGTTCAACGCGATCGACCACGAAGATATTACGAATGCGATCCCCAACGCCGCGGCGGTCGAGTTTCTCAGGCGCAACGTGCCACTCTTTGAATGTCCAGATGGCCAGGAGATCGCGGCAACGGATCGTATGAGCCGCCTTGTTGGAAGGTTGCCAGCAAAATGATGAACTGACCGAGAAAGGAACAGTTATGAAGCAGATGCTCGCGCTACTGACCATCTTGCTGCTGGTACCGCTCGCCGAGTGTCACGCGGCCGAACTGAAACTGGCAGCACTCTTCGGCGACCACATGGTGCTGCAACGCGACCGACCGGTGCCGGTCTGGGGCTGGGCGAAACCGGGCGAGGAAGTCACCGTTGAGTTTGCCGGTCAGAAGAAGACGGCGAAGGCGGCTGCGGACGGGAAATGGACGGTGAGACTCGATCCGCTCAAGGCCAGCGCCGAGCCGCGTGAGTTGGTTGTTCAATCGCAGATCCACCATCTCAAATCCAGAACCACCGACGTGCTCGTCGGCGATGTGTGGCTGTGCTCCGGGCAGTCGAACATGGGCATGAACGTCGGCGGCTCGGCCAACGCCGAACAGGAAATCGCCAG
>JAPLNJ010000591.1 GCA_026692885.1 Planctomycetota bacterium | reverse complement strand
ACGCGGCGGTCGGGCGGGGCCGGAGGCGGGAAGCGGAGGCAGAAAGACGCCGAAAGCCATGTAGCTGTCAGTCATCTCTCCACCGACGCGGGGTCGGTGGGGGCGGGGAAACCGTAAAATGTCAAAGTTAACGCATCTCATTCCCAAAATCGTTTGGTGCCAGTCGTGGCCCCACCGACTCGCTCTTCGGTGGAGGCCGGAAAGCGGGCGTCCGACAAACGAAACCGCTCATTTCGTCGACGGGCCATGTCAAGAGTTGCTTACTTGGCCCGACTGAAGGCGTCAGCTGCGTCGGTGTGTCGGACCGATGCGCGCTGTTAGCCGCTCCGAACCGCGGTGGGGGCAATCTTCCCTTCACCCGATGGCGCGATCCCGCTCCAAATGCGAGATTGAATCCGGCCCACCGGCAACAGCGGATTCAGAAGCACCGGCATCCCGGCCAATCGCTTGCCCGCGACACTGCCCGTCTCAAGCACACGGGGGCAGTTGTCAACGCCCGTAGGCTTTGAGAAACGTCGCCACGGCTTCCTTGGCGGCCCGTTGAATCTCGGACGGCGATGCGATCGATTTCACACCCAGCAGTCTCTTGTAGAACAATTCTGCCTTGCAAAGCGACGTAAACTGGTGGGCGGCAAGTTCCGGGTTCGCAACGTGTAGCTCGCCGCGCGCGTCGGCGGCCGTCAGGAATTGTGCGAGACGGCGGATCGCAATGTCCGGTCCGGAGTCAAAGAACTCCCGCCCGATATCCGAGAATCGCTGACATTCGGCGACAACGAGGCGGAAGAAATCCATGGCAAATGGAGAGACTAGGCATTCGATGTAGCTGCTGGCGACACGGAGCAGCACTTCGGCCGGCGTCTCGCCCGAAGGCTCGATCGTGAACATCCGCGCCACCTGCTCCTGGCATTCGGCGTTGATAAACGCCCGAAAGACCGCCTCCTTGTCCACAAAGTGACTATACAGAGTGGCCTTGGAAATGCCCGCTCGGCGAGCTAGTTCATCGACACTGGTACCCTCGTAGCCGAGTTCCAGAAACGCGGCTTTCGCCCCGGCGAGAACTTGGCGAGCTTTAGGGCGGTCGATGTTTGGAGGAACTTTCACTTCTTTACCCCTGGCCTGTACTGACTGAACTGAACGGTTCTATTTCTATTGACTATAGCAAGAATCGCCGACATGATGGAAGATCAAACCTAAACCGTTTAGTCCATTTGTCTTGGGAACATGGGGGTGCCGAATGACGGCAATCAACTCTGTGCTCTTCGCAGAAACCTCCTTGAAATCCACGAACAGGTCGGCCGCGAGCCTCGCTTATCGCAGCCGCGCTGGAATTACTTGACACTACGCCAGCCCAGGTGTTCGCCGCCGAACGAGTCCTGAATGACAGAGCCAAAGCGTCGCCCGCGGCTTGTCTCGTCCGGCTGCACGCACGTTGGTACGGCTGTCGACGCTTGGAGAGAGTTCCGCGTCCTTGCCCCAGACCGGATCTTCTGAACTAAACGGTTCGGTTTGTATTGACTGCTGCTCAGCATGACGATAATATGCCTAGATGATACTAAACCGTTTAGTTTCACCTTTTTTGACCTACGGGGTGGTGAGGATCGGGACGACTGCTGAGTCCTGTGCAGCGGGACCAAGCGGCGGCAAACCACAAGCGACTGGAAACTGATCCGCGTCCAGAGGCGATCGAACAGCAGCCATTAACGTGAGGCGCTGTCTATGAATGTCAAACTAAGGGTTTTGCAGGGCCTTAAAGCGGGCATGGTGTTGAGGATTCCAGGTCTGCAATTCCGCATTGGCCGCAGCCAGGATTGCGACCTGCAACCAAAGAGCGAAGCGATCAGCCGGCACCACTGCCTAGTGTCTGTTCGGGCTGGCAAGGTTTTCGTGCGAGATCTCAATAGCCGCAACGGGACGTTCGTCAACGGTCGACAGGTTGCGGAGGACTGTGAATTGCAGTGCGGGGACAGGCTGCAAATCGGTCTGCTGGTCTTCGAGATCCACATCGACGACGCGGTGGCTGGTGGGAGCCGCCCACCGCTCGCCGCCGTCACTGAGACCACACAGGGGACGAGGGGCCATGACCACACGTCCGGGCCTGGAGATGCTAGCACGGTCGCGGAGTGGCTCGATGAAGCGGACGAACTGGCGCGGCTGAAGCGGCTGAGCTCCCCCGACACTCACCAGCTGAAACGGGAAGAGACTGTTCAGGTGGAACTGGAGCAGGCCAGCGACCTGCGTATGGAAGAGAGATGGCGCCCCGAAGCCTCCGCGGGCTCCAATAATCCCTCGTCAGCGAAGACGCGACGGCGAACTGAAAGCCTGAATCAAGGATCGCCAGTCATCGGCAAGTTGCCGCCTCGACCTGAAAAGGCTTCCAAGGATTCCGGCCAAGCTGCCGCACTCGCCCTGAAGCGGTTTTTTGAGCGGCGGTGGTCCGCATGAAACGACAAACGGAGCATGGCGGCGATGGACAATCAATACAAGTCCGAACGCAGAAGTGAGGGGACCAACCCGAGCCATCACGATCACGTCCAACGTCGTATTCTGTTGCCGGCGGTCTGTGCGATGATGTTCACGGGACAGTGGCCGTCGTTTGGCGCCGAGGTCCTTCAGCGTGCGCCGAGTTCACAGATTCTCCCGGACTCGGACGCATCGGAACTCAACGGCCCGGGTTCGGGTCACAAGGTCATGGTAACAAAGGTGCAGGATCAGAGCACTGGTGAAAGGTCCAAGCAGTCGCCGAGGGTCCACGGAGGTAACGAATGACGGCGATAAATTCTGCGCCCTGCGCGGAACCCTGCGTGGAATGCAACGAACAGGGCGGCCGTGGCAGACGCTCACCCCCAAAGCCGCTCGAGCGACCGAAGTCAAGACCTCGGCCACGGTGGCAGCGAGTTCTGGTCCCTCTCGCGATGGTGAGTGCTGTCGTCGGGTTTGCCGGCTGGCGGTGGGATCAGACCGCGACTGAGGCTCCGGCCGAGCTAAGTCTCCAAGGCAACGTTGATGTCCGACAAGTCAACCTGTCGTTCAAGGTGGGAGGGCGAATCACCGACCTGCTCGTGGACGAAGGCGACAAGGTCGAGGCAGGACAGGTCCTGGCGACTCTCGACCAACGCTACTTCGAGGATGATCTCCAACGCACCAAGGCACAGCGGGACCAAGCAGCGGCAACTCTCAAGCGACTGGAAAATGGTTCACGTCCGGAGGAAATCGAACAGGCTCAGGCCCAGGAGGCCGAGCGGCAGGCAACGCTGTCAAAGGTAGAAGACGATTTGCGCAGAGCCGAGATACTCCAACCCAAAGGCGCGATGTCGGCCGAGGAGCTTGGTCTTCGCAAGTCGGCCGCATTAGAGGCCAAGGCCAGACTCCGGTTCGCGACCGCATCCCGGAGACTCTTCGAGGCAGGTTCGCGACTCGAGGATATTGCGGCGGCGCGGGCATTCCTTGACGCTACGCAAGCCCAGGTGGTCGCCGCCGAGCGAGCCGTGGATGACAGCCGCCTCCTGGCACTCAGCGACGCGGTGGTTCTCACAAGGACTCGTGAGAAAGGCGCCGTCGTCAGCCCTGGTGAAACCGTGTTTAGTCTGACCCTCGTATCCCCAGTCTGGGTGCGTACCTACGTCAGCGAGCCCGACTTGGGACTTATCCAACCGGGGATGATGGTCGCAGTGACGACCGATGCGGTCGCGGGACGCGAGTACCCTGGACGGATTGGGTTCGTCTCACCGACCGCCGAGTTCACGCCCAAGACGGTCGAGACCCGCGAACTCCGAACCGCCTTGGTCTATCGGCTCAGGGTCGTCGTTGACGATCCCGACGGCGGCCTTCGTCAGGGGATGCCAGTCACCGTCTTGGTCGAGCTCCCCGGAAAGAGGCCGCGGACGTTCAAGGAGAGAATGGAAGAGACATTTCACCTGGATCGGGCTTTTTTCCCGCAATAGCGGTGGGTAGGCACCCAATGGCTGCCAGACTACTGGCCGAACTCCACGGGATTACCAAGCGGTTTCGTGGCGCGAGTGAGCCCGCCCTGATGGACGTGACCGCTCGTGTTTTGGCAGGCCAGGTGACAGGGTTGGTGGGGCCTGACGGCGCGGGGAAAACGACGTTGCTGCGCATTATGGCTGGGCTGTTGGTGCCAGATCAGGGCGAACTCAGCGTGTGCGGATGTAATCCTGTTTCCGAGGCCAACGTCATTCACTCGCAGATCGGCTACATGCCGCAACGTTTCGGTCTTTATGAAGATCTGTCCGTTATCGAGAACCTATGCCTGCATGCCGACCTGCGCGGCGTCGTGGGCGAGGAACGTCAGCGGATCTTCGAGCGGCTATTGGCGTTTACGGACTTGGCCCGCTTCCAATCGCGGCTGGCAGGCAGACTGTCTGGCGGCATGAAGCAGAAGCTGGGGTTGGCCTGTACGCTTCTTGCCAAGCCGCGGCTACTCCTCCTGGACGAACCCGGGGTGGGCGTCGATCCGATTTCGCGCCGCGAGCTTTGGCGCATGGTGCATGAACTCGTGAACGAGAACATGGGAGTCGTCTGGAGCACGGCCTATTTGGACGAGGCAGAACGATGCGACGACGTGCTGTTGGTGAACTCTGGGAAACTCCTGTATGCGGGAACACCCCGAGGCCTCACCGATCGCGTCCGGGGGAGGACCTTCCAGATTCAGCATATTAGCCACAGGCTCCGCCAAGTGCTGAGCCACATGCTCTGCCAGGATGGCGTGCTCGATGGAGTGATTCAAGGCAGAAATATCCGTCTCACGCTACGAAACGAGGCACGTATTCCTAACCGGGACGAATTGCAGGCAGGAACCAACGCGACGGCGGTTCCCGTTGAGCCGCGATTTGAGGACGCCTTCGTCGACATCCTCGGTGGTGCGCCGGGGGGCGATTCGACACTCGCCAAGGAGATGAGCGTCATTCCCGACGACGGCGCGGCGACTGTCGAGGCCGATCATCTGACAAGGCGGTTCGGTGACTTCACGGCGGCACAAGATATTACTTTCTCCATTGGACGCGGAAGGATCTTCGGACTTCTCGGACCGAACGGGGCAGGCAAATCGACGACCTTCAAAATGTTGTGTGGCCTCCTCAAACCCACGTCCGGATCGGCTCGCGTTGCAGGACTGGATTTACAGCATTCCCCCAGCAAGGCGCGGGCGAGAATTGGGTACATGGCCCAGAAATTCTCCCTGTACGGCGCCCTGAGTGTCCACCAAAACCTGGAGTTCTTCTCCGGCGTGTACGGGCTTCGGGGACGACAACAGCGTGATTCGCTCGAACGAATGATCAACACGTTTGGGCTGCGCAGCCATGTCAACGCTACGACCGAAGGTATTCCCCTTGGCTTCAAACAGCGACTTGCCTTGGCCTGCGCGGTAATGCACAGTCCAGCCGTCCTGTTTCTCGACGAGCCGACTTCCGGCGTCGATCCGATTACCCGGCGAGAATTCTGGACGCATATCAACGGGATGGTGGAGAAAGGCGTCACCATCGTCGTGACGACCCACTTCATGGATGAAGCCGAATACTGTGACGAGATCGGCCTTGTCTATCGCGGGCGAATGATAGCTTCCGGCGCTCCGGACGACTTGAAGACAAGTGTCCAATCAGAAACCCTGCCCGATCCGACTTTGGAAGATGCCTTCATCGCGTTGATTGAACGCTTCGACGCGGAGGGGACGAACGCACCATGAAAGCCGTCTCTCACTCGCGTCTTCGGGACAGCCTTCGACGTACCAAGGCCCTGATCGTCAAGGAATCCTATCAAATCGTGCGAGACCCGAGCAGTATTCTGATCGCCTTCGTTTTGCCGCTGCTCCTGCTGTTTCTTTTCGGGTATGGCCTATCCCTGGACGCGACGCGTGTGAAGATCGGCCTGATCGTCGACGACCCCAGTCGGGACGCTCGCAGCCTGGCAGACGCTTTTGCCAATTCCTCCTATTTCGATGTGCAGCAGTGTGGCGACCGTCGCGTCGCCGAGAAGTTGCTGGTCGCCGATCATCTTCGCGGGATTGTCGTCATCCCCAGCGACTTTTCCCACCGCCTGTTGCGAGGTGAAACCGCACCGTTGCAGGTGATCTCGGACGGCACCCAGCCGAACACGGCCACTTTCGTGGAGAACTATGCCGCGGGAGCATTTTCCAGTTGGCTCGTTCAGCAAGGGTTCGACAAGGCGGTCAACCCACAAGCTCTAATTCGAGTTGAGCCGCGATTCTGGTACAACCCCGAGCTGAACAGCCGGAGTTCTTTGCTCCCGGGCACACTGGCGCTGATTATGGCCATCATCGGCTCTCTCCTCACCTCGCTGGTGGTCGCGCGGGAATGGGAGCGCGGCACCATGGAGGCGCTCATGGCGACCCCCGCCGAGCCTCTGGAAATCCTGTTGGGAAAGCTGATCCCCTACTTCGCGCTCGGGATGGGGTCGATGCTGCTGGCAGTGGCGACGTCGCGAGTATTGTTTGGACTGCCCTTGCGTGGGTCATTTGTCGCGATTTGCGCGGTGTCGGCAGCCTTTCTGTTGGCCGCCTTGGGGCAGGGACTACTGATCTCCACCGTAGCGAAGAACCAGTTCCTTGCCGCCCAGGGCGCTGTAATCTCGGCGTTTCTGCCAGCGATGTTTCTGTCGGGATTTCTGTTTGAGATCAGCAGCATGCCTCTGCCGCTTCGGTTGATCGCACGAGTCCTGCCTGCCCGTTACCTGGTGTCGGCCCTGCGAAGCACGCTCCTGGTTGGTGACGTCCCGAAAACCCTCGCCACGAGCATCCTGGCAATGCTGGCCATCGCGGCATTCTTTCTGACCCTTACGGCGCGGAAAACAGTGAAAAGACTGGAGTAGCTCATGCTGGGACGCATTCTGGCGCTGATCCTGAAGGAGCTTCAGGTTAGCTGGCGAGACAAAAAGAGCCGAGTGGTCCTGATCGCACCGACGATCATGGAGACGATTATCTTCTCCTTCGCCGCAACCATGGAGGTCACGAACGTCTCCGTGGCGGTTCTCAACCAGGACAATGGGCACGAGAGCTACCAACTTGTGCAAAGACTGCGAGCATCGAGTACATTGTCACACTTTTCGTACCTTGACGGTGTTCAGCAGATTGCACCCATCCTTGATGCACAGGAAGCTTTGCTCGTGGTACATATCCCTGTCGATTTCTCACGGAGCATTCGGCGGGGAGAATCAGGGTGCGTCCAGGTGATCCTTGACGGTCGTCGCACCAATGCCGCTCAGATCGTCCTCGGGTATGTCAATCAGATCGTAGATGGCTATGCCCGGGAACTCGGTATTTCCACACGGGCGTCGCAGGCGCAACCCGTGATTGTCGCACGGTCGTGGTTCAATCCAAACAAAGACTACCGCTGGTTCACGGTTCTCTGTCTGGTCGGAACCATAACCACACTGGAGGCCCTGATCCTAACTGGCCTTTCCGTCGCCAGAGAACGGGAGTTGGGGACATTTGAGCAGTTGTTGGTGTCACCGCTTCAGCCGCTGGAGATCATGGTGGGAAAGACCGTGCCGCCCATGATGATCGGAGTCGCGCAAGGAACATTCGTCCTCGTCCTCGCGGTGACCGTGTTCCACGTTCCGTTTCACGGCACACCGTGGCTACTGTACTTGGGAATGGGAGCGAACTTGCTGGCGGTGGTTGGCGTCGGCCTCTTCATTTCCAGCTTGGCGGCGACTCAGCAGCAGGCATTGCTCGGCGTCTTCTTTGTGATGGTTCCGATAATCCTTCTTTCTGGATTCGCGACGCCGAGAGAGAACATGCCAGATTGGCTACAAAGCATCAATGTATCGAACCCCCTGGCGTACTTCCTTGTGATTGTCAACGGGGTGGTGCTCAAGGACATGCCATTTCCTGCCGTTTGTGAGAGACTGTGGCCGTTGGCGATCATCGCTTGCCTAACGCTCACCCTTGCGGCGTGGCTGTTCCGGAGACGTTTGGCTTGAGATGGAGGACAGGTGGGGCAGACGTAACAACGATCGAGCAGACTGCTGGACAATTGGCGTTGATACTCCGTCTGACTGGAGGTTAGCGGGCGCGATTGTGTGGTCCCGACGCACTGTGGTTTCGACGTGCCGGTCACTGACGACGGCCTAGGCCGGCGGTTACGGGTGAGCGCGGCAACCCATCTGGAGCATGCCGACTACATCGCTGGAACTGTGCGAGACGGACGCGCCATAGGCGTGAGTGTTCGCGTACCCGGAGGGAAGGGTGTTGCGCGCGTCGGTCACATCGACCGACGCGTCTTCCCAACAAACGCACGGCCCAGATGAAACGCGCCGAAAAACGACCGATTCCGGTGCGCGCCGGATACCCGCCGCAGGGTCTTGCCCATGATAAGAGATTTGCTTCAGTTTTCTCCGACATGCTGGAGGGCACCTGCGTCGCGGCGGCCGGGGGGACGCCGGCCCAGGAAGTCCTCTAGGAACGGGCCGGAGAACTCCCACGCGTGCAACTCCTCGATGGTCGTCTTCGCATCCTCCAGGGTCCCCAGGGCAAGACGCATGAATTCGATCGTTCCGGCCAGATGTCCGCCGTCGGGACGGCCCCCCACGACCAGGTCCGCCTGGTTGGCGATCGACACCGGCCCGACGCCCTGGGCCTCGGCGTCGCGGCGCCCGTCCACGTACAGCCTCAGTTTCTTGGCCTTGCGGTCAGCCTCCGCGATCACGTGGTGCCAGCCGCCGTCGTTCAGCTTGGCCGTGCTTTGCACGTCGGCCAATTCGCTCTCGCCGGCAACCTGGAACGTCAGGCCGCCGCGAGTGTCGACCGCCAGGGCATAGCCCGCGCGGTCTTTCTTTTGCAGCAGGACACCGCCGGTATGTCCCGGCTCGGTGCGGAAGTAAGCCTCGACCAGGAAGTTCGTCTGCTCGATCGCCGGGCTGCGATACCCTTCCGCGGGGGCGACGGCCTGGGCCGGCACGCCCCAAGTGGCTAGGTCCACATGGTCCTTCCATTCGCCGGTCGGCGTGGTAAACGCCGTGACGACGTAGTACGCCAGATCCGGCTTCGGCTGGGGCGTGAACTTGAAGACGTAAGGGCCTTCGCCGGAGACGGTTTGCTCCGGGCCGCCCCAGGCGTTCATGCCGCCGAAGGACCCGTTCTCACGCTGCCAGTGCAGGTCGAGCCGGATCTTCATGCCCGGCTTGATGTCATACAGCCGCAGCTTGACCTCGGCGGGGCGGTCGGGGGCGAAACCGGCGGGCGTCTCGAACGTGATCTTGGCGTGCGGCTTGTTCTCGATCTGGGGCGCCTTGGCCTGCGGCGGCGCTCCGGCCAGCGACGCCTGCGGGAGCACGGCGTATTGGTTCTTGCCGTTGAACTGCAGCGATCCCCGGACCCAGTCCTCCAACGGACCCTGGACGAAGTCCGCGTCGGCCATGTTTACGGTCCGCAGCGGATAGGTCGGGTTCTTGGAATACGTGTCGCGGCCGAAGAAGTACGAGGCCGTATGGAAATGATCGTCGAGGATCAACGTCGGGTCGTTGCCGGCGTGGTAGAAATCCCACTCTGCGACGGTGGCGTAAAGCCCCCACGGCACGAAGACGCGAACGCCCTTGCCGTAGGCTGCCGCGGTGGGGCGAAAATCGTGTTGCGCCGCGTCGCGCAGCGGCGGCTGGGCGACCACTTCGCCCGGGTCGCCGATCGACCCGCGCAGCGCCAGGGCGCGGCGGAAGCCCTCCAGCGTTCCATGCCAGCGCCCCGAGGACTCGAACACGGCCAGCATCTTGGGCACGTCATAGAACACGTTCGAGACGTACGCGTTGGAGGCGTGGCTGTAATCGGACGCATTGCCCTTGGCATCGGCGGCGTTGGGATCGGCGGGCAGGTCCTTGGGATCGGCATGGCGGAAGACCATGTGGCCGATCCCCTGCCAGACGTTGCCCAGGTACTTGTTGCGCCCCGCGGCTGGCACCTGCCGCCGCGAGCCGTTCACGAAATTGTACACGGTGTTGTTGAAGACTGAGGCCGAGTAACCGATGATCTCCTGGAACGCCGCGGTGTTGCCCAGGCGGTCGAAGGGGTCTTTCGACTTGCCCCAAGCGATGTTGTTGAAGTAGTACTGCTTGAATCCGCCGTCCATATAATAAGCGTGGCCGAAGCGGGCGCTGTCCGGCTTCTTCCCAGCGGTCCCGTGGATCATCTCCGACCACCGCTTGTATCCGCCCGGGTTGCCGGAGATGTTGTCGAACACGTAGGTCGGCCCGCCCTGCCAGGTCTCGATGCCGCCCCAGTCGTTGTTGTTCAAGAGCGAGTCGACCACCTTGTTGTGATGGATGAGGATGCGGGTCAGGGGGCGATCGTTGCGGGAATACGACTGCTTGCCGCCGAAGACGAAAATGCCGGCGCCATAGAGCCGATCGAGGACGTTCCCCGCCACTTCCACGCTTTCGGCCGGCTCGATTTCGATGGCATGGCCTTGGCCGTAGCGTGTGGTGCGGTGACCGATCTCGTGCAAACGGTTGCGGAGCACCTTGACGTCCAGCAGGCGGCCGGGGGTCTGCTCCGCACCCCACGCGCCGCCTTCGGCCAGGGTGATAGCGCCGTGGTCGGTGTCCTGGATCAGGTTGTCGCGGATGACCACACCATCGATGACGTCGTCCTTGCCGACGGCCTTGAAGCGGATGGGCAGGTGGACGTGCTCGAAGGTGCAATTGGCCACCACCAGGTCGTGCCCCGGCCCGAGCAGGCGGATGCATGCCACGTCGACGTTCTTGCTCGGCAACGCCGTCAGGTCGAACCAGACGTTGGTGAATCGCATGGCGAGGCCGGAAATGTGGACGTGGCTCATGCCCTCGCTGTCGATGAGATTGCAGCGTTTAGCGACCTCGATGTGGGCGCCGTTGGGATTCGCGTCGCCGGGCAGGCGGAGGTAGAGGCGGCCGCCATTGCCCCGTTTGTCGAACCAGAACTCGCCGGACTTGCCGTCGTCCAGGTACTGCGGCTTGTCTTCCAGGTAGTACCGCACGTGCCGGGGATAATGGTAGGCGCCGATTCCGCCGCCCCACTGTCCGCCGAAGGTCAGGCTGTGCTTGACCGGATCGAACCTGAGCACGTGCGACGGATAAGGAGTTCCCATCACCCAGCCGTACTCGCAGCGGATCACCGCGTCTTTGTAGTAGTCGGCGTCGTGCGTCAGATTCACCGTGTCATAGCCCATGGGGTACTCGACCTCGCCCAGTTTGTCCTTCGCGCCCCAGACATCGCGATTGTCGGGGTTGTTGAACTGGAACCACTCGCTCTTGATGTCGTCGGGATCGGACGGCTGCCAGTTCGGCGTGCGGGCCAGCGGAATGCGGACCACGCTCCCGTCGTCACGGACCATCCACACGTTGCGGGGAGCGAAGTCGAGGTCAACATTCCAGACCTTGTCGGGCTCGGACATCGTGGGGTGTGCTCCGTGGCGCCAGCCGGAGACGTGCTCGGAGCCGACGATCACGGCCTCGTCGACCATGGGTACATGGTGCCCGCCCCAGGTGGGATCACTGGTCAGGCGAATGGGATGGCCGGGCTGGCCGGATTCGCGGACGACCAACTCGCCGCGGTAGACTATTCCTCGCTTGAATACATAGGTATCGATGCCCTTGGCCGACGCGGTAAGCCCCTTGGCGGCTTTGTCCCACGGATGGTGCTGCCAGGGCTGCTGGCGGGTACCTGGGTTGGCATCGTGGCCCGCTTCGTAGTCGATATAGCGTACCGCATCGCCGGCCACGTAAGCGAACGGCTGCGGCTGCCAGTCCAGATCACCGGTAGGCAGTACGCGGGCCTTGGGATCTTGCCAGGGCCAGGGGGTCGGCTCGCTGGCGCTGAGCACGGAGCCCAGCATGGCCAGGATGGTGAAGACTCCGGCCGAGATGAAGAAACGATGGTGTCGCATGATCGCATGGCTCCAATAACAAGGTGGTTGCCTCATCTTAGGCGAGCGGCAGATAAGAGTACATCCGTGGGGCGAGCTTCCAGCTTGCCAAATTTTGCAAGCTGGAAGCTTACGCCACCTATTTCGCCGCGGGTGCAGTCCGGTCCAAGTAGTGCTGCCAGTTGGTCTTCCGAAGAGTACGAATGGCAGTGTCACGCCTTCCTTGTTCGGGTCTCGCGGATACATTGAGGGGCACAGCGGGGACGAACCAGCGGACGCCCGCGAGGTGTCGGACCATTGGTGAAGATTCTGGGGTCTTCATCCGTGCCCCGGCTTTGCCATCCGTGCTACTCGATTCGTCCCCGGTGCGGCCCCTTTGGCCCGCGCCGGAAACCGGGAAGTTATTTCGGCCACTCCGGCACGTCACTTCGCCACAGAAGGATGGTTGAGCTTGAGCTTTCAGGCTCACTTGCCGCCCTTGATGAGCACGCCCATCTCGCCGTGGACCTTCACGTTGACGAGGAGTCTCGCAAAATGATGGGAGGGCAAAATGATGAGAGGAGGATCATCGTACGACGAACCAGTGGAGGGTCGCGCCGGCGGCGGACGGTTTCTCGAACTGAACGGTGAAACCCTCCACCGTGTGCCGGATCGGTCAGCAGCGAGCCCATGCGTGCGGCCTCTCCCTGGAACACAGCGCCGTTCTTCTCGAATTCACCAAGCTTCCCCGGTTAGGCTCCCGCTTGGCCGTGGAATCAAATTTCCTATCAGTCAGCGAAGGCATCTCCGCCGAGTTGCTCAGCCCGACCGGCGCTAACGACGTCGCGCGGCCCGATCCTTGGTCGCCGGCTTGCTGCCCGTCGGCTTGAGACTCGGACCCTCAACCTTGGTGGAGCCGGGCAGCAGGTTGACCGTCTTGTTGCGCGGCACGAAGTATGGAATTGGCGTGAAAGAAAGCTGATACAGGAGTTGGTTAAACGACTCTTGACCCCGTTCGGTTGCAGCCTTGCCGCGTTTGGTATACTGGCTACATTACTTATTGGTTCGCCACCAAGGAATGCCGCCTCTGTCCCCGGCGACGCTTGAAGAACGGGTCATGCGGCTGGAACAACTGACGGATCAGGTCCTGCCAAGCAAATCGCCGCCGTCCCAGCCCGGCCGCGACGACTGGCAGAGAACGTTCGGGATGTTTGCCGGCGGTCCAGTGATATGCGAGATCATCGACGCCGAACGCCACATCCGCGAACAGTATCGGCAGCAGGAGGTTGTTGCCGGTGAACTGATGACGGAAGGCGACAACGACAAAAGGCGATGATTGAAGTTGCGAACTGCCAGCCCAGAAACGGCTAGGTATACTGGTTACATCACATTCGGGTTTCCGACCATGTCCGCTTTCTCGACCACCGCCCCGGACTTCGAATCATTCCTGGCATCGGCCAAGGACAATCCTGCATTGGTTCCAGGCAGCGGTAGCGTCCCGGCGAACAGCCGCTTCATCCCGCGGAATTTCCTGATCGAAGAGCGGCTCGATCCGGTGCGTGTTGCCAGCTACGCCGCGTTGCCTGCCGCCGGCTTGACCACATTCGTGGACTGGAACAAAGCACACAACGACTATGTCGACCGCCAGGTCTTTGTCAAACCTCCCGCGGGCCACGACCATCACGCGGTCGCCACGGACAATCCGTCGGTATGTCCTGAGACGTTCCGCGCGCCACTCGCTCTTTCGACGTTTTCCGATACGGATTTCGATACTTACCTCATCCGCATGGTTGCCGCGGCCGACTTGGCCTGGCTTTCCGGAGCGAACGAGGATCGTATCTTCGAATTCGGCCAACAGCTCTTGGCTGATCCGCGGCCGGACAATCCGGCGCGGGACGAATTGTCGCGGATTCTTGACGACGCCTACTTCGACCCGCGTTGCGACCATCGCCCGCTGTTCGCGGCGTTCTACGAAGACTTCCTGGATGACCTGCGCGGTCCGGCGGACGCCTCGTGGCCGAACCGGATTCGCGACCGGCTGGGGCTGTACCACTACAATCAATGGCAGAGTTCGTGGCCGCGGCGGGTGCTGCTGTTCCGCTATCCGGTGCGCGACATCCCACGCCGGTCGCGAGAGTCGGACCGGCGGCCGATCGCGGTCCCGACGGTCGCCGACCAACGCTTCTCCGAAGCCTTCTGTCCGGCGCCCCGCGAAGTGGCTCGCGGGCGGACAGTCAACCTGGAAATCAACACGAGCCGCGAACCAGCCCGTGAAGTCCTGCATCCTTTCATGCCGATGCAAGTTGAGTATCTATTCCGCGTTGGCCGTGTGACGCAGCCGGTGCCTGAGGACTTGGCACCGGCGCGGCGGGATCATTTGATCTGGTTGCGACTGCTAGCAGAACGTGACGGGTACGCGGCGGACACCGACGGCGACCTGTTTGTACCATGAGCGGCGATATGTTTGAGCTTCCCGAAACATGGTTGGCCGAGATCGGCGGGCGCGATGCGTCCGGCTGGTTGACGGCCTTTGCGCAGTCGCCCCGGCAAGCCGTCGCCGACCTGCTGTGGGACCGTTTCTACTTCGGGCCGCTGAACCTGACGGACCGCGGGCAATTGCTGGCCGGATGGCTGGAGCGGCTGGGGGCCGCCGAAGGATTCGCCGACCGGTTGGACGCCGAGTTGGCCGGCTGGATCGTGGAGAACTGGGGCCGTTTCGATGCGCACGCCGAATCGCTGGCGTCCGTTTGGTCCTGCGCGTGCAGCGTTGTGGAGTACAGCGCCCGCCTGCCGCGCGAGTACCGGCTGGTACGGTCGGCCGCGGCCTTGCGGGAACGGTTTGCCGAGCGGCATTCTTTCTTGGGCAGCTTTTCCACGGCCCCGGCCGCGGATCCGCTCGGGCTGTATCTGGCCGTTGTCGCCGAGTTTCAAGGCGACGACCGATCGCTGGCTGGCTTCTGGCATCGGCTGTGTGACCTGCCGGACGGCGTGCCGTTCTACCATGCTCGGTATGCGCTGCTCGGCCTGCGCCGGCTGAAGGCGGAAGATTCGGCGGAGGATGGCACGTTGCGTACGGAGATCGTCCTGGGCCTGCTGCGACTGGCCCGCGCGTTTGACCGGCTGAATCGCGAACGCGGCTTGACCGAGTACGTCGCCAAAGCCACGTTCCGCCGGGTCGCGGCGCAGACGGCAGCCGCCTATCGCGAGTCGCCGCGTTGGGCTGAGCACGGCTTGGCGGAGACGCGGGAGTTACCCGAGCGGGTCCAACGCTGGGTCCTGGACGCGATCCCGCCACTAGCCGACGCGATGCGACGGGAAATGGCCAAGGCGGCCGCACATCGGCATTGGCCGCGCAGACCCATACTTCCCGATCCGACGTGGGCTCAGCGCGTTCGTGAACTCGCGGATGCATTCCGGCACGCTGACTGGAATCGGCTGCCCGATGCAGAGCGATTGTTGCAAGAACAAAGATCGTATGCCGAAGCGACGGGCGACGCGCACAACATCGTCCGCTCACTCCGCAACTTCGCCACCAAAATCACGCGATTTCGTCCAGATTTGGCGGAACGCTGGGCTGAAGAGGCCCGCGTCTGGGCACCGCACGACCCGTGGTCCTGGACTACGATTCAGACTGTCCTTGTTCGGCAACGGAAGTCCGATCCCGCCCTGCGTTACGCCTGGGTGGCATGGAAACGATTTGCCGAAAATGTCGTCGTCAGGAGCGGCTTGGCCGACCTGCTGAAGTCGGTCGAACGCTACGACGAAGCCGAGGCTGTCTACCGCGAAACCATCGATCTCTTCCCCGAGGACGTCGTTGCCCGCAATGGTCTGGCGGAGGTGCTCAAGGCGACGCGGCAGTACGACGAAGCCGAGGTTGTCTACCGCGAAACCATCGATCTGTTCCCCGATAACGTCTTTGCCCGCACCGGTCTGGCGGATACGCTTCGTCGTGCTCGACGCTACGAAGACGCCGAAGCCGAATTTCGGCGGAGCATCGACTTGGGATATGTTGATACTGTGACGTTTGTCGGACTGGCTCACCTCGTTCTCCACAAAGACGCAGCCCATCGCGCCGAAGCTCTGCAACTTGTCAGCCGCGCTTTGGAGATGGATCCTCGAAGTTCCTACGCACGGTCGCTGAAGCAAAAGCTTCAGTCGGCGGATGAAGCTGCCGTCGCGGAGTTGGTGCGCGAACTGGATCAAATGGCGGACGCGGAGCCAACGAGCCCGGCAGGTTCGCTTCCGTGCGACGGCGAGCGTTGGGAGGAGTCGTTCGGCGACGTCGTTGAGTCGCGCTCAGTGGCCGTGCCGCCTTCGCCGCAAATCGGCTCAACTCCGGCGGCAACGACCGGCGACAGGCCGACTGCTCGCGTCGCGAAGCCGGAAAAGCCGGCGAAGCCCGTGGCGGCTGGATCTGAGCCGAGGAAACTCTCAACGGACACTCACCCTAGTCAGCCCCGCCAAGCGAAAGTCGATCCGCTCGCCGTCGAAGCGCTCGCGGCCGAAGCCTATTTCTTTCGGACGTGGGCCGGTTCCGTCGATGGTCCCGTGGCTGCCGCTCGCCGCCAGAAAGCCGCCTCGCTGTTGGACCAAGCGGCCAAGCTTACGCCGCTGGATCCTCAGGTCGTTGCCGAACAGGCCGCCCTGGACATGGCCGAAGGCCGCGTGTCGGAAGCGAACCAGCGGCTAACTCAGCAGTTGGGAACGCACCCGGCCGCCGCGCCGCTGTTGATCCTGAAAGCCCGGTTGGAACGCGAGACGGCACACCAGCAGAGCCGGCCGTTGACGGACGTGAACTTGTCCGAGTTGTGCCGTCTGCCCCAACGGCTGCGTGACCTCAGCCCCGCGTTCACGCCGCTGTTTCATCTGCAGCGGGGTTTGGCGGCCTTGGCGTTGGTCGACGGCGCCGCTCGCGTCGCCGCCACGGCGGACGCTTTCTCCGACTTCCGCCGTACCCTGGCCCGGCGAGCGGGCGCGGAACGTGAGGAACGCGAAGCCTCGCCGGATCGCCAGACCCGCGAGACACCGCGTTTCCACGAGTGGATGCAGTCCCAAGCCAATCGCCGGCTGTTTGCCGAACTGCCCGCGTCGGAAACCGTGGACAAGGTCGACGTTCCCTCCGTCGAACGCGTCATCGGTGACCGCCGCCGCGTGGTCGAGGAAATGGAAGACGCCTTCGCCGGGCGCCTCACGGTGGCGATGATTTGAGTCCGGCGTGGTCACTGATTCCCAACGCCCGGCTCGAAATCTGCGCCGGCACAGGCTTCGATTGAGAACAGCCCCTCGCGGACCGCGATCCTGTGCTGGCTGCTGATCACGGCTGGGGGCGACACCGCGAGGTGAGTTCCGGGCGCGAGCTCACACGAATTGTGCGAATCCGCGAAGGCTGGACGCAGCAACCCTGCAATACAAGAAATGGATAGGTAAGGAGATGGAAATGGGGCGGATGTTCCCAGCGATGATGCTTGTGTCGCTTGTTCTCGGCGCGGGCACGATGGCAGTTGAGGATAACGCGAAGAATTGAAACCAAGGGACGAAACGATGAAGTATCTCACATGTTGGCTGGTCGTGCTTCTGTGCGCAACGGTCACGTTCAAGGCGGATGAGGCACATCATCGCCCAAAAGCAGGGCGACTTGTCAGCGGCCGAGCAGTGGTATCACAAATCACTCGCGATCAAGGAGAAACAAGGCAGCGAACACGGGGCGGCATTTACCTACAATAATCTAGGGGTGTTAGCTCACGAGCAGGAGAGATACGAACAGGCGGGCCACTGGTTCGTCAAAGCCCTTCGAGTGTTTTGTCGTGTCGACAAGAGCAATGCGAACGGTCCTGCCAACGGCTTCGCGATGGCATACCGGAAAGCCGATGAGTCGACGCGAAGCAGGCTGAAGGCGATGTGGGAAGGGGCGGGGCGGGGCGAGTTGCCGGAGTCCGAGTGACCGGCTGTCGGTTTGGTTGGGCGTTTTGGGAGAATCATGCCGTCATGCCGGAACTGCGCTGCGCTTGTTCCGGCCTACGGATTCGATAGAAGAGGAGACCACCATGCAGGAGTTAATCGAGAACCTGGACGACGCGACGGCGATCCGCGTGCTGCGGACTTTTTCCACCGCCCGGAGCCGCCACGGAGATTACCAAACCGAATGGTCGCCCGAGCTGCGACAAGCGTTCGCAGAGGGCGTCGCAGCCGCGGATGTGACGGCCGCGGTCCGTGACGGCGACCTCGCCCGCGAGGCCCTGTTGCTGCTGGCCGGCGATCCGGACAACCACCCGCCGCTGACGGCGCTCATCGATGGTCCGCCACCGCAGCGATTCCTGGATCCGACCACCATTGCGATCGGAGTCGCCGCGCTGATCGCCCTGCAAACCCACGTCAAGTTCGAGCGGACCAAGGACGGCAAGATCTATTTCAAGATCGAGAAGCAGCCGCTGCCGGTGGGGCTGATGCAGAAACTGATCGCTTTCTTCAGCCAACGGTCACCATGAGCAGAACGTTTGGTGCTATAGGCCGGCTATTACGCCTCGGCGATAGGGTGCGTCTGCGACGCGAGCACTTCGGCGGCATCGCGTTCGAGGCCGGCACCGGGACCACCGTCGACGTCGATCGCCCAGTGTTCGCGGCCCTCGATTATCTTCGGCTGCGCGGCGTCCAGGGTGAGGAGGCTCTGGTGCAGCAACTCTGCGGCCGCAAGCAGGACGCCGGCCAATTCGCAGAGGCCCACCGGCTGCTCAGCCAACTCGAGGACTTGGCAATCCTCGCTCCGGCTTCCGAGGCAGAGATGCAGCGGGCCGCCGGTGCGGAAACGGCCGAGTCTGAAGCCTCGCAGCGTCCGGATGCACGCTGGCCGCAGGGGCCGCACTTAACCGCGCCAGTCACC
The DNA here is from genome assembly GCA_026692885.1 of Planctomycetota bacterium. The sequence goes on along the minus strand of JAPLNJ010000591.1, from coordinate 14,710 downwards.
GTGCACTGGGCCGTCACCTATGAATGCACGTCCCAGTGTCCGGAGTGCTATGTCCGCCGCTACGCACACGGGTTTCCTGGCGGGCTGACGCTTCCTGAGTCGTTGCGGCTTGTGGAGATCTTGGCGAATTGGGGCGTGTTCGAGTTGGCCATCGGCTGCGGCGAGCCGCTGGAATTCCCCCTGTTGCCCGCGATCGTGCGAGAGGCCCGGCGGCAGGGACTCATGGTGCACGTGACGACGGGATTGCATCGCGTGCCCGCAGCTCGGCTCGAGGAACTCGCCGAGGGGATCACGGGACTGCAGATCGGCGTGAAGGCCGATCGGCTGCTGGGCAATCCGTCCGTAGAAGTGGCCGCCCTTGCGGAAACGACGACCGCGGCAGGACAGACGGGGCTGCACGTCGGGGCCAATCTCATCCTGTCGCAGCAGACGCTGCCGCACTTCGAAAAGTTGCTGGACCTTCTCCAGCAGGCCGGGCTGAGACGCGTGACCCTGCTGCGTTACAAGCCGCCGGCCGACGTGGCGGAATGGCGGCGCGCCAAGCTGCCGGCAAAATCGCTCCGGGAGTTTGAGAGCCGGTTGCCCGAAGTCTTACGTCGGCACCCCGACATCGCCCTGCGCCTGGACTGCGCCCTGAGCTTTCTCCAGCGGCATCTGGGCGCGGCCGAGGCCCTCGCCCAAGGCCTTCGCGGGTGCGTCGCCGGCCACCGCATCCTGGCGCTCGCACCAGACGGCTCGGCTTTCCCCTGCTCGCAACTCGTCCATCCCAGGTTTTGTGCCGGCAACCTACTTGGCGACCCGATTGAGGAGTTCTGGGCCAAGTCGCCGGTTCTCCGGCGTTACCGGCTTTTCCGCAGCAAGGTGGCCTTCCAAGCCACGGCGTGCGGCCTCTGCGCCGCCAGAGACCACTGCGGCGGCTGTCGCGTCTTTGCGGCCGACGGCTGGGGCGAGGAACCCGAGTGCCCCGGGCCGCGCGTACCACGGTTGAACCAGTTGGGCAAAGCGGGCCGCCGTTGGGACCTGGAGCGATACCTGCGCAGCCACGGTTCGATCTCTGTCCGGGACTACATGCAGCGGTACGGTGTTGGCCAGAAGCGGGCGATCGCGGAGTTGCGTGCCTTCGGCTACTTTCTGGTTTCAGGCACCGGACGCAAGCAGTCCGACCTCTATCAGGGCTCGACGGAAGATGTGATTGGAGACATCCAAGACATGATTGGATGCACAACGGGCGGCGTCCCCTTCGCCTCGCGGGAAGAAATTGCCGGCTGGATTGGAGACGAGCGCGGCGAAATGGACGATCATTACCCGCGCTGGCTCCGCAGGCAACTCGAGGATGACCTCGGCGAACTGGAGCATTACGAGTGACCGAACACGCGACAGGAGGAAACGATGAAGATCATTGCCGTACACAAGGGATTCGCCTGCGACCACAGTTCCACTTCCTATGAGTTCCTGGCCATGGACAAACCGCTCGGCGAGAAAGCCAGACGCGCCGTGTCCGCGTTGTCGAGCCGAGCGAACCCCACGGGTCGGCGGGTGAGTTTCATCTATCACGCGGAAGGCTACGACATCCCCGGAGGCTGGGAGAAGCTGATGCGCGAGTACTACGACGTGATGCACTCCGAGAGCTACGGCTGGTGGACCTTCGCGATGGCGTTCGACGCTCCGAAAAAGCAGCAGGAGGCCCTGCGGCCATATGCGTTCTCCGGCACGGATGACCTGGGGGTGTCCGTCTCGTGCGACGGCCGCCGCGTGACCGTCGCCGTCCACTGCCACGCTGATGCCGACTCCCTCTACAGGATCGAGGACGGATACGAGGACGATGGGGATGACTTCGAAGAGGCGGACGAAGAATCTGAGGAGGATGAGGCGCCAGGCAGCGCCACTTTCGAATCGGAGGACGGCTTGCTCAATCTGCTAAACCGAGTTCGCCAGCAACTGATCGACGGCGACTACCGAGCGATGTTTGCGGTCTGGGAGGTCTATGGAGAGGACGATGAAGAGGATGCGCCCCCGCGGCCGCCCGACAGAAAGCAGGGAAAAGATGTCGTCGAGGAATTCCGGGCCCTGCTGGCAACGGAGTGAGACTGACGAATTCCGCTGCGACGGCCGCCGAGTATACGGATGTGGCCAGGATCAGCACGGGGACAAAGGCGAGACGCACCGATAGTCTCCTGGCTGTGTCGCGTTTTGAGTTCCGCCGAGTCATCCTGCAGGCCCACGCGGATCCAGCTGTTGAGTTCGGCGGAGGAGCTGCCATGTCCACCATCACTCTGGAAGAAGCCCAAGCCGTATCGGGAATGGATGACGAGTTGTCACCGACCATGTGACCAACGTCGACGGCGCTCATCCGGGTGATAGTCCCAAGGTATGACGGAGCGCATCATCCAGCGGTCGCATATCCTGACAGTGCCCAATCGTGCGGTCGATTTCCGTATCGAGAACGGTCGCAAGATTATCGGTCATGATGACCGAATCCGTGTGCAGCCCCATGCGGTGGCTTTCCGAAGAAGCCTGCAGTACTGCGATGCGGCTGGGGTGTCCAGCACGGGCCATGTTGCTGCTGATCATGGCGACGATCGTCTGGGGTAAACCCGTCTGCAGACTGTCTCTCTGAACCACCATCGCCGGCCGCCGCTTCGCGGTGCGTAGATTGGAGTCAGGGAAGAGGACGAGCACAACATCGCCGCGATTATAGGTCATCGTACACATCCATCTCCGGCCGATCCCAATCCTCCGCGAATGCTGCCAGACGTTGACGCAGATCCGCAGCTTGCCGCTCATCGATGCCGCGTTCGGCCAGATTGACCGGCTGGGATGTGAGGAACGTGACGATCACCTGCCCCTCAGCGCCTTCGGGCGGGGGTTCAAGCAACTCCACCCGACCGTCGCGACAGACTCCTCGGACAGATCTAAGCATGGAAACATCCTCCACTTTCGTTCCGGTGAATTCTACCCGACCGCCGTGAAAAGGTCAGCCCGTCTGGCGCTGCTCCTTTCGCCGAAGCACTCCGTTGTCAGATTCCGTGCGCTCATTGCCCGACGTCGAACCGCAAGATCGTCATGGGCGGCAGGTCGATCAGCAGGCTGGTGCCTTGGACGGTGCGGTCGGGCCATTGGCCGATGGCATGCTTGTTCGCCAGGCCGTACTCGTAGACTCGCAAGGTCTGCGAGGGCAGCGGCTGGCTGAGTTGCAGATCCACCATCGCCCCCTGCGCGCCCCGCTTGTTCACCAGGACGAAAGTCAGCCGCCCGGTGCGCTGGTCCCGCCCGGCATGCACCGATACGTCGTCCGGCTTGCTGATTTGGCTCGGCAAGTACACGTCCCCAAATGCCGTGTGGGCACCATCTAGGTTGCGGAACATCTTGAAGGCGAAGTACGGCGAACTGTTCACCTGCGGGAAGAACCAGTAGCAGCCATAGTCGAGTCCCTCACGAGCGAACACGCCCAGCAACTCCGCCTGGGCCACGCCGCCGGAGACGTCCTTCTCGCCGCTGAAGCTGTACACGCCAATCGCCAACTGCAGGCCCGGATAGCACTCGTCCACCCACCGCCGCATCAGCCGCAGCAACTGAATCACCTTGCCGGTCTCCTTGCCCATCCAGCTCGGATCCTTCCAGGTCGGATCCCACATCACTCGCGTCTCCTGCACGCGGGCCTCCATCACCGTCGGGTCGTTCGGCGTGCCGGCCATGTAGATACCAGCCATACCAGTTCCAGCCGCCACCGCACCAACCGCCGTTGAGCTTCGGCTTGGGACCGCCGCTGGTTAGCGCCGTGACGCCCGCACCGGAGCCCGTTTCGAGTCCCTGGTTTGCCGGGCTCCACTTTACAAAGCCGGCCGCCGACGCGGCCGCGGCCAGCACGCAGAGCATCAATACCAAGGGAGTCACAGTATGAGCGAAGGAGCGCAGGAAGATCTCCTTCCAGGTGAATCGGCTCCGCGCATTTCCTGGCCTACGATATCGATCGTGTGCCTGGCGAGTACGACCGGATCGGCAGCAAAGGCGGGTGACGCGAGCTATGTCCCGCAGGTTCCAAGCGGCCAGCATCTTAGCAAAGTGGGAGGCGCCCCTCCACTTGGCAGACCGGCTTCGCGTGTGCTTGTGCGTCGGCGACCGCTGGCGGTCGTTCAATTCCAGTCTCGAGTCCCTATATCAGTTATCGCGAGATTTGCCGTCATGGGGAGCGTATTTTTGAGTGCGGGGACCTGTCACCGCTTTGGATTTCTGGCTCGTCCGCGTTCCCGAAGCAACCTTGATGTCACGAGCGGCCAGGTCGACAGAAAAAGAAAGCGGCGACAAGTCGCCGCACTCCAAATTTGGTTGCGGCTCAGCCGCCTTACGAAGATGGCCACAATAGGCTTACTGCGGCGACTTCGCGGCCAGCACCCTCTCCCGCCAGCGGCGCACGCTCATCACGTCGAAACGCTCGCCCTCGAAGATGATCTGCTTGACAGGCTTCTTGCCGCCGTCGCTCGCCCGCTTCAGCCAATCGCGCACTTCCATCCAGCGGACTTCGCCTTCGGAATTCCGGATCACCAACAGCAGGGGGAACGCCTGCGCCATCCAGTAACGGGCATGGCGCTCGTTCTTGATCGTGAAGATCTCCGCTCCGTCGCTCTTGCGCTCGCGCAGGTAGGAATCGCCCGATTTGAGTTGCAGGAACAACATTTGGCCGGTGGCCTCGTTGGCATCGTCCTTGAACTCGATTTCCATGTCAATGCCTTGGTCGCTCACATTCTTCTCGCGACTGATTTGTCCGGCCAGTGCCACGGTGGAGATGACCTCGCCCACCAGCGCGCGTTCCTTGCTCTCGTTGTCCAGCACGATAGCAGATTCCGTTTGGAGGTCTCGCACGCGTTGCTGGATTTCGGGACTCGCAAAGCACTGCTCCAGTCCATCCCACAATGGCACTCGCCGCTCGCATTCCGCACAGAGAATGGTCGGCGGCTCCACCTTGGCCTTCCTAAGTTTCAACTCGGTTCCTATGTCCTCGCTCGCGGGCCGGTCGTACAGCCAAGCGTCTAGCCGCTTCATCGCCACCTCGCGATTGCCAACCGGCGTGCCGCAATGCGGGCAGACATAGTGCCGCAATCGTTCCACATCCCGGGCATGCTGTAACAGGTGCTCATGGACGTATTTGCTGAAGATGATCCTCTCTTCCATCGCAACTGCTGGATCGAAATACACCTCCAACTCGCCCAAGCCTGGAGCGCGCCGGGTCAACTTGACGCCGAGTTGCCTGCCAAGGTTAGTCTTGAAATCGGCTGCATACCGCCAGAGCCGATCATGCTCGAATGGCCCGGTGTGATGCAGTCGCACTACGAGCGTGGCGTAGATTTCGTCCAGGAACCCCGTGAACCGGTAGCTCACCAACACCGCGGGGAAGCTCACCTGCTCCGGCCGAATCCGGCGGAAGTAACTAGGGAAGATCAGCAGGTTTCCCCTGTCGGTCGGCTGCCGCAGGCATAGACCGCGTTCCACAAGCTTTTGGTGCATGGCCAGCAGGACGAATCGTTCTTCGTCGCCTTCCAGCCGCGGCATGGCAGAATGATACTTGAGGTCGCCCTTCAAGACCTGCTCCTCCGGCAGGCAGCCGCGTTGGTACTCATCCGCCTGCAGAGTCTGGATTACGGCCTGGGCGTAGGCGTTGATGCGTTCCGGCTGCAGCAACACCCAACTGCCAAACTCCAACACCCACACCACGCCGGGACCCGCCAACAGCGTCAGCACCGCTCGCAGTTCCTCGTCGGTGAAACGATCGCCCGTAGGACGGGAATTCTTGCCCGTCTCTTGATCTGAAGGGACAGGAGTGTCCGTCCTACTTGTCAGCCGCAATTGCAGCGTCTCGCGCAGTTCATTGAATCGCATCAGCACCCGACCTTCGTCCTTGAGGCGGACGATCTCCTCCTTCAGCCGCTTGAAGAACAACTCCGTAGTGCGGCAGGGAATCTCGTCCCATTTGATGCCGTCGAGGATTGCTTGCTTGAGTTCCCCGCAGCCAGTGGCTGTTTTCGCACTGGTTTCCAGGAATCGCAGGAACTTGTGTTCCTTTGCGAAGGCTTCAAGCTCGCCTCGGCTGACGCGCAGGCCACCAGCATCCGCACGGCCTGCGACCAGCAGCTTGGCGAACTCCTTGCGCGAGGCGCGAGTAAGGTCGCGGTCCCACTGGGCCAGCATCTCAAAGAGGTCCTCCTTCTGGCCGTCGAAGACCAGCACCGCCAGCGCGGTTTCGTCCATGTAGAGTTGGTGGATCAACCGCTGGTCCGCTTGGCCGCCGAAATCCCACAGCCAGATTTCCCGCTCGACGCCCGCGTCGGATGACACGGGTAGCTTCCACCGCGTCGCCCACGCGCCGACCGTCGAATCGCTCGGCTCCCAGTCATCCAAAGCCAACCGCTTGGAAAGCCCTGTCTTGCCCACGCCACTCTCGCCGACCAGGAGGACTTTGGCGTTTGTATATTGGACTTGGGCCGGTGCGATCGGCGCGGGAACTTCCAGAGATCGCCCCCCGCTCGCAAACTCTGACAGATCCCACATGTGGATGCCCCCGTTCTTGTCCCCGCAGAGGACACGGCGTTGATCGGCACTCCATCCTAGGCTTCCGTCTAGCGTGGTCTGGCCTTCGAGGACGCGCAGGCACCGTCCTGTCTCCACGTCCCACAACCGCACGGTATGGTCGCGTGAGCCGGTCAGGATGCGGCGGCAATCGCTGCCTACTGCCACGTTCCAAACCGGCAACGTGTGGCCCTTGAGTACGCACAGGCAGCGCCCTGTCTCCACGTCCCAGAATCGTGCCGTGGTGTCATTAGACACGGAAATGGCGCGACGCTGATCGACGCTCCAAGCCACCCTCCAGACACAGCCCGTGTGGCCTTCGAGGACACGTAGACAGCGTCCCGTCTTTACGTCCCACAGCCGCACAGTACCATCGTTTGCACCGGAGATGGCGAGACGTTTATCAGCGCTCCATGCCACGCTCCATACGTTCATTGTGTGGCCTTCGAAAACGCGCAGGCAACGCCCCGTCTGCAGATTCCACAGCCGCAGGTTATTGTCCGAAGAGGCGGTCAGAACGCCGTCGTAATCACCTCCTAACGCCAGGCCCGTGATCCAGCCTCTATGACCTTCGAGAACGCACAGGCAACGTCCCGTCGCCACGTCCCACAACCGGGCGGTCCCGTCTTTGGAACCCGAGAGGACAAGACGTCGATCAGCGCCCCACGCCAGACACTTCACGCCGCTGGTGTGACCTTCAAAGACGCACAGGCAACGCCCCGTCTCTGCATTCCAAAGCCGGACGGTCTTGTCATCTGCGCCTGTGAGGGCGAGCGTTCTGTCTGGACTGAACACGTAGACATTGACACTCGCGTTCCTGTAATCGAGCTGGATTACCTTTTCGGCAGCCAGTTCTCGCGCACGCTGCCTTTCCGCAGCGGGTGGCTCCGCCACCGGTCGACACGCTTCGAGGAGCTTCGCATACTCCTGCTCGCGGTCCGCCGGGCGCCAGTTGATGTAAAGGAATTGCGCCAGGGAGCCTTTGATGGGGGCGTCGTCGAGCCGCAGGGGAATGAAGCGACGCTCCTTGTTCAGCGGGTCGCGAAACCGGAACGTGCCGGCCTCCAACTGCGCCCAGTCCGAGCCGAACGCCTGGGCCGACATGCAGAGCACCAGCACGCGCGAGTGCTCCAGACCTGCCTCGATCTTCGCCGGGATGCTGTCGCCAGGCTTGATCTCCCATTCATCGAACCACACCGTCAGCCCGTCCTGCCGCAACCGCTCCGCCAGCGGCCGCACGACCGCTTTGTCTTTCGCGCTATGGCTGAGGAACACGTCGTAGGCGAACTCGTCGGACATGGTCACTTCCTTTTCACGCGTCGTACCCGGGCGGCAGGTGGGGCAGCTTCGTCACCCCACAGCTTACCTGCGGGAAACGGTGTTCGTCACCAGCACGCCTCCGCACGAGACACATCTTCCGCCCGCGGCACGCCGCCGGAGTCGGCGTGCTGCGGGCGGAAGGGGGGGGCGGGGATCGCGTCTGGTTCTGAACACGGCTCCGTGGGGGCAAGCCCCAGCGGTGGCACGAAACGCAGTTGGAGTCACGACTGGCACATTAACTCTTCCGGGAAACGGTTGCAATTGTACGAACTTGAACCGCCGGCTGGCAACGGGCGAAGTTTGCTTCGTGGTTTCCGCGGCGGGCCAGCCAGACAAGAAGCACCTTAGGGACGCAACCGTGGGCGAAGCCAGCGATGCAGATTGGGTTATGGACCTGGCTTGTCGGGGCGCCGAAGCGGGCCGCATGGTCGCAGCCTTAGCCCGCCAGCCCGCCGGGCAGCGGCCAGCGTGACCAACGCCACTAGCACCAAACGGTTTTCGGGGTTGTCGGTGTCAAGACTGGGGTTTTACGGTTTCGCGTAGACGGACCGCCAGCTGGGGTCAGACGTACAGATTTCAGTTTTCGCGGGCAGAAGGCTTTTTATGGGCTTGAGCACACGACCGCGAAAACTGAAATCTGTACGTCTGACCCCTTGTCTCGCGCCCTGTCCCTGCTGAACCGTTAAGTCTCATTCTTTACGCGCAAGGGCCAAAATAGCGTTTGGTGCTACCGGCGCAGTATGCGAGGCACATCTTCCGGCTGCAAGACCAGTCTTTGGGCCTGGAGGGTGTCTCGCCGCTGCAGGAAGAAGAAAGCGAACAAGGCCTACCAGTCGCTCGTCCAGTTCAAGAAGAACGGTGCGATGGTGTTTGAACTGCTCCGCGGCCAAACGCCCGGCAGCGCCGGCGGCAGCCAGATCCCGCTGTGGTCCACACCGTGACGTCCGGCGGACGGACGATGGCCATACGTTCTCAGCGCTGATTCAATCGTAAACATCCTGCTCAGCGTCGCTCGTGTGGGACGCTGAAAGCATCGCATTGCACGAAGTTTCGAATCCTATTTCAAAAAGCCGGGGTACAGCATAGCCTTCCAGGTTACTGCTATAAAGGGAGTCGTTACGAAGAGCGTTGCGGTGGAGGAGGAGTGGAGCGTTCGGACCCAGAAGACACCTGCAGGGTAAAATCGGCCGTAGGTTGACCCGCGAGGCGATTCCTAGATGATATCGGACCAAAGGAGCAACAACATGTCGAAGGTACTTCCGTGGGTGACGCTCAGCCTGTTGCTGGGCACTCCGCTGGCTGCTCAGCAGCCGCAGCTGCGCTATGCCGTTCCAGCGCCCGGGCCGTTGGCCGACTGCTTCGGCACCAACGTGCAGCGGACCATGACGCTCTTAGCCACCAGTACTCCTCAGCAGCGAAACCATGTCCGCATCCTCGTCTACGGTCAGTCCATCTCCGACGGGATTTGGTGGCGCCACGTGGAACGGGAACTGCGGACGCGATTCCCGAATGCCGCCCTGGAGATGGTCAACCGTGCCCTGGGCGGCCACGCCTCGAACTACCTGGTGCGCGAGGCGGAGACCGACGTCTATCCGTTCTACCCGGACCTGGTCATCTTCCACGTCTATGGAGCCCACACCTGTTACGAGCAGATCATCTCGCGTATCCGCAGCCGCACGGCGGCCGAGGTGCTGATGACCACCGATCACCTTGGGGCCGCGGAAGTGCCCGACGACCGGGGCGAGTTTCATGACGATCGCTGGACGAAGTTCATGGCGTCGTTCATTCCCCAAGTGGCCGAGCGCTACGGGTGCGAACTGGTGGACGTGCGTGACCCCTGGAAGCGCTACGTCCTGGACCACAAGGTCCCGGCCAAGGGTCTCCTGGTTGACGGCATCCACCTGGGCGAGCAGGGCAACCTGCTCTACGCGGCCCTGATCTGTCGGCAGTTGGTCTACCGGCCCGAGCTGAAGTCGGCACCGGATCCGGTGCGGACCTACGAAGTGGGCCGCGATGTCCAGTGGAAGGACGGCAAACTCGCCCTGGAGTTCGAGGGCAACCGCATCGACGCCGTGGCCGGCCCGGGCGACGAAAGCCCGGCCGGCGCGGCGGTGCTGCTCGACGACAAGAAGCCCTCGGAGTTCCGCGAGTGTTACGCCTTCACGCGCGCCTACGGCCCGGGGCTGAAGGTCCTTTGCGTATTCTCGGAGAAAACGCCGCTGGTCGAGGACTGGACGTTGCGCGTCACGGGCGTGGATCCAGTGAACAAGTCCTTCTCGTTCGAGGCGATCGGCTCGAAGACCGGCCCGGACGGCAGCGGCTCCAGTGCCAAACGGTTCGTGTCCAAGTCCGAGCGGATCGTCATCGAGACCGAGGTGGAGAAGCCTGCCATGCGCTTCGAGTCCGACTGGTCGTTCGATATCCAGCAAGTCAAGCCGGGCGCAGAGGTCAAGTTCCAGTGCTATGCACTCTCGGCCGATCGCTATGTCGCCCCGACGATCAAGGACCCATCACTGGAGCCCGCGGTCATGCTGGCCCAGGGGATCGCCAACGGCAAGCACCGGGTCGTGCTGACGGCGGACGATCCGGCCAAAGTGCGATTGAAGGCCCTGCGCGTGTACCGCCCGAGCGCGCCGGCGCCTACGAAGATGGTGTACGACGTGGTTCATCCGGGCAAGTAATCAGCAAACCGGGCATCCGTGTCGGCGTTGCGAGATCAAGGAGTCAAGCAATGAGTAGTCATCGATGCAATACCGGGATCCTGGTTGCGATCTGTCTGCTCTGGACCACGGGCGGCCGGGCCGGCGACGAGCGACCGGCGCAGGGGAAGCCGGTCTGGGCCTGCGACCAGCCGTTCATGTTCGGCTTCGGCAGCATGGAAACGGCGTGGAAGGAGCCCCAGGTCGGCAAAGACGGGATTCGCATCGTCGCCGCCAGCGCGCAGGGCGGCGCGGGGATCGGCGTCTTGCATCGGAGCCTCGAAGGCTGCGGAGACTTCACCCCGGCGATAAACCTCGCCACACGGTGAAGGACGGCAAGGTGGTGGACTACTATCAGAAGGCGCTTTACCGGACGGTGGGCAAGAAGCGGACGCAGGTGGGATTGATCTCGCCCGACGGCAAGATGCTGTTTGTGGAAGGCCGCAGCTCGGGTCAGTTGCTGGACGAAGCCGTTGTGGACCTACCTGCCGCCTACGCCATCCAGTCGGCCGACGATTCGGCCTTCGCCACCCCCAGGGCCCCGACGGCGGTGTTCCGCAAAGGCAAGCCGAATGGTTTCAGCAGGCCGCTCCCCTTCCTCTACACGATCTCGCTAAAGTTGCCATCGCCGCTCAAGGAGGGTGCGGCCTATACCATTCGCTTCGTTGGCGTGAACACGTCGAAAGAGACCGTGACCTACGTCCACAAGCCCCGCCAGACGCAGAGCTTGGCCATGCACGCGATCCAGACCGGCTACCGGCCGGACGATCCCTACAAGCGTGCCTATTTCTCGTTCTGGATGGGCGCGGACAAGGACCAGCAGAGCGGCAGCAGCCGGTGCAAGGTCCTGGATTTTGAACTGTTGGACGCCTCGGGCAAGACCGCGTTCACCGGCAAGGCGGAACTGGCAAAAGCCGACGGCGCCGAGGAACAGATCTGCATCCACGAGAAACAGGATTACACCAAGTCGACGGTCTACCGCCTGGACTTCAGCACTTTCGCCAAGGAGGGTGAGTACCGGGTCTTCGTGCCGGGCATCGGGACGAGTTGGCCGTTGCGGATCGTGGCCGACGTGTGGGAGGCGCCGTTCAAGGCGGCCATGCGCGCGACCCTCACCCAACGTCAGGCCATCGAACTGGGGCCGCCCACCTGCAACTATGTCCGCCAGCGGCCGTTCCATCCTGACGACGGCGTGGTATTCTATCACTTGCCGTGAAGGATCACCTCTATCTCGACCAGCCCAGCGCCGACTTTGCCTACGCCCGACTGCCTGGCGGCCTGGGCGACACGGAGTTGAAGAAGAAAGCAGTCGAGCGGATCACGGCCTACGCCGATCACGCCCTGGCGCTCAGTCGGAAAAACGCCTTCGACGTGATCGCCGGCATGCGCAGCGACTTCCCGCTCATCTTCTGCGGCCGGTACTTCAGCACCCCGGGGCAAAGCGGTTTCTTGCTGGTCTACGCCTACGAACTGACGAAGCAGCCGCAGTACCTCGCGGCGGCGGTGCAGGGCTCGAACTACTGCCTGGGCGCCAACCCGGACAACCTCTCGTACTGCACGGGCATCGGATACAACTGCCAGCATTTTCAGTTCATCATCGATGCGCAGGTCACTGGCCAGATGCCGGACGTGTTGATCGGCCACATCCCCTATGGGCAAGGAAATGAGGGGAAATCGCAGGGCTCGAACAGCTGGGTGCAGACTTGGCTGCTCAACTACGGACCCTTTAAGAAGATGGTCCCCAACTGGTACGATTGGCCGGTAAATGCACAGTACATCGACTTCGGGACCCTGGCGCTGCACAACGAGAACTGTTTCTTCCAAACCAGCGTTCCCGCCGCCTGCTATTGGTTCTGGTTGCACACGCGGCCATCACGATGATTCGTGCCTCACTTCCAATAACAGAAACCCTGACCTTCGCGCCGCTTTGACCGACGGTGCCTCAAGCTGGAACCAATCCATGCCACAGAACCTTGCCGGAATCACTCTTCTCGCCGCGATTCTTCTGCCCTCCAGTGCTCTGACTGCTGCACCAACGTCAAGGGCGGATGAGCCGGACGCTGGCTTCCGGGTATCGGCGTTGATGGAGTCTGGTAGTGAGCACATCTTCTTACGTTCTGCGGTCATCTTGTCACCTCCTCACCCCGTCGCCTTGTCATCCTCGCGGGCCGGGGAGGTGGAGGGACGGACAACCGATTGTTCGCGGACGGCGGTCATAAGCGGTCCCACGTAGGTCGGGATCTCCGATACCGACACTGGTTCTTCTACGCCGAAGGCGTTACACACCGTAGCCCAGGGTCGCGCAGCGCACCCTGGGTTGCCGGTCCCCCGACAATCGCCAACCCTGAAGGGGTTGAACAAGACGTGGCAGAAACATGGACGGCAGAAAGATGTCTTTGTTCAGCGCTGACGGACTCGGCCCATTTTTCTGCCATCCATCTTTCTGCCCGCTTCCCTCTCCGTGTCTCTCCTTCTCCGCGTCTCCCTGTCTTCTTCCTGGCGGCCCAAACAGAAGCCGAAATCCTCGTCGCACAGATCGTCGCCGCACAAGTAGTCGCGGCCGATCGTTGACTGCGGTCCGAAGAGACGGCAGGGAAAAGAAACGGCCGCGAGTGAAACCCGCGTTTCACTCGCGGCCGAGTTCGGGAACAGAAATCTCCGCGATCAACGCAACAGCGACCAGGCCAACTCGGGGCGGATGTAGCGCGCCCGCAGCAGATCAGTCTCCGACAAACCACGCCCCAACCAATAATTTGGCGGCGGGTTGACCGCGTTCGAGATCGTCACGTGGGCGTGGGTCGGCTCCGGTGAGCCGTTGTAGTCGCGGGCTTCCAAATACCCCAGACGTTGGCCGACGCTGATTGTGTCCCCCACGCGGTAGCCCAACTCGCCGCTGCCGGTGTTGAAGCGGTACCAAGCATCCTGGCTGGCCACCAAGTTTCGCGCAAATGGTGCGGTCGTGATCGCCAACTGGTAGTTCGTGTTGGCCGTGCCCCACGGGCTGACCTGCAGGTAGTAGTCGCCACCCTCAATAATCGCGTCCACAAATTCCGGGTTTGCGCCCCCGTTGTAGGAACCGCCGATCACTCGGCCGCCGGAGTCCAGCAGACGCACATCCGCATCCGCGGTCATCCCATCCATCCGCAGGTGGAACTCGCTTCCCGTGGCCAAGCGGAAGTGATACCAGTCGGCGGCGTCCGCTTGGCCGACGAAGTCCGAGTAGGTCTGCGTGCCGTTGAGCATGCCCAGGTTTCGGGCCGCCGACATCGAGTTCCCGGCGTAGTCCGGCGGGGCGGGCGTCACGGGGGTGCTGGACCGCGTCAACCGGTAGTTGGTGGCCGCGGACCCGTACGGATACACCCGGACGTAATAGGTGCCGGTCGGCAGCGTGATGCTGATGGCTTCCGGGCTGTTGCCGCCCTAGGCGGAGGAGCGGATCATGCCCCCGTTGGCGTTGAGCAGCGTCAAGTCCGCATCGGACGAGAGTTGGTCCAGGCGGACATCGACCGGGGCTTGGCCGCTCACACTGAAGCGGAAGTAGTCATCCCGGTCGGCCGGTCCGACGTAGTCGCTGACCATGCGACTGCCCTGCAGCGATCCGAGATCGGTGGCTGTGGCGAGCGTGTTGCCGCCCGCATCCATCAGGCGGCGGTGTTCGAGGGTTTCCAGCCGCAGCGGCCGGAACAGCCGGCGTCGAGCATCCCGGCCGCGACGCTCCTTGAGTTTCGACGAACCATTCAGGTTAGTGGACAACATAGCAAGTCCTCCTGTTGGAGAGTGAAGGAAGAAAGGAAACAACCCGTCACTCAGCCAATCGCAAAGGACTGCATGAATTGCCGAGAAAAAGAAAAGCGAAATCCGAAGGAGCGTGGCCAGTGCGTCTTCAAGGCTTAATTGTGGCGTGGTCCACGGTTGATCGTAACCCGACGCGTAAGCGAGGGAACGCAGTGAATTGCCGGCGTCCCTCGCTTACGCGTCGGGTTACGATGGCTAAGCTCCCCCAAGATTCAGCGTTGGAGACGCACTAGCACAAAACGGGTTTTCAGGTGTCGGCATTCACTTTGGTATTTGATGAATGCCCCCGGCTTGCCCCTCGTCGGTAGAGACGACGCTTCCGCCCCAAAGGGGCA
>JAPLNJ010000590.1 GCA_026692885.1 Planctomycetota bacterium | reverse complement strand
AATTGGGACAGGCACCGATCGTCCTGATCGGAGCCAGTCCCATTTTCGGAGGATGGCGCCGCAGACAGGTTCCCCGGCTTGCTTGCTGGACTGGTGGCAGCGTTCCAACAGGTTCACGGCTTCACGAAATCGCGGATGCAGAACGAGCAGCTTGTTGGCGTACGCGATGCGTTCAGCCGTCGGCCGCTGTCGCCATTCACGACGGTCTGTGGGAGACTTGGAGCTGGTACCTCCAGACACGGCGATGCCTCAAGGTGAGGGGAAGACAGAGGAAAGCCTGGGCAGGACGCCCGGAGGCGTCCTGCCCAGGCGACGACTTACAGATCGGGACTGGCGACTTCCCAGTCATCCACGTTGACCTCGGACGGATCGCCTCGGTGCGACCCGTTGTCCCCATTGGATTCGGGAACGGCGGGTTCCGAGGGTTGGGCGGTGGGCAGAGTAGCCTGGGGCATGGCAGCTTCCTCCGCGGACGGTCGCCAGCCAGCAACCACGCTTGGTAGTAGCGTCGTAGCGTCCGAGAAGTCTTTGCCCTCGCCCCGGAGTTCGGCAACGCGGTTCGTGTAATCGATCTCCTGGGGTGCGCACCCCAGCCCTGTGAGTGGCTCCAAAGCCGACCAGCGCCGCTGCAAGCTCCGCTTTTCCTTAGCCGTGAGGTCTTGGATTGGAGCCGGCTTGACGGTGGGTGGTTCCCGCCCGAAACGATGCGGAACTCCATCTGGAACCGGTCGAAATCTCGCAGCCGGGCGAAGAGCGGATGCTCACGGCGGAGCGCGAGCTGCGCCGTCTGCCCGGCGGCGAGTTTCCACCGTAAGACCGCGGTGCCGTCGGCTTGGCCTTTCTCAATGGTGCCGTTGACCGCCTCGAACAGCTTGGCGGGCTCGTCCGCGAGCAGATCGGCGACGCAGTCGGCGGCCGGGACGAACGGGGCCGCGACCGCGCCGGCGGCCACGGACTGCCGACCGGACACGAAGAAGGCGACCACCATCCCGCAGAGTACCGTTTTGCGCATGATTAACCTCCTGATCCAGCGGCGTCGCAGGCCAGCACCGTAGGAAGTTGTAGTCTCCCACCGTTCCGGCCTGCAACCGGGCGCGGCTACTGCCAAGATTCTTTCATGCGTCGGCCCTGGGCACTCAGTTCATCGCGGACTGAGGACCTCGATGCAGTCGGCCAAGGCCTTGCGGGTTCGGGCGAGTGCCGCGGGGTCTCGGCTGAAGTAGTGGGCATCCACGAGCACCTCACTGGGCACGTCCAACAACCGAGCAGTTTGGGTGCGGAGATCCGGCCTCGAACTGGCCGAAGCCCGCTTCTTCAGCTCCATCAAGTATCCATAGTCTTCCAGGCAGTCTCGCAACACTTTCCACCGGATGCTCGGACAAGGGCCAGGATAGACGACGTATCCGTTCCCGTTATGGATGCCAGCGCAGGGAAAAGGAGCGAGGCGATCCGACAACCGCCAGCCCGTCTTCTCCCAGTCCGGTCGCCTTGCCGCGCACTTCCCGAAAGCCGTGCCTGGTAAATCCCCGGAGTCGCATCCCGGGGAACCCTCAGGTCAACCCAGAATAGCCCCAGGTCCGTTCCCCCGATGTCTATGGGCGCGTTTGAAAGAAGGTTGTCCGGCCACCAGCCCGTGTAGAGAGTCGGGTAACGGGCGGACTGTTACCGCCTGGAGCGGCGATACAGCCCACGCGCTTGCCACGAGGTACAGCACGCCCGGTATCCACGAGAAGCGGTTCATATCATCGGTCTTTTCCTTTCCCCTCTCTTCTGTCTTCTGCGGCAAGCAGCACAATCTTGGCTCGCAAAACCAAACGGACTGCCGTGCTGCGCCCACATGCCCAACGTTCCAACGCCGTTCGTTCCGCATCCGTCAATGTGATTTGGTGGCTCCATCCTCCCTAATGAGGATGAAACCCGCAAGTCGCCCAAAAGTACCGTTAATGATGCGTCACAACACTAGCGTGCCTCCTCCGTGCCCAGGCCGTGTCTGCGATTTCGACCCGCTGGGGTGTCCCGTGCCAGCACGGCCTCGGTTTGTGGACGCGACCGTCAGCCTCGGCACTGTGGTTGTGGGAGTCGCTCGACAACGCGCTCCCATTCAGACTGGGCCGTGGGATCCATATTGACGGAACCATCGGTGTCGAGACTGAACCGAATGCTCCCGCCGCATGGGACTCGAATGGCGCCCGCAGGCAGTTCAGACCGTGCGCGCTCACAGATGGTGGTATCGCAACGTGGAGTCGCTTCTGTGCAGACGAAGCCACTGCCCTGCTCCCGGTGCCAACTGCGCAACAGATCCAAGACGTCCTGACAGGGATGCTCGTAGCTGGACCAACTGCCATCATTATTAGAACCGACCGAAAGCACCGTCCATGTCGGCGCCACGGCGCTCACAAACACCGACGGTGATACCACGTCGATGCCGTGTCTGGTTGTCGTTGCGCCGGCAGGACTGTTGTGTTCCCAACCGGCGCCGTGGTGTGGAAAGAGTAGCAACTGAGCCCGCAACTGCAGTGGCGTATGCCGAGACAGGAGGCAAGAGGCGGCCCACCCTTCGATGTCGCCCGGAAGCAACACTGACGACTTTCCGTAGGTCACCCGCAAGACCCCGCTCAATTCGTTATGCATTTCATCACGATCCTGGTGATTCCGCAGATCGAACTTGTCGGGATGCAGAACGGTCAGGATCAGGCCGTCCAACTCGTACGGATCCTCGCTAGAATGGAAATCCCGCAAGCGATTTCCCTCTCCGTCCAACAAGTCTCGAAGTTGCTGAACGACGGCCTGCCCACCGTCCCTGCTTCTCTTGCGACTCGTGTGACCGGCGTAGTTCGTGTACACCCGCTCCACGCCGACTCTTTTTTCGATCAAGTGCCGGAAGATTGCTGCAAACCCGGCCACGTGGTCATCGTGTAAGTGCGAGATGCAGATCACGTCGGGCAACGGAAGTTGGCTTCTCTCAAGATAGCGGATCGTTCCCGGCCCCGCCCCGGCATTGCAGTCAACGAGAACGACTCGCCGTTGATGAGGCGTCACGATGACCGTGCAGCATCCATGCCCGACGTCCAGGAAGACGACCTCCATGCACGATGGTCTCGGGCACTTGCCGGTGTCTGATGGACTCACGATTTCCTCATTCGTCGGCTTAGCTGCGCCCGTTTGTCTTTGCAGCCTCATAGGCAAACGGCAGGGGACGAAACCGCCGTACCTTCAGCGGATCGAAAACACATGCCTCGGCGTCCGGCCACGGGATCTCTGCCTGGAACTCGATCCCCGCCACCATCGCCCAACCGGGCATCTCCAGCGGGATCGGCCCGCCATAGATCTGCGCACCGCGTCTAAACGCCGGAACGCGAATTCGTATCGTGGACGGACCGTCCTCATCAGCTTCTCGAATTGCCTCGACCACGCCATGCACAGGCCAGGGCGCATCAGTCCACAGTGGGTGGTCTTCTTGGCATACACTGCCGTGCACCATGTGCCACAACAGGTCTTTCTCCCATTCTGATAATGGGTACAGCCCTAGAATCTGCCGATCAAGTGATTCGAGGCGTGCTGTACGTCTTTCGTTGTCATCAGCGTCAGCGGCGAGGATCGCGGAAACCTCACGGCTAATTGCAATGATCGATTTACGGTCCAATTTGGGAATAGGGATTGACTCAATAACGTCCGTTGGGTTGTTTCTGGTTCGGGCCAGCGATAGGCACAATTGGCTCACGGGAGCGTTTAAGATGGCGAGAAGGGCTTCATATGTCCAGGAATTTCCTTCGGGCAAGCGAGGATCCAACCACGCAAAGTGGAAATTGTCGCTAGGAAAGTGGCCAACGTCGATGAAGGCCCGGAGAGGTCTGGTGGACGCGGGGTCGGCAGTCTTGTGTATCAGGATCTTCCGGCCGGAAAAAACGCCGTTCTTCCGCCATTCCCGCTCGCCGAGTTCATCTCCCGTGTTGGAGTCCCGTGTTGCCCATTCCAGCCGCGGCCACCGCATCTTACCCGGATACCTAATGTAGTCCGAAGTGATGTTCTGTTGCCACACCGTTAGGGAGAATGCACGCATGCCTTGGGCTGTTTGTAGCCAGGGTACATGCTCGCGGGTGGGAGCAGATTTTGCTTTGACAGGTTTCTCCGGTGTACGTTGGATTCCATTCCTCAGCTGGCACACGTCCTTGACGGTGACACACTGGGGGGACTCGCACAGGCGTCGCAATGTTGGAGCCAATGCACTTGCCCACCACCGCGATTCTGGGAGTACCCCCCAGTCTCTTGCGGTAACACAGAGCCCGTGCGAGCTAAAACAGCCCTTGTGTCTGAAGAGCTTCCGTGCCTCCACACTCCTGTCCACGCTGAGCACACGGCAGAACGAAACGAGATTCTGGGAAGCCTTTCGTTTTCGAAGGAGCACGACGCAAGATTCGATGTCGCCCCCGTTCGTGCCGCCGTTTCCGTCTTTCTCATCAGACAGTATGTTGCGAGGCAGATCCCATACCTCCAGCAATTCACACGATTCGAGAACGGCCTCCCGAACGGTACGGCAACGGTCTGTCCCGCTCAAGAATGTGGCTGGCAAGACAAGGCCGAGCAGACCCCCGTCTCTCAGCCACTCGTTAGCCGCGGCGTGCAAGAACAAGGCCGCTCGTTCCTCGACCTTGTCATGCCGCAGAAACGGCGGATTCCCTACGATGATGGAGGGCCGATTCACGTAGGGAACGCCGATGCTTGCCCCGCTAGAGCGATCGAACTCAATGTCGATTTCCGTGAAACGATACTGACATTCGCTGTCCGGCTTGTCGAGGACGAGTTGGAGCCGCGCGACGAGCACTGCAAAGGTGTCTCGATCGTTGCCCTGGATAAAGCCGGACGCCCTCGCCGCCTTCTCGGCATCTGAAAGTCGGCGAGGTCGGATTAGCTCGCTGAGCCGCTGCTCTCCAGCCATTAGGAAGCTGCCGCTGCCGCACGTCGGATCGAGCAGGAACCGGCCCTCCGGGTCGATTTCCTCGATCGGGAGTCGGTCGAGAATAAGCTGCGTGATGCGACGCGAAGTGTAGAAAACACCGTGCAGTTTTCGTTTCTCCTTGTCAACCTCTCCTGTGGCGGGATCGCGCATTAGCGCCGCCTGATAGAAGGGGCCCAACATGTCCGGCGTCAGACATGCGAAATCGTACTGGCTGTCTTGAGAGAGCGCGCGAAAGACAGCGTCTTCCGTATCGAGGCCGAATTGCCTTCTCCAATCCGTCATATAGGCGCGAAGGCCGCTCAGGTGAGCCGGCAGGTTTCGCATGTGCTCGTAAAGTTCCGTGTACGTCTTCGCGGGACGACGCGGGCCGGAGATGTTCGTTTCGGGAAGCCGGTCGAGCACATCCCGATGGTTGAATACTTGCATGCAGAGGATACGCAACGCCGTCGCGCACAGTTTCTCCAGGGCGTTCTGCTGACGTTTCTGATTCTCGGTCAACTCACGCCAGCCCGCCAGCACCGCGTTCTCGAAGACCTGCACCAGCTTGCGGTGTGTGATGGGAAAGATGTGGTCGAAAAGATAGCCCTGGCGATTTCGCTTCTGAAGCATGATGGCTGAAGGCAGGAGCCGAGTCCGCTCACGGTCGAGCATTTCAGACAGGTGGGCAAACGCGTGCGGGCCATCGGTCGAGGCCTCCGGTTCCGGCCTCCAGAGCCAGTCACGTTCCCGTACGACGATCTGAGTCCAAGCGCCACAATCGCCAAGAAGGCGGAAGGCGGACTCGTCTCCAGCGTCCGGCGTTGCGATGCCGATGCAGCAGTGTTCCGGAACCCCTCGGCGAATAGGATCGTCGAAGATGGCCAGAGCCACGGGCGTCCAATGTTCCGCGCCATTGGAAGTCAGAACCGGGCAATCGCGCCACACCGCGCCACGCGCATAACCAAGGCGTGCCGCGTGGGATGCGACGTAGTCGATGGCCTCGGTTCGGTTTGTCACGACTGGCATCATTGCCTCCCGCCACAGACGCTAGACGGGGAACTCCTACACACGACCGCCCTATGACTGAGGCTTGAGGTCACCGTCGACCTGGGTCGTCTTTCCGCATTTAATCGTTCCGGGCACCACGCTGGCGCGGCCGCATCCGGCCGAGGGTACATCGACGGGAGAAAGTCCCGTGCCCAGTCATGCCCCGATCCCAGCGGCCTCCGCGTGTGCGGGGTTGAATTGCCGGGACTCGATCAACGCGGCCCCGATCCCTTGCCACGCCACTCGATACGCCGGAACCCTTTGAACAGCTGTGACTTGGGGACCCCTCGCAACAGCCGCAATGTTGACCAGATTCTCGCAGTCACGGGTAAGGAATGCAACAGGGCCTCCGCAATTCACTGTCGGGCGCCCTTTGCGGCCCCGTTGCCGCCCCGCGGTTGCCGATCAGGATCAGGCGGACCGTGTTGTCCTACGCGGCATTGACGCGGCGCAGAGACAGGCTGGCGAGCGCCGTCCCGACAGCCACTTCGCCGCTCCACTTGTCAAAATCGCGCCGTGAAGTCTCTTGGGGAGAAACGGGCGAAACGTTCGATTCGCGGTTCACGGCGAGCTTCGAGGCGGGCGGGTTTGCAGGATCGGAAGCGATCCGCACACGAGCGAACCAGGCGGGCACAGGACTATTCTGTGCGACCGTGTGGGGCATCGCCAAGGCGTCTTTATTCTAGGTGCCGACGTTCCATCCGGGAGTCACCCAGTCACTGAGGCTGGCGCAGAACATCCAGCGGCGCTCCCAGATACGCTGGAGGCTGACGACCAGGCGATTCTCTACCGGGGGGGTTCCAGTAGAACGGTCGGTTCGTCGCAGCCGAGCCCTTTGACGTTCGGAACTCAGCCGATCGGCCGGCCGGTTGACTCCCCCTTTCGTCTGCGAGTGTCGCAATATTTCGCCTCCGACGAATCCTCAAACTGTTCTTCGTCGTTTTCGCTTCAAGCCCGGACCATGTCGGCCCTAGGGCGACGTTTCCACCGCGCGGATCAGCACTTTCCCCGACCGCCACGGCAGTGCCGAGTAGATCGTGACCGTATGCGGGCCCGGCGGAAGACTGGCTGCCAGGCACGTGCGGACTGCGGTGGCCGGTTGGCCTCGTGTTTGCACGGGCGCATAGGCCTCGTCGTCGATCCGTACCGACATCAAACGGCCGTCGGGCCGCACGTCGTGGACCAGGAGGACGGCGCTTCCCGAGCACTTCACGGTCAGCGACGCGGTGCCGTCAAGGCCAGCCATGGTCGCCTCTTCTCCCTTGCCCGAGGACTCCCACGGGCCGTGAAAGGTCATCGCGCTGGCCGATGTGACCTGCTTGACAGGCCCAAATCGCCGTCCCTAGAATCGGTTTCAATTGGTCCGACCAATTGTCCCGCCCCGTTTCGCCCGCCCTATGTACGAGCCTGCCCCTCGCCAGCCACTGCCCCAGCAGATCCTGGGGAGACGACACGATGAACCGCTGGAAATTGTTGTTCTTCGGCCTGCTTCTTACGGCCCTGGACGCTTCTTTATCGGTCGCAGAGGCAGGCCGGCTTGCCCTGCTGGTCAGTGACGTGTCGGGCGTGGACGAGCCCTGGCCGCTGCATGCCCAGGACAATGACGGAGAGTGACATGATGATGCGGAGAACGATATCGTGTGTCGGCGCGCTCGCGCTGGTGTGGGCAGCCGCCGGCGGTTGTGCGGCGGCGCTGGGCGAGACTTATCTGGTCCAAGACGGGCAGCCCCGGGCCGACATCGTCATTTCGGCCCAGCCGGCCCGCATGGTCAAGCTGGCCGCCGCCGAATTGCAGGACTACCTGCTCAAGATCAGCGGCGCGAAGCTCCCCATCGCCACTGCGCCAGGCGAGGACTATGCGAGCCACATCCATGTCGGCCGCAGCCCTCACACGGATCGACTCAACGTCACCGACGCCGGCTTGCTGCATGGCGCCTTTCGCATCGTGTGCGCGGGCCATGAGCTGGTGTTGCTGGGGCACGACAGCGACTATCAGCCGCCGCCGTCCTACTTCCGCGGCGGAGGCGAGCGCAATGTGCCCGCCTACTTCCAGGAGTGGGACGCCGACGTGGCGGAGCGCGCGAGCCGCCGTGGCGTGAACCTCCAGGGCGAGCGGTGGAACCCGCACTTGTGGTACCTGTGGAAAGAGTACAGCGCGAAGTTGGGAGTCTGGGAAAAAGACGAACGCGGGTCGCTCAACGCCGTGTACGCATTTCTGGAGGAACTCGGCGTGCGTTGGTATCTGCCCGGCGAGCTGGGCGAGATCGTTCCCCGGCGGACGACGATCGAGCTGGCACGCGTGGACAAAACCGTGCGTCCGGATTTCGCCCTGCGCTACCCCTATCAATACGGTCGCAACTTCGCCTGCAACCAGCCGGATGAAATCCTGTGGCAAATTCCCTTCAAGACGCTTGGCGTCGAGCCGCCGGCGCCCGAGACAGCATGGCGAGCGAATATCGGGCGCGTCCACGTGGCGGCGGCGAACCGCATCGAGCGCTCCCTCTGGTCCGCACCAGCCTCCACCAAGGCCATCGACGATCGCAACGCTTTCGGGGAACTTAACTTGGCCGAAGATATGTAGTCCTCAAACGACGAACGACAACGGATCGAACGGTTCTGCGATCTACTGAACATCAAAGGGCACCTCCTGGGTCCATCCCGAAATCACTTCCGTGACCCGGACGCGATATTCCGTGACGGTCTCGGCCGCAAGTATCCAGCCCTGGTTCAAGAGCAGCAGGATCAATGAACAGACAGCCTTCTTGCACATGGTATTCCTCATCGCTGGCATCAAAGTAGGACGGGTCTCCGAACCCGTCCCGCATCGGCCGTAGGACGGGTCTCCGAACCCGTCCGGGACGGCTTCGGAGAGCCGTCCTACGTTCACGGCTTCGCACCGCCATCCTACGCTGGTTCACTCGAAGAACTTCCCGTACCGCACTTCCTCCTCGACACGCCGATAGGCGCTGCCGATGAAGTCACTCCTCGCAAAAGCCCGCGTGATCGCCTTCCAGTCCGCAGCGGGATCGTGTGTGACGCCGGATAGGCCCGCGGACTCGATGGCCGTCAGGCGGTCGGTGTATCGCGAGGCGTGCGCGCCCGCGGCCTGAAGGATGGCGGCCTGCTTCTGCTTCCATTGCTGGGGCTGCGCTTCGTGCCACATGGCGAAGGCCTGCGCGACCAGTTCGCCAAACGCGTCCGGATGATGAAAATTGTTGCCCACTGCCGCCCACGTCGTATTGCCGCCCGGCTGGTTGCAGCACAGATTCAGACGCCAGCCTTCAGTCGGTGCGACCCGCTGGATCCCGAGGTCCTGCACCGGCACCCTCAGTTCCAGGAACCAGCGGTCGTCGGCTACGCTGACGGCGCTTATCCAGCCGCCGTTCCAACTCGCGTCCATGCCGCTGCTGTCGTAGCGATATGCCATCGAACACGACGGAGGCGTGTGCGGATCGAAGATCGCCCTCTTCGGCTGCCCGGAAAAGGAAGCCCTGGCCACGATCGGCAACATCGAAGTCGCCGAGGGACTGCCGCATCCGATGCTGGACGGAGTCTGGGGCAAGATCTCGCCGACGGCGCGGCTCCGCAGCGTCCAGGCCGACGCGCAGCCGCCCGAGCTTCCCTCGGACAAACAAACGGTTCTGTTTCGCTGCACGGCGGCCGGCGCATCCGCACCACAAGTACGCGTCCGGTTCCAGACGCTCGGCAGCCTGGAGCCGGTGGGGGGCGGCCAGCCCGCGGCGCGGGCGAAACTGCCCTGATGCTACGAGAATAGTTGTCGTAGGCGACGTTCGAGAGACGATTGTCGCGGGCCCGGAACCCGCGGCGGCTGGAAAGTGGGATAGGCTTCCAGCCTGTCTGGTAGATCGAGTGACAGGCTGGAAGCCCACCCCACGCCTATTCCACGAACGATGCAAACCAGTGAATCTCAGAAGGGAGGACTGCCTCATGTCTTTGCGAAACAGTCTTGCCGCCGTTCTTCTGCTGGGGGTGTGCTCGATCGGGGCGGTCGATAGAGTGATAGCCGATGTCGAGGCAGGCGATGCCGTGAGAATGGGCTTGTCGACCAGTGGAGTCCGTCATCGGATTGGTACGCCCACAAGCCGCCAGGGCCGTAGGCCACGGCCTTGTAACGCTCGCCCGGCCGGCACTCGGGGTTCGGGTCTCTGAACGGCGTGAAGTTGTCGAGCTTCGGACCGGACCAGACGATGTTGTTTCGCTTCGAGCCGCCAAACTCGAACAGCCCCAGTTCGGGCTTGACCCAGTGAATCGCGTCCTGGTTCTCGGCATAGCAGGCGAAGATGGGACGCGAGGCCATTTGCGTGCCGTCGGCGCTGATTAGATCGGCCGCGACGTAGTACATGCGTATCCGGTCGCCGTCGCGAAACACGGTCTCGTACCCGCAGCCGCTTCACTCCCACGGCGCGTCGCACACCAGCACCACCTCGCGGGGCGTCGGTGCATGCAGCCGCAACTCGACGCCCTCCCGGCGGTCCAGCAAGAAATCATCGACCAACAGCTCCCGTCGGCTGCCGATGTCCAGCGGGATTGGCTCGCCAGCCCCCAGCGCAGTAGCGCTCCAGAGACACACCAAGCAGCCCAGACGAAGGGCGGGGTTCAGGATCGGGACGGTGGTCATGACGGTGCTCCTGTAACAACCATCGGCGGGTATGAGTGATCGCAGCATTCCATTGTCGCAGAGTATTCGATAGCCTCAAGGAGACATGCGATCAGCGGCGTCCCGAAGGAACGGTTCTTACCGTACCCGACCCTGACGCAAGAAGTGCGTTGTCCGACGGTCGCGGCAGTGGTAGAATACGGGCGGTCCAATCGCTCTTCTGCTATCAAGCCACGGAGGTGTTGTGTCCACCACGACTCTAGACCTCAGCGAGGATGTGTTTCAGCGACTGCATCGGCTTTCTGCACGGGCGGGAGAGCCCGCGGAAGCCGTACTCGATCGCGCACTTGCCGATTACGAATCCAAGTTGCTCGCTGCAGGCGACCATCCGCTTGAGCCACGAGCCGATTCCGAGGCGGAGTTGCTCGACGACCCGGGCCGAATTCGCACGTCGCCCCGCGCTGTACAGGCCTTGACCGTTCGCGTGGTCTCCGCTGAGCGGCGGACGCTCCGGTTGCGTTGGGAGGACGAATGAATCGTGACCGAACAACCGGATTATCCGTGGTATCGAGTTGTCCGCGGCAGCGAGTTGGAGCAGGGCGATGTGCTGCTTGGTTGTCCTCACTTCGTGATCCCACCCGACGCCACTCGCGTCGATGCCGGATTGGTCGTCACGCGTGAGACGGTCGATGCTATCGTCCTGACGCAGTCGTGTGACTTGGCCGTCCGGTCGGATGGGGAGTGCGAGGCTACGGACGTCCTGCTCTGCCCCTTTTACTTGATGAAGGACTTACACGAGCACCCGGTATTCCGCAAGGAGGATGCCTGGGAGGAGGTCCGCAAGGGCCGGCGGCCGTTCTTCCACGTCCTGGATGCGTGCCGGCTGGCGGAACACGAGCAGGACTTTGCGCTGGTTGATTTCCATGCGCTGTTCACGCTGAGTGTCCCGCTGGTGCGCGAGTTCGCGCAGGCGGTGGGCGACCGCCTGCGTTTGCTGCCGCCCTACCGAGAGCATCTGTCCCAGGCGTTGGCGCGGCTCTTCATGCGGGTCGGCCTACCGACGGACATTGCGCCGTTTGGAAAGAGGAAGTAGATTGGAATCCACCCTCCGTCCCTGCGGCCGGCCCAAGTGAGCCCCAGATGGACGAAGACTTCCGGACTTTCCCATGATTCCCAGTTTGTGCTCCCGGCCCTTTGTTCCGCCAATCAAGTCATTCCGTTGTGATTCGAAGCAGACTCTTTGCTCCAACTCCCAGAGACTACCATGAGCCGTCAGAGGAAGACGCGAACGTTTCTGTTCTCCCTTGTTTGCGGGTTCCTGGTCACGGCCCTTGCGACTGCGTCGGACCCGCCGGGGACGACGCCCGTCGCACATGAGAGCCAGTGGTGGGTCAGCGGTCAGGGCGGCAGCCTGGGCACGACTCGTTATAGTCCCAGCAAGAAGGAGCAGCCATTCTTTGGCCGGCTTCCAGCCGACGAGCTCGTCACGGGATCGCACGCTGATGGCTACGACATCTCGACGAAGGACGACAAGTACGTCGGCTGGTTCGGAATCGTCCGAGGAATCGCTGAAGACGCCAAGGCAAACCGTACCATCCTCACCGTCGAGCACAAGTACTTCGACGGGCTGACCGACGCCCATCTCCAAGCGGTTTCGTTCAATGGATCGGGCGATTTTCTCGCCACGTTGACAGGCACGGGCCATCGAATCCCGCCGCTGAGCCTGGTCAAGGTCTACGGAACGGTCGCCAAGGGCAAGCCGGGCACCCTTCCGCGAATGGATGCCGCGTTCGTCCGCAACTGGCACTGGGGCACATTCACGTTCCTGGCCGCATACGGCACCCAACAGGGCAGTGAACAATGGCGCAAGGCGAACCAAATCCCAGTTGACCAGATCTACGAGGCCTGGCCCCACCCTTGTCATCACTATTATGAGGAACGGCTCGGCAAGCGACCCGACGCCCCGCAAATCCGCCAGCGGTTGCTCGACGCTGCGGGCCCCCTTTCACCAGAAGCACGACACGCGATGGAGCGGCTGGCGGATCTGCTGGCCCTGGGACACACCTGGAGCCAAGCCGAAACGATAAGACAGTCGGGGGAGCTCTCGCAGATCTGTAAGCTCGTCAAGACGACCGGGGCGCATAAGGCAGCCATCGATCTGCTGCTTCAGGCATTGCAGGAAAACGATGAGCGGGTGTCATGGTCGGCGAGCGAGAAATTTGCCGATTTCGACCTCGCGGGGGAGGCGATCGGCAACCTGGTCAAGCTCCTTGAGCATGAGACTCCTCGGGTACGAGCGGGGGCGGTTCGCGCCTTGTCGTCGGGATACGGAGCCAAAGCGGCGCCGGCTGTTGCCGCGTTGAGTCGATGCGTCGCCGAAACGGATTCCGCGGTGAAGCAGTATGCCGTTCTCGCTCTGAGCGACATCGGTCCAGGTGCCAAGGCAGCCGTGCCTGCGTTGAAGAACGCACTGACCGACGAGGACCAAGGAACCCGCGTCAATGTGGCCAAAACGCTCTGGCGCATCGACCGAGAGCCGGACGACGTGATATCCGTGTTGGCCGCGGTTCTTGAAAATGGTGACGATGGCGAACGATACGAGGCGGCCGAGCAGCTCAAAGAAATGGGCTCCTGGGCCGCACCCGCTGTCCCCGCGCTGATTAAGGCACTTGACGACAAAGAGTGGCCGAATCGATGCAAGGTCGCAGAGGCGCTCCGCGAGATCGGCCCTCAGGCTGCAACGGCGATACCGGCCCTGACCAAGGCACTCCAGAACGATGAAGAGTCCTCAGTCCGGTCGCACGCGGCCGAAGCGTTGGGCAAGCTCGGAGGTGCGGAGACCGTTCCCATGCTCATTGCCGCCTTGGATAGCGAAGATGATTCTGTTCGTTGGAGTACGGTCGGTGCTTTGGAAACCCTTGGCCACAGGGCGAAGGCAGCCGTTCCCGCACTCATGCGCGCGGTCAAGAACGACCAAGCGAACGGCTGGATCGCGGCAAGTGCGCTGGGCGCGATCGACGAGGAGGGGATCAGCACGCCCGTGTTGATCGAGACGCTCGGCGCCAAAGATTCCCGAACGCGCCGATTTGCGGCGATTGGACTCAGCGGCATCGGGCGCAAGGCCGTTGCCGCTGAAAAGGCGTTGTACGACGGGTTACGTGACAGCGATCCGGGCGCCCGAATCGCCGCCGCCGCGGCTTACTGGTCGGTTTCAGGCAAGGCGGATGACCCGGTGCGCGTCCTTCGATCCGTCCTTCAGACCCCAGACCGCTGGGCTGCCCAAATGTGGGCCGCCGACGCTCTAGCGGAGATCGGAGCAGCGGCCAGACCGGCTGTTCCCGAACTGATCGCCTGCCTGAAAAGCGACACACGCTACGTGGCCACGTCTTCCGCCAAAGCGCTGGGCAAGATTGGCCCCGACGCCGTGTCCGCTGTGCCCGCCTTGACTGCTCAGGTGGAGGAGTCGGACGACCACTATACTCGTGTCTGTATGGCCCGAGCATTGTGGCGCATCAATCGTTCAGCAAGAACACTGCCCGCGCTGCAGGATGCCCTGACGAACTCGCGCGATTCTATGGCCGTATCCGAGGCGGCCAGGGCGTTTGGAGAAATGGGCGCCCAGGCCACGGGATCGGTCGCGCTCTTGCGACCGCTGCTGAAAGACAGCAATTCCTTTGTCCGAAATGCCGCGGCAGAAGCGCTTAAGCAGTTCGATCGGAAGTGACATGACCGGCACCTGCGGTCGCGATGAGAAGTGCGCGTGTCTGAATTGCTGGCTTGGCAAGGGCTGAAGCATGAGCAATCTCTCCCCCGTGCCCTGTCCCAGGAATCCACCGGCAGCCAGTGGGGCGTCGCCTTCGCCCGCAGCAGCTTCCGCGTTGACCGGTCGCTCTATTCCCGAAACCGTAGCGAGTACAGGTCCGCATCGCGCAGCACCACGCGGAGGCGAATCGGCTGGCTGGCCAGCGTGCTGACGTCGGGCTGGTTGTGCCAGGTGACGACGCGCTCGAGCGCGTCGCCGAAGAGCTCATCGCTGTCCGAGATCGTGGCATTCCATTGTCGCAGGGTATTCGATAGCCTCAAGGAGATATGCGATCAGCGGCATCCCGAAGGAACGATTCTTACCAAACGGCTTGGCCATGCGCACTCGAATCCTTAACGTCGCGGTGAGTGTCCTCATCCTGATCCCAGCCCTCTTCGCCAGCGGTCTTCCCGTCGCTCCGCTGTTGGCCGCCGCGGCGCCCGCGAGTCCGGACATCCGCTGGCATTTCGCCGAAGCTCAGCAGCGGGCGATCGTCCGCGTGGGGCTGCCCGACGATGGCGAGCCACTGAATCGTCCCGTTCAAGTCCTCCTTCCAGCGACAGTGACGGCGGCCGACACGTCGCGATCGCCGAGTTCATTTCGAGCGTGGGATCTGAAAACCGATGCCGAAGTGCCAGCCCAGCTGGTCGGTGACCAACTGCTGCTGGCGCCCACGCAGCCCATTGCACCGGGTACGGAACGCGTGCTGTTGGTGTACCGCACGGCGAACCCGAATGGCCAAGCGGGCGTAAGTCTGGCGGACGACGGACGTGTCGAGACCGCCGCCTACGTCGCACAGATCGACCGCCAGCACGGCGGAATCCTGCGGTCGCTGGAGTTCAAGCTCGACGGGCGTCCAGTTGAGACCCTGAGCGAGGGATTCCGCTGGTGGATCGGGCGAAATCCTCAGATCACGGCCGAATCCTTCGGTCCGGTGACATGCGAAACGACCGCTGCTGGACCGGTGGTTACGGCCCTGCGCGTGCGGTATCCCAAGGTGTTGGCGGACGCCAATTCGGTGATCGTCGACTACCGCTTCTTCCGCGATTTCCTGGAGGTCGACTTCCGCTACGAGGTCAAGACGCCGACGAAGGTCCTCTGGTTGAAAATTCCCGTGTCGCTGCAGGCGACCGGCTCGACCCCGGGGCTGACGAGCAACAGCCATGACCGCGACCAGGAGCTGTTGACCAAAGGCGAGAAGAATCGCTGGACGGCGGACCAAGCATGGCACGACGTGAGCTACGCGGGCGAACATCCGTTCGGACTGGGCGTGATCGCCCGCCAGGCCGCCGGCGGCCTGTATTTCATGGACTCCGTGAAGGCTGACGAACACGAGTGGATCTACGCCGAACCGCTGGGATGGAAGGATCCGGTGACCGTGGACCGCGACATCGACGTGCAATTGACGATCGTTCCTCATGCATCTGGCAAGGAAGCGTATCGGCAGACGCTCGCCAAGCGGGAGGCGGCGGCCACGACCGTGTTGAGTGCCTGGCAGGTTCCAGGCGGTCCGGCGATCGACTCCGACGGCGATGGTCTGCCGGACCTCGTGGAACTCGAGCGCGGCACCAATCCGAACGCCGCGGATACGGATCTCGACGGCCTTCCCGACGGTGCCGATCCCGACCCGCTGCGTGGTTCGCCTCCACCGCGAGTGCTGCGGCTACCGGAGTTCAAGGCACAGCTGACGACGCGTCCCCAGAGCATCGCCGAGGTCAAGCCGGTATTGGGCGTCCCCACGTTGGTCATCGACGGCAAGCCCTACGGCCCGATGACTTACACGCGTTGTGCCGGCAGCTTTCCACAGCTCGCCGAGATCGCCGAGCATCGCTTCCCCGTCCATTTCGAGATGGTGGGCAGCATCGGCTGGCCGGGCCAGCAGCAGCCGGTACTGGACGGTTTGGACTCGCATCTGCACCGCTTCCTCAAGGAGGTCCCTAATGCGCGGATCGTGCTGCGGCTCTACGTCTGCAATCCGCGGAACTTCGCCCGCGACTATCCCGACGAGTTGCTTCGGTTTAACGACGGCTCCACGCAGCACTTCACGCGCTGGTACGCCGAGGCGCATTTTCCGCCGGAGGATCGCGGGTACCCGAGTTTCGCGTCGGAAGTGTGGCGGCAGAAAACGGCCGAGGCCCTCTCCGAATACGTGACCCACGTGCGACGGTCGGACTACGCGCGCAATATTATCGGCTACTTCGTGTGTGGGGGCGGGACGGAAGAGTGGTACTATTGGGGCGACTACGATCATGGGCAATACTGCGTCGACTTCTCGCCGCCCATGCTACACGCCTTTCGCGAGCATCTGCGACGGAAGTACGACGGCGATGTCACGAAGCTGCGCGCCGCGTGGCATGACCGCCGGGCCGATTTCGCTACGGCCCTGCCGCCCGACTCCAAGACCCGCCAAGCCGTGGTAGGAACATTTTGGCCGGACGGCGTGCGGAACCACGTGCGTGACTACTACGAGGTCCACAATAAGGCGATGGAAGATTCGGTGCTGATCTTCGCCCGGGCGGTCAAGCAGGCCTGCAACCGGCAGCAACTCGTCGGCCTGTTCCACGGCTACCTGCAGAATCATTGGCTGCTGGAAGGGGGCCAGGCCACGCTGCACGACGCGCTCGACTCGCCCGATATCGATTTCTGGTCCGGTCCGCCGCAGTACGATCGGCGCGGACCGGGCGAGCATGGCTGCACCCGTTTTCCGGTGGCCAGTCTCAAGCAACACGGCAAGCTGTGGATCAGCGAATCCGACATTCGCACCGTGTTCTCGGAAGCCAGCGACCAGAATCCCGCGCTCCACGGCCGTCCCCCCGACGTCGCAGAGAGTCTGGCCTGTCTGCAGCGCGAGTTCGCCCATCAGCTGTGCGAAGGGGGCAACGGCTGGTGGTTCCAGATGGGGCCGCAATGGTATCACCACCCGCCGATCCTGGAGCTCTTCGAGCGGATGCAGACGGTAGGCGAGGCGTCGACCGGCCTGGATCGCACCACGGAAACCGACATCGCCGCAGTGGTCGACCTGCAGAGCCTGTTCGTGACGCCTGGCAATCCGCTCTCCAGCTCGCTGATTGACGCATTCAAGGTGCAGGAACTGTGCCGGCTGGGCACCCCGGTCGACCACTACGAGCTCCGTGACATCCTCGCTCCCGGCGCCAAGCGATACAAGCTCTACGTGATGCTCAATTGCTTCAGCCTCAGCGACGACCAGCGTCGGCTGATCGACCAACGGTTGCGACACGAGGGGGCCATCCTCGTTTGGATGTACGCACCGGGCTGGTTCAATCCCAGTCGCCAGCCGGAGCAAGACCCGCGGCACAGCGCCCAACTTCTTGGTTTCCCGCTACGGACCGAAATTGGACCAACGCTGGCCTTGACCATGAAGCTCACCCCAGCCGGGAGCGACTGCTTCCAGGGCTTCGACGCGGATCGGACCTTCGGCAGCTTCGAACGTCCGCGCTGGGAGCCCGATGCGAAGACGGGCCGCATACGCCAAGTGCTGCCGGATGAACTCAAGATCCGTCAGCGATTCTACGGCGACGCGCCCGGCACCGTCCTGGCCCGCTTCGCCGAGGGCCAGCAACCGTCGATCGTGCTGCACAGCACCGCTCGCGCCACCGACCTCTGGATCGGATCGGTGATGGCCCCGGCCGACCTGCTGCGTTCGCTCGCCCGCCGGGCCGGCTGTCATCTCTACTGCGACGCGGACGAGATCCTCTACGCCAATCACAGCTTCCTGGCGATCCACACCTCGCGCCCGGGCCAGCGCACCTTCCACTTGCGACGTCCGGCCGACGTGATTGAGGTCTTCACCGGCGAGGTGCTGGCTCGCCGCGCGAGCGATTTCACCGACGCCATCGGCGCCGACCGCACGCGTCTGTACTACCTCGGTTCGGAAGCCACGTGGCAGGCCGAGATTCGCCGGGCCGAGGCCTTTTTCCAAGGTTTCCTGGCCGAACTGCACGAGCTCCGCTCACAGCAGGCCGGACCCGGGGGACAGAAGTGAACGCACGATGGGCGTGCCAGGCCTTACATCGGCAGACGGCCGATGAGAACCAATGAGGATGACCCATGCATAAGTCAACAAATGGCTTCGTCAATTCCGTTCCAAGTGGAGGCTTCCCACGCCGTCGTTTCCTTCAAGGGACCGTCGCCCTCCTTGCGCCTGCCGCGGTAGCAACGAAGACGCATTCGGCCGACCCGCCTGCGGGACCTGCCACTCTCGGTCAGTCGAGGGAAGCGGCAGAGAAAACGACGGAGACGGTGGCCTACAGTCAGGCGAGTCTCCCTCCCGGGATACGCTCCCGCTTCGTGAACAACAGCAATGGCCTTACGATGCACGTGCTGGAAGCCGGCTTCGAGGCTCCGGGCCGGCCGTGCGTCCTGTTGCTGCACGGTTTCCCGGAGCTGGCGTACAGTTGGCGAAAGGTGATGCTGCCCCTGGCCTCCGCCGGATTTCATGTGGTCGCTCCTGACCAGCGGGGCTACGGGCGAACCACGGGCTGGGACGGTGACTACGACGGCGACCTCGGCTCCTTTCGCATGCTCAACCTGGTGCGGGACACCTTGGGCTTGATTTGGGGTCTCGGGTATCGCTCCGTCGCGGCCTTGGTGGGGCACGATTTCGGCTCCTTCCTCGCCGGTTGGTGTACGCTGGTGCGACCGGACGTGTTTCGCTCGGTGGTGCTGATGAGCGCACCGTTTGCCGGTCCACCGCCGCTGCCGGCTAACACGGCCAAGGATGGGACGCAACAGGCCGCAGCAACCTCGTCTCGCAGCACCATCCACGACGAACTGGCGGCATTGGAGCGGCCCCGGAAGCATTACCAGTGGTACTACTCGACACGCGAGGCCAACGACAACATGCGGAAGAGTCCGCAGGGCATTCAGGCCTTCCTCCGCGCCTACTTTCACTTCAAGAGTGCCGACTGGACACAGAACCAGCCGTTCCCGCTGAAGTCGTGGAGTGCTGCCGAACTAGCCAAGCTGCCCACCTACTACATCATGGATCTGAATCAGGGGATGGCGGAAACCGTGGCGCCGGCCATGCCCTCGGCCGCCCAGATCGCCGCGTGCCAATGGCTTCCCGACGACGAGCTGCGTATGTACAGCTCTGAGTACGAGCGGACCGGGTTCCAGGGTGGGCTGCAGTGGTATCGCTGCCTGACCAGCGGCAAGTATACCGCTGAACTCCAGACCTTCTCCGGCCGCACGATCGATGTGCCGTCCTGCTTCATCGCGGGGAAGAGCGACTGGGGCATTTACCAGAAGCCGGGGGACATCGAAAAAATGCAGAACCAAGTCTGCACCAAGATGCTGAGCTGTCATCTGTTGGACGGAGCCGGCCACTGGGTTCAACAAGAACTACCTGAGAAAGTGAGTCACTTGCTCCTGCAGTTTCTGAGACAATCAGCCTAACGCCATAGCCGCGGACACCCACACCGCTCCCAGTTCCTTGCACAAAGGCAGCCTCAACGGCGGATCTTGAAGTCGTAGAAACGGTTCAAGCCCTCGCAGCCGGTGAGGCCCACGTAGCATGCGTCAGGCAAGGCGTCGTCGATGTAACCGAACGAGTGGCCGGCCACCGAAACCGTCAACGTCTTGCCCGTCTTCTTTACTTCGAGCCGGTGCGGCGTGTCCTTCTCCAAGTGAAAACTGGCAAACGCCGCCTTGCGGTAAGTGAGCTTGCCATCCTTCAAGGAGTGACGCCAGACATTCACGCCCTCATTGAAGATGACAATCTCAAAACGCTCAGCGCATTCCTTCTGGCCCTTGGCGTTTCCCGAAAGTCCCGGGGTCAACAGAATCAGCGGCGCCATCTTATGGGCGAATGCCATCGTTGAGGCAATGGTGATGTTGCCTGTCAACTTCTCCTTGTAGACCATGCTGGAGCAGGCCTCTGCTGCACGTTTCCCCTCAAGCTCCTCCGGAGTCGCACCCTCCGGCACTTGATTGGTAATGCAATTGTCCTGCTGGACCCAGTCTCCGAAGTGCTCCCCCTGCGGGTACTTCACGCGCACCCAGTCGGACCGGTCCCAATTACCCGGAGTGAAGACGCACGAGTAGAGCGAATCCGCCGCGGCATCGGCGCCTGGCAACGCGTCGCTGCAACCCAGGAGCAGCAGGATCGCGGAGACGAGCACCGTGGGAAATCTCCGACCAAGGGCCAGAGCGCAACAGGTTGTGTTTGTTCTGCCAGTGCCCATACGATTCCTCCTCCGGTTCTTACGACACCCGATCGTCAGGATATCGCCGAGCCCCGTCAGGCTCAACCACTCCTGCTCAGTAATCACCTTGAACGACAGCCGGCCATCCTCGGGCGTCTCTACGGCCCTTCGCGGATGTCGATCATGAAGTGCTTGTCGTAGGGCTTCGGGATCGTGCGGTTGCAGGCGGTGTGGCGGGTCTCGATGGCTTCGCGGATGTCTTCGATCAGCGGTCGGGCCGACGCGAAATAGCCGTGGCCCAGGTCCAGCAGGCCGAAGCCGCCCACCTCGATGGTCTCGATCCCGGGTACGATCGTGACGGGCGGCACGTAGCCGACTCGATCTTGCTGATGTTTCCATTGCGAGAGAAAGACGGCTCCGTCCTGCGGGGAAATCAGCAACGTGCGGTTCTCGCACTGGTGAGGAAACTCGGTGGCTTTGTCCCGGAAGGTGCGTACGTCTTCATCGGGGGCGCAGAAGAAGACCTGGCCGAGCCGCAACCGGGGATAACCCTTCGCCACCAGCCGTTCCAGGGCGCTCAAGAAGCCCCGATTGCCCATGCTGTGGACGAACAGATGGATCCGCTCGGCGCCCGACTGGGTGGACAACTCGTGCAGGAACTGGGCGATGTGCGGGACGCTGGCCGTGATCGTCGCTTCGTCCGCCGCGTAGGCGCCCGGCGAGCCTTGCGAAGGCCAACTGTAGAAGGCCATTTCGCCGGGCACCTTCAAGTCGAAACCGATCTGGGCGGCTCGGATGGCCGCCTGGTCGAACCGCACATTGTAGCCGTGAATCAGCACGAACACGTTCCGCTGGTCCGGCTCCCACCAGGTCCGGAGCTTGTTGGCCAGGCCCAGCCAGAAGACCTCGCGGGGCAATCCGTGGGTGCTCACCAGCCGTAGCGAATCGTCGGCCTCCAGCCGCAGCCAGCGCCGCCACCAGGGCGTGCCTACTGAACCGGGCTGGTGGCTTTCCGGGATGAACACATTGCAGACGCCGTAGCTGATGGCGTCGGCGGACTGCAGATTGGAAAAGCCCTGGCTGATATCGTCCGCGTCGAACGGCTTGCGATGGGTGCCGAACCAAACGCGGACCAGACGCTGATCGTGATCGCTGACCGCCCGCGACCGGTCGATTGCAAGGCTGCGGACGCTTTCGAAGCTGTACGCCGCCTGAGCTTGCTGGTAGAGGAAGCGGAACAGGATGCTGCAGAGTTCCTGAAAATCGGCCTTGGCCAGTACATCCCGCAGCCAGAGGAACTCGTCCGCGGTCTGGAAGTCTTCGTCGCTGGCCAGGGTGCCGGCCGCGATTTCGGCCAGCAGCGGGTTGAGGTCGACCAGCAGCGGATCGGACCCGGCAATCGCCAGGGCATCGGGCCGGACGGGGTACTCCCGCGAACCTTCGGGATGGACCGCGGAGGAGCCGAACCAGCGCACGCTCAATTGCCGCGAGGACGCCGCCGACTGGATCTGGAGGTGAAACGGTTTCATGGGCTATCTCACGGGCTGGGAATAGCCACGAAGAACACGAAGAGCCACGAAAAGTGTCTGTCTTCTTGTGCCTTTTCATGTTTCTTGTGGCGATCAAATCGTCACGCTAGCGAGTCTCCAAGGCTAAGAGTTGGGGTTGCGATGAGTGAGCGGCACGGCGCTAGCCGCCGGTTCCGAACGCCACCGGCGGCTAGCGCCGTGCCGCCCACAACCCGTATTTCAACGCTTGACGACGCAGTAGTTTCATTCGGAATCCGCCTCGTGCGGAAGCACCGCTTCCAAAGCGGTTGGACCTTCGAGGACGTGCAGGATGGTTTCGATGATCATGGCCGATGTGCCCCCCAAGTTGGCGCAGAGGCTTTCCGCATCGCGCTCGCCGGCCAGGATGCGCTCGAAGGCGAGGGCCAGGGCAGCGGGCTCGCCGCCAGCCTGTCGGAGTTGTTCCAACAGCTGATTCAAGCCGGTTTGAGCGTCTCGGTCTCCGTGCGCGGCAGCCGCGACGAGGGCGATCACGGGTGCAAAGCGTTTCATCTCATGGGCAGTGCCGGCAAATTGGCGTTTGGCGTCGCGAGCCAAGTTGCGGTACTCGGCGGCCTGCTCCGGTCGACCCTGCTGGTCCGCGATGTCGGCCAGGGTGTCGTAGGTCGTCCAGATCTCCGCTGCGCCCGGATCCAAGGTCTCCTTGATGGCCAGACTCGCTTCGGCCAGTTGGCGGGCTTCGGCCAGCCGCTCGGGCTGGGTTCGCAGGAGCTTGGCGAGGTTGTTGAGCATCTTCGACACACTAGCGGTATCCCCTGTCTTCCGGCCGCCGTCAATGGCCTTGCGGTACCAGGTTTCCGCCGCCTCCGGCTTGCCTGCCTGTTTGCTCACCATGGCCAATTGATTCCAGGTTCTTGCCGCGCCGGCGAGATCGCCCCGCTGCTCCTTGAGTCGGGCGGCCTCCCGATAATGATGCTCGGCCTGCTCCCACTGCCGGGCTTCCTGGAACGCCACGCCAAGCAGGTGCTGGCCGACGGCCTCCATCGCCGGTTCGCCCAGGCGCTGGAACAATTCGAGGGCCTCGTGGTAACGCTTCACGGCGTCGGCAAGGTCCCCTTCGCGCAGGGCCAGCGTGCCGAGTTGACCGAGGACGACGCCCTGCGTGCGCAGATCATTCACCTCTGTGACGATCTGCAGGCTGATCTCATATTGCTCCCGGGCCTCGGCGAATTTGCCTTGAGCTGCCAGCACATCGGCGAGTTCCGTGTGCAGTGCACCGCGATGCCGCTTTACGCCATCGCTCGGCTCCAGTTGCTCCGTTACACGGATGCCTTGCCGAAAACTGTCCTCGGCTAGGTCGGGACGACCGCCGTGTTTGTAGCAGCGGCCATGCGGTCGGAGAGGTAGTCGGTGCGCGTCCCGAGACCACACGCCAAGACAATTCCCATGGCAACGGTCAACTCCGTGATGCCACTGGGCAGCGGTCGGAAGCAATTCCATGTTCTGTTCATGAGCGAGTCTCGCGGCTTTTCCCTCATGTTCTTGATGACGTGGACGTTGGTGATCATGACGTCCCGCACGTATTGCGGCCCCGACGCGACCGTCACCGCATTGCCCGCCGAGCCGTGCCGCACGATATTGGTGAGGATCGAGTCGGATAGCGTCCTTATTATTCCGTATCAACGGCGAGAGGGCCATCCGGAATTGTTCGGCGATGCTGCGCGACGGTCGCAGGCTCGTAGAATGGTTCGCAGGCGGATATAATTCACGCAACAGGCTGGTCTCATTCAACGAGGTGTCCGATGACCGTGACGCTTGATCTTCCCCCGGATTTGGAAACGGCTCTCCGGGAGCACACCGCACAGAGCGGCCAGGACGTGAGCGGTTTCGTTCTCCAGGCCGTTCGGGAGAAGATTGCCGGAGTTCGCACTTTCGAGGAAATCTGCGCCCCTTTCGCCCATGTCGTGGAAGCCGCTCATGTGACCGACGAGGATTTCGACCGGTTCTTTGAAGGGGTGCGGGAGGAGGTATGGCGGGACAAGCAGACCCAAGCCTCGTGAAACCAAGGGCCGTCTTTGATTGTATGGTCTTCCTGCAAGGCGCAGGACGGCCTGCAAGTCCGTCCAGAGCCTGCATTCAGCTTGTCGATGAAGGGCAGATCGACCTCTGCCTCAGCTCCGACATTCTGGCGGAGGTGCGAGACGGGCTCACGCGTTCGAAAACGCGCAGGCGGTTTCCGCTGTTGTCGGCCGAATGGGTCGAGACGTTCGTGCAGCATGCGGAGCACAAAGCGGTCGTCGTGCTGACAGAAGTCCCCCACGCGTTCAGCCTGGCACGCGAT
Organism: Planctomycetota bacterium; assembly: GCA_026692885.1. The sequence continues at coordinate 9,066 of JAPLNJ010000590.1, read as the reverse complement.
CCGAAAGATGAGCCCTATCTCGACTTGGCTGTGGCCGCTCGCGCTCGATACCTGGTCAGTCGCGATCGAGACCTGCTCGATCTGATGAACGACCCCCAGTTCCGGGAGCGTTTTCCAGATCTGATCATCGTGGACCCGCCAGCTTTTCTGCAAGCCCTCCGACAAAGGCGGAATCGCGAGTCGGCTGAAACGGGAATGGAATCACCCTCTGGTCCAGAGACGGAATAGTACAGTACGAGTGGAGTGACACGGGCGGCTAAGTACGCAAACGTTGACACTCGCCAGGAGTGAAGATGGAAGGCTTGCTTCTTCTACTCGCCGAGTTCCTGTCTCTTCCGCTGCTGGTCGCGGCGACCGCGATGCTGGATCTCGCCGTTCTGGGCGTCGACCTGGTGTCAGGGCTGGCGGCGCTGGCGATCAGAGGCACCCGGCGCCGCGACCGATCGGCTCGCCAACTGTCGCCCGCCCCCGAGGGGCGACGGAACCCGTGGAGAGCGACTGCCCGATGGATCGGAATCGGCGGGGCCTCGCTGCTGGTTGTACTGTTGATCGCACTAACGGTTGCGAATTGGCTCTTCTTCGACGATCTGGTGCGGTGGCAGTTGGCCCGCGCGGGACGAAAGACAGGAATCACCGTCGTGTTCGACTCGGCCAGCGGGAGCTTGTGGACAGGAGTGATGGAACTGCACGAGGTCAAGGTGAACCGTACCACCAATGAGGCCAGCCATTTCGATCTCTCCGTCCGCAAGTTGAGCGTTGACCTTGCGATGCTGGACTTGCTGTTCCTCAAACCCGTGTTTGAACAGGTCGAGGTGCAGGGCCTGCGCGGCACCTACGACCGCGTCGGACTGCCGGAAAAGCTTCCAGCACATCGGCCATTCCGGCTCGGCCGTCTGGAGGTCAGGGACGCCGTGATCCGAGTTAGCGATCACACGCGGCCGAGGAATGTGCAGGCGCAGTTGCAGGTCGATTCCCTGGTCGCGGAACCCCTGCGGAGCGATTGGGCCGTCTTCGATCTGCTCTTCCGCTGCAACGCCGCCGGCCGCATCGACGGTCGCGATTTCTCGATCAGCACTCGCGAGATCCCCACAGGTCGCGAGACACGCTGGCGGGGCGACGGCCTGCCCGTCCAACTCCTGGCAGCCCATGTCGGCGGGCCGCTCGAGTGGATCAAGTCGGGGGACTTGGACGTCACTGTGACGGACCGCTGGCAGCTGGGCGAGCAGACGCGGATCGACATGCACTGGAAACTCGTTCTGCAAGACATCCAGGCCGAGGTTCCCGGTGATGCTTCGCGGACGACCAGGGCGGTCGCGAAACCGGCGGTGGCCTTCCTGAACAAGCACGCGCTCCGTCTGCCGCTGGAGTTCGAGGTAGCCATCGACCGAGAGCGTTTCCGTTTTGCCGCCTCGCCGCAGGCGGCCGGGTTGGGCCGCACGGTCGGCGATGCGCTGGCCGCAGAACTGGGCCGGCTCGCTGGGATCAAGCCGGAAGCCATCAAGCAGGCCGCCGCCGAGGGATGGACGCAGTTCAAGGACTTCCTGGACAAACGCCGTACGCAGAATCGCCCGTAGCAGGAATTCCCAGAATGTCGCCTCGGCAACGAGGTAATCTTCTGTTTCTCATCGCAGCACCTCCTGGGACGGTTGGATAACGTCGCCGATTTCCAGCAACATCGGCCTTCTCGGCATCAAGGTCAGCGGCCTGTCCGTCGGCACGGTCTGGCCGGTGATGAGTTCGTTCGCGCGGCATGCCCCGGGTTTCGTTTGTATGACGACCTCCACGGGTTCCCGGTTCAAGTTGATCGCGTACACGATGATCTGGCTGACGTCGATGTAGATGGCGTAGGCGTCATCCTTCGATCCGGCGACGCCCTGCGCCTTGCTCCACGCGCTGACCAGGATCGAGCCGGGTGTCTTGATCTGGTCGGGCGGGAGCGAGTACCAGGCCCCCTTGGCGACTCCCGTCGTGGCGACCGCCAGCTTGATGCTCTGGTTGCCCGTGTGCTTCTCCTGGCGATCCACTTCATTGCCGCCGGGTTCAAACGGGTGCCACGAGGTTTTGAGAGCTGCCTCGGCCGCCTCGAATCCGGGCCGCGCCAGCAGATTGGCGGGGGGGTCCGCCGCGGCCGAGTTGGCCGCGGCCGACAGAGAAAGGAGGACCAGCCAGACTGCCGACCCAACGCACTTGTCAATTCCGCGAGTTTTCACAGACATCGCATTTCTCCCAAGTTAGACCCGTTTCGAGTTCTATTCTGGCGTGGCGAGCGACTGGTGTCAGCCAGAGGGAATGAATGAAGGATGGCCCGCAGCAGCACTCTACTCCTCCCCGGACCGCGCGCGGCGAGGCCGTCAGCAATCGCTCGCAGCCAGGGTCCCCTCGCCCCGGTACTCCGGGGAGAGGGCTCGGGGTGAGGGGGCACGGGCCTTGAGTACTGTCCGGGTTCGTTGTGCTGTGACCCGATGAGCCAGCTACGGGTGGTTTGACGCGGCCCGCAACGATGCCAGCAGTGCGGTCAGTCCGGCTTTTCGTTTGGTAGCCGGGAATAGATCGATGGCCTGAATCCGGTCCAGCGTTCGGGTGTCGTCAATCTCGATGTCGGGGATTTCGCACGTGCTGAGCTTCACCGGAATCAAGATGCTTCCGGGAGCCTGCTGCCGGTAAGCTCCGATAGCATCGAGGATTTCGGGATATTCGCCGGACTGCACTCGCGCCTCAAGTTCCGCCGACAGGCAGAGAACGACTGCGTAACTGTCTTAGGACCGGCGCATCAATAACTGTCGCAAGTATCGTAGTCGTCACGCTCCGCCGTGACGACATGTCATCACGCGGAGCGTGATGACTACTTTGAAGACCCGACAGTTATTGATGCGCCGGTCCTTAGCGGGCATAGTCCTGCACATTGAACGTCAACACGCGACTGATCCCGTTGACTTTCATGACCGCGACTAGTCTTGCATCATGAACCTGGACACCTGCGGAAGTTCGCGGATCGCAGTCTTGAGATTCACGATGGTGCAAGGGAAGCGTGACCGGACTTTGTCGGTGGGCACGTCGTGGCCGCCCTGCGAGACGCGCATCGCGACGCGGGCTTCGGAGACGTCCGGTCCGGCGATTCCGATGTAGCACAGGACCACTGTGCGACCGGACTCGACGGCCTGTTTCAGAAAAGTTAGTTCGTCGCCAACGGGATCGGAGAAGACCGTTTCAAGAACGAAGCTCTCCCGACGTTTCATCAGCTCCGTTCGCAACGCAGTGGCCAGGCGCGCGGCGGCGTACGGTTCGAGATCCAATTCGCGCGCCAGCACATCGGCGTTCAGGAACGGCAAGGCCGCAGGTTTGAGATGCGAATGGCAAAAGGTCCAACTCGTGTGCGGCAAGCCAACCCTGCGTCTCAATGCCTGAACCCACGTCGCTAGCTGCCGGATTGCCGACGATGGCCTCTGCGAGTAAGATCGTGGACGGTCCATTGTCCACCGTATCGCGTGGGGCAGTTGCCAGCTCCGTGTGTGCCACGTGCGTTGTTCCTGGGGAGGGGATGTGAACCTGTTTCAGCTCGCCGCTCAGAACGATCAGGAACTGCACATCCGTTTCGACGAGGCCAAGAACCGTTCGAAAGACGGCGGACGTCAGCTGGACGTTTTCGCCAATTGTGTCCAAAGTAGCGGCCGCGTGTCAATCAATATGCGGCCTTCCGTGATGACAGAACTCGTCAATTCCGGAAGGCACCAGAACATCTACGAGTGGGCGGAGGAGCAGTCTCGGCTGTCATCCCGGCCCACCGCTGAGATTCTGCGAGAGAAATTGGGCACGTATTTCAGCCGCCGGATTCATTTCGACGATGCCTTCGAGGAGGGACAGCGATTCCGATACGCCACGCTGAACATCGGTGGAGTAGGCCCGCACCGATACGGCCAGTTCTGCGCGGTGCTTAAGCCGGCTTTCGTTGGGCCTAATGCCCCGATTGCGTACCTTATGGGCGACAGCTTGCGGACCTACATGCCGACCGAGACCGGCGTGGACACCGCACGGTTGCGGCGCGAGGTGGGTACGCATTCCCACGTCCAGTACCTCGCCACTCTCAAGCACTCCGCGGAAATCCCCACATCGTCCGAAAACGAGTGGCCCCGCGTGGTCTGCCGGGAGGACTGCTACATCGAAGCGATTTTTCTCAAGGACGTGGAGTTGTCCTCAGTAGATCAGGTCCGAATTGCGCAGGCGGAGTATGATCGCTTGTTTGACCTCGCATTCACCGACTACACGTAGTCCCATGACGACGCCACTCACTCGCTGAAGGCCGATTTCGTGGGCATCCTGCGCGCGAGCCGCGAAGGTCATTTCGCTCTTGAGAGGATCTAGAGATGCTCAAACTACTGGCGGTCGCTCCCGAAGACGGTTGGGCTTTTGTCCGCACGGGGGAATCCATTTGGCTGGTACGCCCACCGTACAGCCGCTCCAACACCTCCCCTGTTTCCGAGCGTGTGCTAGAGAAAGGGGTCACCCGGCATGGTTTCTCTGCATGCGAGAGGGGATTCGCTGATTGGCGCGAGTTGGTCGAGTTTCTGAACGAGGAGGTTCGCAAGTCACGCGAAGCACGCGGCGAGCAGATCGTTCGGGAAGGACTGGGGGCCCAGCTGCTGCAGTTCGCTCCCGATGATGTGCTGGGCAGATTCCTGAGCCGGGTCGAGACCGAGTTGTTGCCAGCGGGATCTTGGGAGCCAGCAGAGCGATTGTTGATCGACATGCTGAGGCTGCCGCAGGTCCGTCAGAACCCCGGGATCCTCGCGCGCGTCTCGGATCTGTTGGGCCGAACCGTCAAGGCCAGAAAGGACTCGGAAGCACGGGGGCAGAACCTTTTCGAAGATGACGACATCGTGGCCCAGTGCCCCGCGTTGAAACAGCGTTACAACTCGGACGCACTGGTGGAGTTCAACCGGCGCGTCTGCCGAAAAGGCAGCGTTCTCTTGGTCGGCAAATGAGGTTGCGGATGGAAACAATCACTTTCTACTCATACAAGGGCGGCACGGGACGCACTTTGGTGGTCGCCAACGTGGCACGCTACCTGTCGCGATTCGCCCAAACCGTGGTGGTGCTGGATTTCGACTTAGAGGCACCCGGGCTGCATTACAAGTTGAATCTGGGGAAGCCGGGTGAAGGACTTTCCGTGGAGCGCGGGGTCGTTGACTACTTCCACGCGTCCTTCCTGCAGGGCAGCGCGCCGGAGTCACTGAAGGGCTTCTTCATTCCTCTCGAACTCTCGCCCACCGAGCGCGGTCCGATTTACTTGATGGCCGCGGGGAACGTGCCTTCCATTCAGTATTGGGAAAAGCTCTCTCAGATCAACTGGCACCAGTTCCTTTACACCCCCGGTGCGCTTGGCGTACCACGGTTTCTGGAACTTAAGGAGCGAATTCGAGAAGAATTCAAGCCCGATTTCCTGTTAATCGATGCGCGTACCGGCATCACGGAAATTGGAGGCGTTGCGACTGCGATCCTGCCAGACAAGGTGGTGTGTTTGCTTCTCAACAACCGGGAGAATCTGGACGGCGCCAGAGCGGTGCTGCGCAGCCTCCGCCGAGTCGAGCGGCCCCCCGGCCTGTCGCCTGTGGAGGTCATTCCGGTACTCGCCCGCATCCCGGCGTTTGACGAGCAGGGCGAAGAATCTCGGCTTGTGGATCGTGTGCGGTCGTTCCTTGCCGAACCTGCCGAGGAACTGCAGGACACGATCGCGGTGTCCGACCTCTTCGTGCTGCATTCGGAGCGAGACCTGGAAGTCAACGAGTGTCTAAGGATCGGAGGCAATAAGAGTCCAGATGAATCGGTGCTGTTACGCGACTACCTCCGGTTGTTCCTACGACTCGTCAAGCCTGAAGTTATTCGGCCTCACCTATCCCCGCTGATCGAGCAGGCCAAGCGAATCGCCTTCGACGATCCCGACCGAGCCCAGACGGAGTTGGAACTGCTTGCCGAGTACGGGCACCCTGATGCCTACCGCGAATTACTGAAGTTCTACAGGCTTCGGAAAGCGGAAGCTGCGACCCAATTGCGCGCGGCGCAGAGGTATTGGGAAGTTGCGAGACAGGTGGGTGACCCCGTCTTGTGGCAATGCATCAAGGAGAACTTCAAAGAACAGTCTCCCGGACGATCTCGAGATCCACGGGTGGATCTCGGCTTCGTGGAGGAGGTATGGCGGGGGGCAGGCGCCGACGACGTCGCGATCGGTTGCACCCTCGCTGAGTCCTTGGACAGTTCTGGAGCGAAGGACAGGGCGGCCGACTTGCTCCTGGCACTTGTTGAGAACACTGGGTCGGACCCGACAGCCGTTACCAGTTGTCTCCGCCAACTTCGACGTGCCGGTCGATGGACGGATGTCAAACGCATCATTGATGCACGCGGCCCCAGTCTCGGAGATCATCCGGGGTTCTTGGAAGAACTTGCCCGTTATGTGATCGAGACTCGCGACACCGTTTATCTCCGGCAAGTGTCCGCCCCTCGAACAATTGAGCTCCTGAGACGGAATTCCCCAGCTATTGCGTACGAACTCATGTTAGCCGTTGGAGACGACGAGGGCGCGGAGTCAACCCTGAACCAAGCGATTCAACAGTGTGAGCGCCTCGCTGATATTGACACACTCGTGTCCATTGCCGACGCGTACATCCGGCGCAACGGCCGGGAGGAGTTCGAAAGGCGATTCAGAACTGTATTGCCGGAAGAGCTGTTTGACCGTTTGCGAATCTTCTTACGTCGGCGTCGGTAGCTGCACGGGACCACCACACTCAAGACGTCCCCAGCAATGTGATCTTCGCGGTGCGCGAGTTTAGGGGCCGTCGTGCCTCTTCAGCAGTAGAGGCATGTATTCATTGTGACGGGCGTGACTCTGCTCGGCGCGGCAAATCTCGTGTGGCATCGGCTTCGACGTCGTCGGGCCGTAGTTGCCGCAGCCGCCGGACACTCGCCTCCTCCTCGAACCGGTCGAGGGCGGCGAGCGTGTGCCCAGGTTCTTCCACTCCTGGTGCTGCGCGGGTAGGATGTCCGCATGGCATGGCGCATGGCACATCTCGTGGTGGAAGGCGAATTGGACAACACCGTCAAGGGATGCGTGACCGGCTGGCTGCGGCTGGCGGGACGCGACGAACTGCTGCGGTTGGAGTTGGGCGGGAATTGCCGGCCGGATCTGGCAGGCTGGCGGTTTCGCATCGTACGCCTCGAACCCATCCCTGCCTGGGCCAAGCCGGTCGATCTGGACGGGTTCGCCACGGAGCAGATCGGCGAGGCCGGGGATATTCTGGCCGATCAGATGCTGCGGCATTACGACTGCCCCGTGGACGAGTTGCTCGCCCGGATCCGGGCCGGCGAGCCGCCGCCGACCGACTTGCGACCGGCGCTCTATTTGGAGTGGTACAGCGATCAAAACGGCCGCGTCGTGATTCAAGACACCCGGCTGGGCGTGGAACGACTCGGCCGCCGGACCTTCGAACTGACCGCGAAAGACCTGCGGCTCGAGCACGAGGAAGGCGAGCAACGCCTCGACGAACTTCGGCGCCAGGGGTACGTCATCGAAGAAACCCCGCTCGGAGTCCTCGGCTACCACAAGGACGACAGCGACGAACCTAGGGATGACAGTCTGCAGGCCGAATTCGACCAGGAGGCAGAGAGAATCGACCGCGCCATCCAGGACTCGCTGGAAAATCCGCCGGAGAGCGAGGACACATGGCGGTGAGCAATGCCGCTCGTTCCCGGGCTCCCGCCTGGGAACGCACTGTCTTGCCGGCTCTGCCGGCCGGACGTGAGGCGGAGCCTCGCGGCCAGCGGGTTACGGGGCAGAGCCCCGTAACCAGACCCTTCGCTAAAATACGATGTCGACGGCGTCCAGCTCGACTTCGCGCGCCATGTTCCCTGTCTGCCTCCCGGGCACCAGTGGGAACTCCGCGAGCATGTGACCGCGTTGGTGCGCGACGTGCGGCAGATGCTGCTGCAGCGAGCCCAGCAGCGCGGCCGCCCCCTGTTGCTGGCCGCCAAGGTGCCGCGCAATCTGGAAGGCTGCCGCGTAGACGGGTTCGACGTCCAACAGTGGGCTCGAGAACAGCTGGTCGACCTGTTTACGATCGGGTCGCGTTCCGCCGACGTGGATCTGGCCGCGTTCCGCGAAATCACTGCCGGGCACGGGATCAAGCTGCAGCCTTGCTTCGATGATCACCACACGACCGACGGCTATCGTTGGCCGCCCAGCGAGGTCTTGCGGGGTGTGTTTGGCAACTGGTGGCAGCAGGGAGCCGACAGTGTGGCGACGTTCAACTGGTCCAACGCGCCGCCGGATGTCTGCACACGCCTGGGGCTGCCGCCGGGTCCGCTGTCACACCAGCGGGCCTATCACGAGGTGGGCTCGGCCGAGACTCTGCGGTGGAAGGACAAGACATTTTTCGTCGAACGGCGCGGCGGCTACCCGTGGGCCGAAGGATTCTTCAACCGCAACGACACGGCGCCGCTGCCCGTGACCTTGGACGGCGGCGCTCCGACATCGCTGCGGATGCGCGTGGGAGACGATCTGAACGGGGCCGGCACCCAGCTGCGCACGGTGCTGGTGCGAGTCATCTTGTTCGGCGCGGAGGACAGCGTGGAGATCGACGTTCGCCTTAACGGCCACGTCCTGCCGCTGATGCTGCGCGATCCCCGCTGGAAAGACCCGCAGATCTTCTCGCCCCGGCCGCAGCCCGCCTCGGGCGGCAGCGGCCTGTACCAAGTGAACCCGCAGCAGCGGCTGCTGCGGCTGGAGTTTACGGTCGAGCCCGGGCAGTGCCGACGGGGAGAGAATCGGTTGGACATCCGTCTGCCGGCGCGGCCTGCCGGACAGCCGGAGACCAAGGTGGTCCTGGAGAAGCTGGAATTGCAGGTGGGATACGCCCCTTAGCGGTTGTAAAGAAACAATTGGGACCGGGCCAGAAAAGGGAGCCGATTTCGGCAGGGAGGTGGGGACCAGGAGGCGGCTGCAGGACTATGGTGGCAGAGTCTGGCCCAGCTCGGCGCGTGGTTGTTTGAACGCGGAGTGAGTGGTGATGACCGGGATTT
>JAPLNJ010000589.1 GCA_026692885.1 Planctomycetota bacterium | reverse complement strand
TGACGCTGGTACTGCGGTTTGGAATACAACGCAGCGTGTGCGTATACAGCAGTAACACACGGGAAGAGCAAGTTATGACGACGGGCGCAGGCAATCCGCTGAGTCGTCGTGGTTTTCTGACCGTCGGGGCGGTGGGTGGGTTGGGACTCACACTCGAAGCATTGTTGCACAACCGTCAGGCTTGGGCCGAGCAGGCAGGAGGCGAAACCCTGCCCGCCAAGGCGGACAGCGTGATCCACGTGTTCCTGCCCGGCGGTTGCGCCCACCAGGAAACGTGGGATCCCAAGCCGTTTTCGCCCATCGAGTTTCGCGGGGAGATGGGCTCGATTAAGACCAACACGGGCGAAGTAATCAGCGAAACCCTGCCGCAATTGGCCAAGCTCGCCGACAAGTACGCTATCATTCGCTCGCTGACGCACGGCGAGGCGGCGCACGAGCGTGGCACGCACAACATGTTTACCGGCTACAAACCCAGCCCGGCACTCCAGTACGCCAGCATGGGTAGCGTGATCAGCCACGAGTACGGGCCGCGGAATAATTTGCCGCCGTACGTCTGCATTCCCAATCAACCGAACATCTACGCCGGTAGCGGTTATCTGAGTTCTTCGTATGCTCCCTTCAGTCTGGGTGCGGATCCGGCGTCCGGAGGTTTCAAGGTCTTGGACCTGAATCTGCCCAATGGTGTCACGGACGAGCGGTTCGCTCGCCGTCGCTCGGCCTTGGAGGCGGTCAATTACCACTTTGCCCAGAAGGACAAGTCTGACAAGGTCGGGGCAATGAACACGTTTTACGAACGGGCCTACAGTCTGGTCAGTGCGCCGAAGGCGCGCGAGGCGTTCGACATCGACAAGGAGGATGCCAAGCTCCGCGATCAGTACGGTCGCAACGAAGCAGGCCAGCGGCTGCTGATGGCTCGCCGTTTGGTAGAAGCGGGCGTGCGCATGGTGACCTTGACCTACGCCGGCTGGGATTTCCACAATGGCATCACGCCCGGCATGCGTGCCCAGATGCCCGCCTTGGACCAAGGTCTGGCGACCTTATTGACCGATCTGGAGCAGCGGGGGCTGCTCGCCCGCACGCTGGTGATGGTCTCAAGCGAATTTGGCCGGACGCCCAAGATCAATGCGACTGCTGGTCGCGACCACTGGCCGAAAGTGTTTAGCGTGATGTTGGCTGGCGGCGGGATCAAGGGCGGCATGATCTACGGAACGTCGAACGCCACTGCCTCGGAACCGGATGCGGATCCCGTGTCTCCGCAGGACTTGGCCGCGACGGTCTACCACCAGTTGGGAATCGTTCCGGAGAAACGTTTGTTGGCAGCTGGCAATCGGCCGGTCCGGATCATTGATGGCGGCAAGATTGTGACGCCGTTGTTAGCTTGAAGCCCTTGATCATAAGGGTGCGAATCACGCTAGCAGCGATTTGTCGTAACCCGACGCGTCAGCGAGGAAACGCCGCTCTTCCTCGCTGACGCCTCGGGTTACGATGCGAAACCTTATGATCAATGCCTCGCTTGAACCTCAGCCTCCAACCCCACCTACTACCATGCCTAGCATTACATCGGTTTGGCTGACTTTGTTGCTGTTGTTGTCCGCCACAGTGGCGCAGGCCGCGGCACCTTCCGTGGGTGCGATCACGCCGACGGGCTTCCAGCGCGGTACGGAAGTCGAATCCGTCTTCAATGGGGCGCGTCTGGGTGACGCACAGCAGTTGCTGTTCTATTCCCCCGGCATCAAGGTGCTCGAACTCAAGGCCGAGAACGACACGACGGTCAAGGCCAAGCTGTCCATCGCACCCGATTGCCGCTTGGGGATCCACGCGGTCCGGCTGCGCTCGGCCACCGGCATCAGCGACCTGCGACTCTTCACGGTGGGGGCGTTGCCGGAAGTCAAAGAGCAGGAACCCAACAGCGACTTTGCCGCACCGCAGGCTGTGCCGCTCGGTTGCACTGTCAGCGGCGTAGTGGAGAACGAAGACGTGGACTACTTCGTGGTGGAGGCCAAGAAAGGCGAGCGCCTATCCGCCGAACTCGAGGGATTGCGTCTGGCCTACACGTTCTTTGATCCTTACTTGGCCATCTTGAACGCGAAGCGGTTCGAGTCGGCTCGTAGCGACGATGCGCCCCTGCTGCGTCAGGACTGCCTGTGTTCGATCCTGGTGCCTGAGGACGGCAAGTACATTATTCAGGTTCGGGAAAGCTCCTATGGTGGCAACGGCGCCTGCAAGTACCGGTTGCACATCGGCAAGTTCCCGAGGCCGACCGGCGTCTACCCGGCTGGCGGCAAGCCTGGCCAAGTTCTGGCGGTTCGCTGGATTGGCGATCCTGCCGGGGATTTCACCCAGCAGATCACCTTGCCGAGCCTGAAAGATTTGAGTTTCGGCCTGTACGCTCAGGACCCGAACGGCATCGCCCCCTCGCCCAACCTGCTGCGGGTCATCGATCTGGAGAACACGCTGGAGGTCGAACCCAACGACACCCTCGCGCAAGCCACGTTGGCCATCGTTCCCGGAGCCCTGAACGGCATCATCGAGAAACCGGGTGATGTGGATCACTTCAAGTTCACGGCCCAGCAAGGGCAGGTCTTCGATATGCGGGTGGTTGCCCGCGACACCCTGCGCTCGCCGCTGGATTCCGTGCTGACCGTGTTTCGCGCGAACGGCTCGCAGGTCGCCGCCAATGACGACACGGGCGGGCCTGACAGCTATCTACGGTTCACCGCTCCGGATAACGGCGAGTTCGTGGTGGCGGTAACGGACCATCTGAAAGCGGGTGGCCCAAGTTACGTTTACCGCGTTGAAATCGCGCTGGTCGAGGCGTCGTTGACGATGGTCCTACCGGAACGCGTTCAGTATGTTCCTGTCACCTTGGCTGTCCCGCGCGGTAACCGCATGGCTCTGATGGTTAACGCCAGCCGTGCCAACTGGGGCGGCGATCTGAATGTCAATGTCGAGGGCCTGCCACCCGGTGTCACGCTGCAAACCATCCCCATGACGGCTGACAAGACCTCGGTGCCCGTCCTGTTTACGGCTGCGCCGGACGCTCCGCTGAATGGGACGCTGGCGGACGTGGTGGGACGTCCGGTGGATCCAAACTTGAAGTTCGTGGGACACCTGGCCCAGCGGACGATGCTGGTGCGCGGCGACAATAACCGCGATGTATGGGGACACGATGCGGATCGCATGGCGGCGTCCGAGATCGACGAGGTGCCGTTCCAGATCGAGATCGAGGTGCCCAAGACGCCGATTGTGCGACAAGGCTCCAAGTCGTTGAAAGTTGTTGCCAAACGCAAGGCAGGTTTCACTCAGCCGATCGCACTCCGCCTGCTATACGATCCGCCGGGGATCGGTGCGTCGGGATCCATTTCCATTCCGGGTGACAAGAGCGAGGCGCTGATCCCGCTGACGGCCAATCCGTCGGCCGCCTTGGGTGCTTGGCCGATGTTGGTGATCGGCACGGCTAACGTCGGCAATGGAGCGATCGAGGTGGCCACGCAGGTGGCCACGCTGACCATCGCCGAGGCATTCTTCAATTTCAAGTTCGAGAAGGCCGCAGCCGAGTTGGGCCAGACAGCGGAATTGGTCGTCAACGTCGAGAAAAAGACGGATTTCGTCGGCGAGGCGGAAGTGCGTTTGCTGGGCCTGCCTGCGAACACGTCGACCAAGCCGGAACCGCTGAAAATTACGAAAGACTCGACCCAGATCGTGTTCCCAATCGCGGTCGAAAAGGCCGCCAAACCAGCCACCTACAAAGGACTCGTCTGCCAAGCCATCGTTGTGCAGGAGGGCGAGCCGATTGTGCATACATTGGGAGGTGGTGAATTGCGCGTGGACGCACCCCTGCCGCCCAAAGTCGCCGCCCCCGCTCCACCGCAGGCAGCGCCTCAACCGCCCCCGCCACCCCCATCGGCGCCGGTTGTTGAGCAGAAGCGTCTGAGCCGCCTGGAGAAGTTGCGGCTGGACAAAGCCGCCGACAAGGCAGGTAAGTAGAGCATTCCTCGTTGGCTGTAGCATGGCTCTCCAGAGCCGTGATGCTACGGAAATCTGCACGGCTCTGGAGAGCCATGCTACGGAAAGTGGAGGAGAATCCTGTGACCCTGCGACGTTTATGCACCGCGTTGATCCTCGTTGGCCTAGCCACCGAGGTCTGGGCCGCTAACATCACGGGCCTCGCCCTCTATCCGCCCGACGTCAACCTGAATACCAAGGCGGACTATCAGCGATTTCTCGTCGTTGCCACGCGGGACGATGGCGTCACCCTGGACGTGACGAAGGAGGCGGCAGTCAAGCTGGGTGACGCCAAATTCGCTCGACTGGACGGACGCACCCTGTTTCCCGTGGCGGATGGGGTGACGGCTCTGGAAGTCGAATATCAAGGTCACAAAGCGAGCGTGCCGGTGACGGTCAAGAACGCTACGGCCGACCGGCCAATCAGCTTCCAATTGGACGTGATGCCCGTGCTGATGCGGGCCGGCTGTAACGTGGGCAGTTGCCATGGCGCCGCTCGCGGCAAGGACGGCTTTCGACTGTCACTGTTCGGCTTCGATCCGAAGGCCGACTACAACCGGTTGACTCGTGAGGAAGCCACACGACGCGTCAATCTGGCGATTCCCGAGGCCAGTCTATTGATCGAAAAAACCACGGGCGCGGTCCCACATGCCGGCGGCAAGCGATTCGAAAAGGACAGCCCGTATTGTCAGACGCTGTTGCGATGGCTGGAGGCTGGCGCACCGCTCGATCCGGCCGAACCGCCACGAGTGGCCCAGTTGGAGTTCTATCCCCCGGCGGCGGTCTTGGAAGGCTCCGGGACCACGCAGTCGTTCATCGCCCGTGCCAAGTACACCGACGGCACGGATCGCGACGTGACCGACCTGACCGTGTTTCTGACCAGCAACGACAACTCGGCCGCAGTGAACGCAGGCGGTCTGGTAACGGCAGCGGCTCGTGGCGAGGCGTTTGTAATGGGCCGGTTCGAGACGAAGACGGTGGGTAGCCAGGTTTTGGTCCTACCGAAAGACGTGCCGTACACGTCGCCGCCTCCGAGCGGCAACTACATCGACCAGTTGGTAGGCGCCAAACTGGTGAAGTTGCGAATCGAGCCGAGCGGCCTGTGCACGGACGAGGAGTTCCTGCGGCGGGTCAGCCTGGATATGACCGGACTGCTACCCACGGAGGACGAGTACCAGCAGTTCCTGACCGACGCGGCGCCGGACAAGCGGGCGAAGTTAATCGACCGCCTGATTCAGCGTAAGGAATTTTCCGAGATTTGGGCGATGAAGTGGTCCGAACTGCTGATGGTCAAATCGAGTCCGCAGGTCAGCTATAAGTCGATGTTTCTGTACAGCAACTGGCTGACCGACAAGATCGCTCGCGACGTGCCGCTGGACCAGATGGTGCGGGAACTCCTCAGCGCTTCGGGCGGTACCTTCGAGAATGCGGCCACCAACTATTACCAGATCGAGACGGAAACGTTGAAGACCGCCGAGAATGTGGCCCAGGTGTTCCTGGGTTTCCGCACCCAATGTGCCCAGTGTCACAATCATCCGTTCGACCGCTGGACGATGGACGATTATTACAGCTTCGCGGCCTTCTTTACGCAGATCGGCCGGAAGCAGGGCGAAGACTACCGCGAGACGGTGGTCTTCAATCGGGGCAACGGCGAGGTAACGCACCCCGTCGGAGGCCGCGTGATGCCGCCCAAGTTTCTGGGCGGCGAGCTGCCGGACGTCACCGGTAAGGACCGTCGCGCCGCAGTGGCGGAATGGCTGACCTCGCCGAACAACCCGTACTTCGCGTCCAACCTTGCGAATCGCGTGTGGGCCCATTTCATGGGACTTGGAATTGTCGAGCCAGTAGACGATATCCGGATCAGCAACCCGCCGAGCAATCCGGAATTGTTGCGGACCCTGGGAGGAAAACTGGTCGAGACCAAGTTCAATTTCAAGCAGCTCGTGCGGGACGTCTGCAATTCGCAGGCTTACCAGCGAAGTTCGGGGCGGACCGCGAGCAACGAGGGCGACGAACGGAACTTCGCCCATGCCAACGTGCGGCGGATCCCCGCGGAACAGACGCTCGATTGCATCAGCCAGGTCACGGAGACCAAAGAAAAATTCCGGGGTCTGCCGCTGGGCGCCCGCGCTGTGCAGGTCGCCGACGGTACCACGAGCGATTACTTCCTGACCACCTTTGGTCGCTCCAAACGCGAAACGGTCTGCGCCTGCGAAGCCACTACCGATCCTACGTTGTCGCAGGCGCTGAATCTGCTCAATGGCAGTACGGTCCACGGCAAGGTCAGCCAGGGCGGCGTGGTGAAGAAACTGCTGGATGCGGGCAAGACGCCGACGCAAGTGATCGAAACGTTGTACATGCGCTGCCTGACTCGCAAGCCGACGGCAGAGGAGATCAATCGTCTACTGCCGATTGTGAATTCCGCGGGAAATCCGCAAGCCGGACTGGAAGATGTGTTCTGGGCCGTGTTGAACTCGCGCGAGTTTCTGTTTAACCACTAATTCAACCGTCTAAGTTCGACCCCTGCCGCCTTGCGCGGCCGGTGAAAGAGTCTTGTGAGCGAGATCGCGAACGCAGCAATACCCTCCCTTCCCCAGCCTGCCGCCTCCGGCGGCAGGCTGGGGAAGGGAGGAAGGCGGTGAACGTCGGTCGCGATCTTGCTTACAAGACTCTCTCACCGTCCAGGCGAGCTGGACGGGGTCGTTTTCGAAACTGAGACAGTCGAACTAACCGGCTGTCAAGGAATAACTTTGTAGGGCGGAATGTATTCCGCCTGAGCGGACTAGAGTCCGCTCTACGACGAAATCACGGAGCCTGCCTATGAATACCAATCGCGTCTCCCGTCGGGATGTTGCCGTATACGGGCTCGTCAGAACTCTGTTGGTGTGTTTGAGCGCCGTGGTGCCGACCGTCTGTGTCCCGTTGGCGCAGGCCGAGGACGCCAAACCGGCGGGTCCGAAGATCACGTACGACGACCACGTCAAGCCCATCTTGCGTGAACACTGCTTCACCTGCCACAACCAGAATGAGAAAAAGAGTGGCTTGGCCTTGGACGGCTACACGTCGGCCATGGCGGGCGGCAGCAGCGGTGAAGTCATCTTCGCGGGCGACCTGGACAGTTCTCGGTTATGGGCGCTGGCCAACCATGACGACCAACCGCGTATGCCGCCGAATCAGGACAAGATAGCGGCCGCCAAGCTGGCTACCCTCAAGGCCTGGATTGAGGGCGGCGCGTTGGAGAATGCCGGGTCCAAGGCGGTCGCCAAGAAGAAGACCTCCTTGGCCCTCGCGGCGAATGTCGGCGGTGGGAAACCAGAGCATCCAGCTATGCCGGAGGGATTGTGGAAGCAGCCGCTCGTAACCACCCAGCATGCGGGCGCCATCACGGCCCTGGCCGCCAGTCCCTGGGCGCCGGTTGTGGCCGTCGCAGGTTACCGGCAGATTGCGTTGTACCACTCCGACACGGGCCAACTGCTGGGAGTGCTGCCCTTCACCGACGGCGTGCCCTACGTGCTCCGCTTCAGCCGCGATGGTGCGGTGCTGCTGGCCGCGGGAGGCCGCGGTGGAGCCGCAGGTTTGGCCGTGCTGTACGACGTCAAGACGGGACGCAAATTGGTGAAGGTCGGTGATGAATTGGATGCGGTCCTAGCGGCCGATCTCAATGCCACTCACACCCGCATCGCCTTGGGCGGTCCCCAGCGTTTGGTGCGGATCTACTCGACAGAAAACGGCGAACTGGTCAGCGAGATCAAGAAGCACACCGACTGGATCTACGCAATCGAGTACAGCCCCGACGGCGTATTGCTGGCGACCGGGGACCGCGCAAACGGCCTGTTTGTCTGGGAAGCCGACACGGCGCGTGAGTATCAGGATCTGCGGGGCCACAAGGACGCGGTCTGCAGCGTGTCCTGGCGCCCGGACTCCAATGTCTTGGCCAGTGGCAGCCTGGACGGCGCGGTCATTCTCTGGGAAATGAACGAAGGCAAGAACATCAAGAGTTGGCCGGCCCACGGGGGCGGTGTGATGAGCGTTGGCTACACGCAAGACGGCCGATTGGCTACCACCGGTCGCGATCGAACGGCCAAGATCTGGGACGGCAATGGCAAGTTGCTGAAGGATTTTCCGGCGTTGCCCGAAATCGGTCTGAAAGTCGCGTTCAGCCACGACGGCAAGCGGTTGGTGGCTGGGGATTGGGCCGGCCAAGTGCATCTCTGGGAAGCGGCCGATGCTAAGCAGGTCGCGCAGTTGTCGCCCTATCCGCCCACGCTGGCGATGGTCGCAGAAGCCGCGCAGGCTAAGTTCAATGCGGCCCAAGCCGCGATTCAGAAGGTTCAAGCCGAATTGGCTGTCGTCCAGCAGGCGGTCAATGACAAAGCCTCCGCACTACAGGCTGCCACCGAGCAGGCCAAGGCGGCTGACGCGGCAGCGCTGAAGATCGAAGGCGAAAGGGCGGCTGCGGCTACCGCTGCGCAGCAGGTTCCTGCGGCTGAGAAGCCTGAGGCCGAGAAGCAATTGGCCGCCAAGACCGGCGAGGCCAAGGCGGCGGCGGACAAAGCGGTCGCGGCCAAGGTTCAGGTTGACAAGCTGGCCGCTGAGAAAGCGGAGGCGGATAATCAGTTGGCGGCGAAGAAGGCTCCCGCCGACGCGGCCCAGCAGGAGCTGAACGCGGCCAAGGCCGCCTGGGATCAAGCGGCTGCGGAAAAAGCGGCTTTCGAGCAAGCCAAGGCTAAATTAGCCGCCGCCATCGAAGAGGCCAAGAAACAATCGGAAGCCGCTGCCGAACAGGCCACTGCCACCCTGGCGGCGTTCGTGGAAGCGTACGGGAAATAGCTTCCCTGAAACCGGCGTCTCCATCGGCCTGCAGTTGCTAGGGATTCCACGCTCCCGCAAGACGCCATAGAATCCGGAGAGTGATTTCGCGTCCACAGGCATTGATGCCCGGAGAACACAGATGGATTCGCTGGAACTGGTACAACTTCTTCGCACCGAGAGCAATCGGGTGGAATGGAAGGAATCGGCCAAGAACGCCGATGACGTATTGCAGCCTGTTTGTGCCCTGGCCAATGATCTGGGGGGATTAGGTGAAGTAGGATGTGTGCTGTTTGGTGTCAAGAAGGACGGCTCGGTTGTGGGTGTTGATACGCGCGGACAACGCCTTGATGACACGCAGCAACAGATTGCCAACCGTCTCACGTCCACGGCCCTCTACCCGACTCCGGCGTTTGACCTGCAAGCGGTGGAAACCACCGGCCAGACAGTGCTCGTGGTGCGCGTGTGGCCTTATCCGGTCCCGCCTGTGGTGACGGTCAACTCCATCGCGTGGGTACGCAAGGGAACAACGACCCGGCGAGCGACCGAAGCGGACTTGCTCCGCCTGTGGGAACGTCGGCCGGACTCCTCGCGCCCCTTCGATACACGCCCTCTGAGGGAAGCCTCGCTGGAAGACCTGGAGTTGGAGCAACTCCGCTTGTTGTATCAAGCGGAACAAAACGCCGATGAGGATTCCGGAACATATCCCTCGCTGGAGGACTGGCTGACCAACCGCCGGGGACTTGGGCAGACCATCGCTGGGGTCTGGAGACCGACAGCGGCGGCCATCTTGCTGTACGGCCAGAGTCCGCAGGATTGGCTGCCCGGTGCGGTCGTGGAGTTCGTGCGGTATGGGGGACTCGACGTCGACAGCCCGGTCAGTGCGCGGCGGACGGCGACCGGCACACTTCCCAGCCAACTGGAAATCCTGTGGGCCCAGATGGAGGCCCACCTCGACGATATTCCTGTCGCGGCAGTGGGAATTCGCGAGGGATTCGGGCCGCGATATCCGCTGGAAGCTTTGAAGGAACTCGTGCGGAATCTGGTGCAACACCGGCAGTACGAGGCGACGCATGCTCCCGGCCGCGTAGAGTGGTACGAGGATCGAATCGAGTTCGGCAATCCCGGCGGGCCTTTCGGGCGGGCGAGTGAAGGGGTGTTTGGCGAGCACTCGGACTATCGCAACCCTTCCGTGACCAAGGGACTTGTCGAACTCGGCTACGTCCAGCAGCTTGGCCGCGGAATTCGGCGAGTACGCCTGCAACTGGAAAAGCTGGCATGTCCGCCGCTGGAAGTGGCCACGGATGGATTTACACGCGTCACGGTGAGGGGCCGAACATGAAGTCTTTGGTCTTGTTCAACAACAAGGCAGGCGTCGGCAAGACGACCTTGACCTTCCACATCGCGCACCTGCTGTCCCGAAATGGATCGCGGATCGTGGTCCTCGACTTCGACCCTCAATCCAAGGTTACGGCCATTTTTCTGGATGAGGAGCATTTGGAGGATATTTGGTCCAATGACGTCGGGGATGGCAGGACAGTCGCCGGGTGCCTGGATCTGGTGCGGCGCGGAAAGGGAGAACTGCGAGATCCCCAATTGGTGATGCCCGCCGACAATCTTTGGCTTCTGCCTGGCTCGCTGTTCCTGAGCCGGTTTGAGCAAACGCTCGCCGAGGAGTGGGCCAAGACGGGCAGTACCCAAAACGAACGCGCGCTGGATGTGACCTGCTCGCTGGCCAACCTGGCTGAGCGGGCTGCCGAGGCCATCAACGCGGACTACCTGCTGGTGGACGTCGGTTCATCGCTGGGTGCTCTCAATCGGGCTGCGCTGCTCTGCTGTGATGCAGTGATCATCCCTGTGGCGCCCGATCTGTTCAGTCTCCAGGGACTACGCAACATCGGACCGACGCTACGTGAATGGCGAGTAGACTGGCAGACTGTCCTGAATCAGGTGCGGCGGAAGGCCGACCGTGCACCGCTGCCCGAACGCGAGTTTCGCCCCCTCGGATACATTGTGCAGCAGCATTTGGCCCGTTCCGATCGTCCGATGAGCGGCTACCGGAAGTGGGCGGAACAAGTGCCGAGTGAATTCCGCCACTGTGTGCTGGACGAGGCGAGCTCTGTCCCCCCGACGCTCATGGACGACGATCCGTACTGCATTGCCAGGTTGAAGCACTTCGCCAGTTTGGTGCCGATCGCTCAGGCCGCTCGCAAGCCCATGTTCGACTTGCGGCAGGCGGACGGTATCGCTGGCGGGCAGTTGTTGTCCGTAAAACGCTGTCGCGAAGAGTTCGAACGGCTCGTTGCCGGAGTCACTCAGCGTCTGGAACAAACGGTGGATGCCAGCGGCCTGACGTGCTGAAACCCGTTGGGTGCTCGCCGCGTCCGATCGCGAAAAGCGACGCCTGTCAGGCCGCCGGAACAAGCTCAACCGAATAGCCGCCGAAGCGGAATGCTGCCGGATTCTTGGGGGGTGGGGCAACGCCGTTAAGAATTTTGGTGGGGGAAAGAACCTGGAGTGAATCACCGTAGCCGAAGTCGTGAGACTTCGGGGGCTACCACGAAAGCCCCGAATTCTGGCGAATTCGGCTACCAGAATCTTTAACGGCGTTGGGGGGCGGAGGTTGCCTCGCTGGATACCATCGGTCAAGTTCACCGTTGTCGGCCTGCCGCTGAGGGGTTCCGGTAGGCATGACAAGGGCAAGAACCCCATGAACGGTTTCTCCGGCTCGAATCGCACGTTCGAGCCGCCCCCCCCCATCGGTCAAACTTTGTTGATGGCACGCCTCTCTCGTTCCCACGCTCCGCATGGGAACGCAAGTGTTTTGACGCTCCGCGTCGTTCGTCCAAGGACGCAGAGCGTCCGTGGCTTACGTTCCGAGGCAGAGCGTCGGAACGAGAAAAATCGAGGACTCAACCCATTGGTTGTACAGCGCGACTTAGGACCGGTGCATCAATAACTGTCGGGTTTTCGAAGTGGTCATCACGCCGTGATGACATGTCGTTGTGGCGAAGCGTGACGGCTGCGAACTGCCACACTGGCTTCTTTACCAGTCCTCATCCGTGCTCTGGCTCTGCCATCCGTGCGGGTCTTCACCGGAGACGGGTGGTTGTGTTGTCGGCTTGGCGATAAACGCGGCCGGCGACACTCGGAAGTGCCTCGCGAGCTTGGCCACGTTCGCTGTACTCAGCATGCGACCTGATCGGTGAAAGGGAGCACGGCTTGCAGGTCGTGCAGGCTTTCCCAACGGGCCTGCCTGGCGCCCTTGTAGCAACGGTGGCCAAAATAACTTCCCGGTTTCCGGCGCGGGCCAAGGGGGCGGCACCGGGGACGAATCGAGTTTTGGGTGGCGGGCTTCGGGCGTCCTCGCAACCCGTCGAGCATCGCAGGGTGGAGCCTTCAGGCTCAAGGCTATTGGCTGTAGGATGTGCGTACCGGGCGCGCAGCTTCGTAGCCTGGCTCTCCAGAGCCGGGCAGTATCGGGAGCGACTCGCCACGGAGGAGTCGCACAGGCACGGCTCTGGAGAGCCATGCTACGGCGGTGCTACGTTTGGTGCGACGTCGGTCGCAGGCTCGCCCCGTAGCGTGGCAACTGGTAACATCAACGGCAACACCTACCAGGAAACTGGTCACTGCCAGCGACGTTACGGGAGAAGTGGGGGTCCGCCGACGACGATCGGTGTCCGTTCCTCCGCCTCTTTGTTCCGCGGTTCTTAGCTTGGAGGGATAGCCCATGTGGACTGACGCGTTGAACTTCGCTCGTGGGTCGCGTGCCGAACGAACGACGCGCGGCAAGAACAAGTCCCTGCGGGACAATCGGCAGCGCCGGCGGCGAAAGCTGCTGTTTGAGGCGTTGGAGGATCGGAGGCTGCTGACCACTGGGCCGACGATCGTCGGCACCATGCCGTCGTTGGCCACCAGCGGCACGCTCGAAGCGGGCACGACGGCGATTCGGATCGACTTCAGCGAGCCGGTCGTGGGCGCCGACATGGCGGGCAACTACCAGCTGCAGGGCCTGGGGCCAGATGGCTTGCTGGGCACGGCGGATGATCTCGTGTTCTGGCTGGACGCCGCCTACAGCGGAACCCAGGCCACGTTGAATTTCACCAACCTCCCGGCCGACGTTTATCGCTTGACCGTCCGCGAGACTATCACCGATGCCGCGGGCAACCCCCTGGACGGCGACGCCGACGGCCAACCGGGCGGCGATTGGCGCACCGAGTTCGCTGCCATACGGCCCAATATGGGGCTTTTTGCGTCCGCGTCGGCTGCGACGTACCCGACAAGGGACTACGACTCTCCGGAATCCATCGCCGTGGCGGACTTCAATGGCGATAGCTTCAACGATCTGGTCACCGCGAACTCCGTCAGCGACAACGTCGCGGTGTTCCGTGGCAACGGCGCGGGCGGGTTTGCCGACGCCGTCACCTACGCCTCCGGCGGCTTGTTTCCCAGGTCGGTCATCGTCGGCGATTTCAACGCCGACGGAAAGCCCGACCTGGCCGTCGCCAACGGTTCCAGTGATACCGTCGGTGTCCTGTTGGGCAATGGCGCGGGCGGG
>JAPLNJ010000588.1 GCA_026692885.1 Planctomycetota bacterium | reverse complement strand
GTGGTCGAAGAAGCACCACTCCCAGACGATGGTACCGCTAGCGTCGACCTCCACGATCGCGTCCATCTGGGCGCCGGTGGACGGCGCAGTAGCGGGATTCGCCCCGGCGGCGACCAACTGGTCGTAGGTCAGGTCCTTGTTAGCGATGTAGAGCGTGGTGTAGGCGTTGAGTTTCGGGTTGTAGATTCGGGTGAAATCGTGATGCGGATGGTAGGTGCTGCGAGTCTCGGTGTAGGACCAGACAGTGGTTCCCTCCCAACTCACCTCCTTGAATCCGCCGAAACCGCTGGGATCGTTCGTGGTCGCATCCAGGATGCCTCCATTGCTCAGCAGGTGCGGATTGTTGCCAATCGGCCACGTGTGGACGACTTTCCCCTCCATATCCAACAGGTACGACGTGCCGCCGACGCCGTAGAAGTTGTACCCATTGTCCGCCTTGGCCGTATCCCAGTACTGCAACTCGGTCGGCCGCTGGAGGGCCGTATAGCCTTCCAACAGCACCCGCGGTTCGAGCGACTCGAACAACAGCCGGTTGGCCTGCGCACCTCCTGCTGACGACCGGCCTCGCCCCCGTCGCTTGGATCGCTTACGTGTCTTGAGAGCCGCCTGAATAAGATTGCGAAGCATGTGTTTCTCCTCCGTTCCACAACCATTTGGAGTGCGGCGGACCCAGAGGGTACCCCGTCGCCGTTTTTGCCGAGTCTTGCGAGGCTTTCCTTGGAGCGTCAGACGTTCGTGATTCTGATAGGTCACCCTTAATCAGGAAAAACTGACTGACTCCGGGCCTATCCCTACATCCGTGCGAAGCCGGCAATCGTTTACCAGAGAGTCTTGTCTTTTTGGAGAATCCCGTCGGAAGATCAAAATCCCGCCGGGATTATTGAGTCCTAGGTTGCCAATGGAAAACGAGAGAAGATGGATTGGGATGGCGACGCTCCCGCGGAGCCGTGGGCCGTCCCTGACGGCCCGCTCCGGCAACGCTCCTTGATGGCACAACGTCTCAGTTCGCTTCCCGACGACCCACACCAACTCGCGCCGCAACTGAATTATCGGACGGTGCTTCTGCCGCCTTCGCTCGGGGGTCTGGACGACGCGGGCATGCTTGTGCCGGACCCCGCGGCCGATTCCGTCGCACTGGTCCGCGACGTGGCCGATCTGGCTCCGTCGGATGATGGGCAAGAGCAAGTGGTCGCGCGTCGGCGAGTCCTGCTGACCCGCGACCAAGGCGACGAGTGGCGTATTCTGACTCTGGCTGACAACGCAACCCCCGGTGAAACATCCAACAGTAGGTTGCATCCGAAGTGGACCCTCGCCCGCGACGCGATGGCCCGTACGCTCGGCATGCGGAACGTCGCACAGATTGTCCTTGCGGCGGACGAGGACGGACCAACTCGCAGGCTGCTGCTATTCAGTGCCCGCGAGACGGCAACTAGCAGTTCCTCAAACGGGCAAGTCACCATTCCAACGCACTGTCAGGCCGCGCAGGGCGTCGCTGACCGCATGACACAAAGGCTGAGTCTGGACGAGACTCTGCAAGCAGCTTTTCATCTAGCTGCGGAAGTTCACGACCTGGGCAAGGCCGATCGACGCTGGCAAAAGGCCATCGGCAACGACGACCTGGAAAATCCACAGGCCAAGTCGATTGGCAACGGCCTTAACTGGAGGGCCCTGGACGGATACCGCCACGAGTTTGGCTCAACGATGGCGCCGTTCGATCAGGGTTCAAGACATGGGCGGGAGGGCAAACCATCATGGGCTTCATTGTGGGCATGCAAGAGCACGTCAAGAAACAATGCAAGATAGCCCGCAGCTGCCTCACTCAGTGCATTGCCATCAGCAAACCCAAGCCGTTCTACTTCGACAGCCGCATTTCACGGCTGACGTCGCTCGACCTTGGCTTCTCGGCCGAGACATTTACGACCGCGTTTTCGCCGGCGGTCGAACTCCTCTCGCTGATCGGGATGCAGCGATTCCGGCCCAGCACCGTCGTTGAGCGTGAACGCTACGCCTTCGCCACCTGGAAAGAACCTTTGCCGGCCTCGATTGCCGCCGCAGTCGCATCCGGCTCGATCTCGACCCTAGTCGACCGTCGTTATGTGTTCCCGCTCGTCGTCCGGACGGGCGGCAAGTACAAAGCCTTTGGACCAGCTACTCTCGAAAGGACAGCCCATGACTGACCTGCTCAACAAGCATGACGAACTGCTTCAGGAGGATGGCCCAGCCGCGATCGTGATGAAGCAATGGCTCAAGCCCGTGGGCGACGATGTGATCTTCCCGCCCACCTACGCCAACCCCTCGCAGAAGAAGGGGGATCCGCCAGTCTACAACATTGATCGATTCGACGGCCGCTCTCTTTGCGTCATCGACAGCATCCCGTCTCAGGCGAATCGGATTGAGCCGGCGTTTGCGACGATCGCGGAAGGGGCGTTGGTCCCTCAAGTCGTCGTCAAGGTCGAGAAGACCGGCGAACAGGTCAATCTACTCTCGGCCGGGCATCGGGCCGCGGACGCGATTGTGCGTTTTTCGAGCCTGTGGCCAGAGATTGAGAAGGCGTTTCAGGCGTGCCTCAAGGGTGACTCGCTTCCCTCGGACCTGAACTGCTCACCTACGTCCCCAACAACAACTCCGACTCTGGCGAAATCGTTCGCACCGCCAAGGTACTTCGGCCGACGCTGCTCGACGATCCCCCGATTGTCGAATACCTGTGGCAGGTCGCCGCGGGGGACGAAGAATACGCCAATGTCATCGCCAACGCGGCCCGACACATCCGCGCCCTCGGTTGGGGCATCGACATGGCTATCGGCCACGGCTGCGCAGTGGGCTCGCCCCCACCGGGCCATGAACTCGACGTATTCAAGCCTCGTGAGCCGGGCATCGGCGGCGGCACTTCCCTCCGCGTGCCGATCAAAGGTTCGCTACGTTCGCTGGAAGACGCCTACGACGCCAGTCTGAACCGCATCCGGGCCAACGGTGAAGTTTACGATCAGCCCGGACCGCCGACGTGTGACAAGAGAGTCTACGCGATCTCTGGCACGCCTGCCTTCTGCGCCTTCACGCTCGAAACGCCAGACGAGGAAACTGTGACCTGCCGTCCGCAGCAGATCAAGGCACTGGTGGGCATGATCCGACATGCGGCGACGAGCGACGCCGTGCGCCGGGCCGTCCAGCGGATGAACCAGTCCCGAACACCCGACCGGGTGCTGGACGTGAACCGCGTGATTTTGGGTCATCCCTACAAAGCCGCCGGTCTACGGCTGTCGATCCTGCCATTGCCTTCCATCGGCCATGCGCACAGCGACGGGCAGATCCGCCGTGTGATCCTGGCCGAGTCGGCCGGCGGTGACGGCTCGCTCTGCGCGCTGCTGTCGCAACATCTTCATCAGGTCGCCCTCACGCCCGATGACGCCGCCGACACAATCTCGCCGGGCGAGATCCGGCTGGTACGACTCGACCCGGTCGATCGATTCTTGCGATTCTACGCCAAACCAGCCGGTGTTTGGGCTTCGGTGACGCCTGTGCTGCTGCCTGGCTACGACGACCGCAAAGACCATCGGGGCAGCCAGCAGAAACGCCTGGCGCGAGCGGAACAACTGGTGTGCAAGGCATTGGCCCAAGCGGCTACCCGCCTGATCTCGCACCGAACCTCGCCGCCTATGTCGCCGCCTCGTCCGTTCACTCGCTTATGTGATCACGCGGCAGAGCGACACGGCTCACGAAATAGGCAAACCGGCTGCTGAGATGTTCCAGGTAAGGCGTGCAGATCACCCGCACATCGATAGACCGGAGAGGCGATCAAACGGCTACTCCTCCAATACCGGGAAAACTGGGGCGGTGTAGTTCCCGGTGATGCGCGTTTTCATCGAAGGACGCGAGGGCGGTGCGGGAAGTGTTTCCGACTTCCGATAGAATCCGTACATGCCGGTGAGTGCCTCGACAGCCTCGGGGAACGCCATTTCTGGTAAGTGTTGAACCAATGCGTGGCAAAGCAGTCGGTACGCATCCGTTTCTGACAGCGAGAGAACCCCGTCTTCACCGGGGATACAGATGTCAAAGAACGCTCGTGTCCCATCGGGACAGTCGCAAACTGGAAATCGTATCCAGCAATCGGACGTCGTCCACTCATCAGTGTCCTCAGAATCAAACGGGACTGGGTCGCATCGCCCGATGGAGTTCATCCGTGATACACCAGCGGAAGAAGAATGCGGCCTGCTGGTGAAGGACATCAAGTCGCGGGAGGACATCGTTTAGTTCCTTTCGGGCATCGTTGTAGACATGAGCCTCGATAATGAACGCTTGTTCTCCGCTCGGTTGATGGACGCCAATCGCGAAATTGGCGTCCACGCGGTCGGCGTCATTGGGTAGGCGAATCACACATCGGTTTTGTATCGCCTCTACACCGTCTGCTGTCTCCGGCATGCCAAGCGGGCCGCTCGTCCACGGTTGCAGCAGGTCACACCAAGTCGTTGTTTCCAAGCCAAGCGGCACGCGGCGAATCGCGTTCTTATAGCGGATGCAAGTGTGAGTGAAAAACGACGGCCGGTAAATATCTGCCAGAGACGCCAGCGCGCGCTTCAGATGCTCGCGGAATGCCTCCCATCGACCGTAACTGCGGCACGTCCAAGAAAGTCCGTCTTTCCTGAGTTCAATGATCCAATTTCGGTCCTCGGACGAGAAAACGTACGACTTCCCCCCAACGAGCGAAAGATCCCGTTGGACAACTTTGGCGACGTGCGGAGGGACGCCATCAGGCAGCCTAACCGACGTTTTTAGATCGAAATACGGAAATTCGCCGCGCACGGCCTCTTGGAAGTCCACGGGGACTGACGCTTCAATTGCGAGGATCGGGGGAAAGCGGATTTGGCACTTCGCTTCTTCGAGTGTGTTTTTTTCGTAGACGACTCTTGGGGTCTCAGGGAAGGGCACCTGCGCATCCTCCTGCTCGCCTCGCCTGAGGCAACGTTGCTTCGGACTGTTGGCAATACGCGGTCTTCTTACCGGAAACACGGCATAGCCGCCACTGGAAGCTGATGTGGAATTAGAGTCGCAGCCTTCTTCAGAGAGTCGATCGCCAGCCACCACGCGGTGGCCGACGCAGTAGCTACACCTCGAAACCCGTGGCCCGTCGGGCCATATCCCGGCGTGATTCCATACCTCCATCCATGTCCTTCTTCTCCTCGGCCTGCTCCTTCTCGACATCCTCACGTCGATCCAATGCCCGCACGAGCAGCTTGCCATAGAACTCCGCTGGGTGCGGTTGAATCTGCTTCGTCATCCCCAAACTCGCCCGGTGGCTCGCCGCCGATTCAGCCAACTCGCAAGGCCTCGACACAAGGCTTATCAGTTCGTTCTCTCAGCCGCCGTTGCCTTGTCTGCTCCGCACTCGAACAGCGGTTCTGCGCGTTCGCATTCTTCTTCCTGTACGCAATGACGCTGCTGGCCGATCAAGCTGAAAGACAGTCGTCATGGGTGCCATAATTGAGGTCGAGGTCCACCCGCGTGAGCAAGGGACTCGGAGCGACGCCGACGTGATGTCAGCCGAGGAAATCGCCCAAGCCTTGTCGAGCATGGACCAGGTGGAGCCTCTGGAAATGACTGCTACAGAACGGGCAGCGTGGGCGGTCGGACAGCAAGCCCGCACCCAGCGCGAGAAAGCACGGTTTACGGAGCACGCCGAAAGCCTGCGGAGGACGTGGGAGTGACGCGATTCCTCTTGGACACGCAATATCGCAGGCCATTACATCAACCGGCGCCACGGCGTCTTCGACCGCACCCGCGTCGAAGTCGCCAACGGTAATCCCATCGGCATTGGCCTCCCGGTCCTGGCCGAACTGGTCGCCGGCATCGAGCACAGCAGGAGCCGCGACCGTAACATGAACGGACTAAAGACAGCGCTGGCGTCTCTAAGACTCTGGCCCTTCGACTCGCCCGCCGCCTTCGAGTACGGCCGCCTCTACGCCGAACTAGCGCGTCTCGGCCGGCCCATCGGCGTCGTAGATATTGAAATTCGCAGGAAACGAGCCGGGTTTGGTAAACGATCGCCCCCGTTGTCCGGTTCTATACATAGGCCCTGCCCACGAGTTGGCGGGACCTACACGAGCATCGAGCGGACTCGCAGCCCAGCCAGGAGCAGCCACATGGAGTCAACTCCAAGGCGGAAGAGACTTGCCGGAATAGGCTTCGGCTTGATAGCTGCAATCGCAGTTGTGTGGTCGCTGCTGCTTCTGCTTGGTCACCACAGCCAGAACATCGGACTGATCGAGAACGATCCGCAGGCGTTTCCCGGATACACGTTGTTGGCTCCCATTTTCTCCACGACGACCTACCTGATCGACATGGACGGCCGGGTCGTGAACACTTGGGACAGCGAGTACGAACCAGGTCAAGTCGCTCAGCTTCTTGAAAACGGCCACCTGCTGCGTGCTGGCTCGCTCGCGCGGAAGAACGCAGCGTTCTCGGCTGGCGGAGGTACCGGTGGACGGGTCCAGGAACTTGCGTGGGACGGAGAGTTGGTCTGGGACTTTGAGTATTCCAGTGACAATTATCTGCTGCACCATGACGTCAAAAGGCTGCCCAATGGCAACCTCCTGATGATTGCCTGGGAGCGAAAGACTGCCGCCCAAGCGATCGCCGCAGGACGGAGCCCTGAATTGCAGGGACAGGGCGAGTTGTGGCCCGACTTCGTGATCGAAGTCCATCCGACGGGCCCGACGACCGGCGAGATCGTCTGGCAGTGGCATGTGTGGGACCACTTGATTCAGGATCACGATTCCTCCCAAGCGAATTATGGAGACGTGGCTCTGCGTCCTGAACGGATCGACGTCAACCACTGTTTCGGCTGGGCCGATCAGCTCACCAACAAAGAGCTGGATAAGCTGAAATCCCTGGGCTATCTCGGCTCGTCGACCGCCCGGAAACCAAGACGCGTCAACCCGGAATGGACCCATATCAACGCGATTGCCTACAACGCACAACTCGACCAGATTGCCCTCAGCGTTCTAGGCTTCAACGAACTCTGGATCATCGATCACAGTACCACCGTCGCGGAAGCTGCCGGTCACGCGGGGGGACGCAGCGGGAAAGGCGGCGACCTGGTCTATCGCTGGGGCAATCCGCAGACGTATCGCGCCGGTACGGCCACCGACCAGCGGCTGTTTGCCCAGCACGACGTGCATTGGATTGCGCCTGGCCTGCCCGGCGCAGGACATCTCCTGCTGTTCAATAACGGTCGGCATCGGCCGGACGGCGACTATTCCTCCGTGGAGGAGATCGTTCCGCCTGCGGACGAAGACGGTCGGTATCTCTGCCAACCGGGAGCGGCCTTCGGTCCCGACCGAACGGTCTGGAGTTACACGGCGTCTGAGAAGAGCCGATTCTACTCGCTGCACATTTCCGGCGCTCAGCGACTCCCCAACGGCAACACGCTCATTTGCGGCGGCGCGAGCGGCACCCTGTTTGAAGTGACACCCAACGGGAACGTTGTCTGGAAGTACATCAACCCTGTTTCACGGCAGCATCCTGGCACGCCCGATTCCCGACCGGCCCGCCCCGCGGCCGACAACCGCGAAAAGCCCAGCGATGGTCCTGGCAGACGTAGCGGGCCGAGGGACGAGCCCACCAATACCGTGTTTCGCGCCTATCGCTATGCACCCGACTATCCCGGCCTAACGGGCAAGGACCTAACGCCGGGCCGAAAACTGGAGTCAAGCAGGTATCGCTGAGATCCCTAAGAGCACACGCTGTGAACATCTTGCGGTTGTCCGAGTCCTCAATCTATCTCGTTCCGACGCTCTGCGTCGGAACGCAAGCCACGGACGCTCTGCGTCCTTGGGCAGACGACGCGGAGCGTCAAAACACTTGCGTTCCCACGCGGAGCATGGGAACGAGAGAGAAGCTGGAGTCAAGCAGGTATCGATGAGACCCCCACGAGCACTCCCACCGATTCTGATCGCAGCTGCGATGCTGAGCATGTGGCTGCCGAGTCCGGCGTTGGCGTACATCGGACCGGGGGCAGGCTTCGCTCTGGCCGGGTCATTTCTGGCGATCTGCGGAGCGCTGCTATCCGCTCTGTCGATGCTGTTGTTTTGGCCGATTCGGCGTTTGGCCCGGTTAATTCTTCGTCGTCGGCCTCCTGGCACAACCCGCTTCAAGCGGGTTGTGGTTCTCGGCTTGGACGGGCTCGACCACAAGCTTACCGAACGACTCCTGGGCGAGGGCAAGTTGCCCCACCTGGCGGCGCTTCGCGAGCAGGGCGACTTCAAATCCCTGGCCAGTACCTTACCGCCGATCTCGCCCGTGGCCTGGTCCACGTTTCAAACGGGAGTGAATCCCGGCAAACACAATATTTTCGATTTCCTCACCCCGGACGAGCGCACCTACCAGCCGAAGCTGAGTTCGGCCGAGATTCGTTCCACGCGCCGCACTCTCGGTTGGGGGCCGCTGCGCTGGCCGGGTAGCAAGGCCGTGGTGCGGATGTTGCGGAAGAGTCGTCCGTTTTGGAGCATCCTCAGCGACTACGGCGTGTTCAGTTGCATCCTGCGCGTGCCGGTGACGTTTCCCGCCGAGCCGCTGCGCGGCGTGTTGTTGTCGGCCATGTGCGTCCCGGATTTGCGAGGAACCCAAGGGACGTTTTCGCAATACACCACGCGCAACGCCCCCGAATCCAAACGTACCGGAGGTGACGTGCACCACGTTCAGCGTGTAGGGAATTCCGTCGCCTGTGAGCTGCTGGGCCCGCCGCATCCCTCCGATCCTGCACTCGGTCCGTTGAAACTTCCCTTCACGGTAACGTGTCCGCCTGCCGCGGGCGCGGAGTTAAGAATCGTGGGCCAGATCTACCGGCTCCTGCCAGGCGAGTACACCGACTGGATTCAAGTCGGCTTTCGTGCCGGATTCGGGCGGACGGTACGCGGCATCTGTCGATTCTTGCTGCGTGAAACCGAGCCCGAGTTCGAACTCTACGTCACGCCGGTGAACATCGATCCAGAGCACCCGGCGATGGCGATTGGTTTCCCGGCGGTGTACCCGATCTACCTGGCGAAGCGGCAAGGGTCGTACGCGACCTTGGGCCTGGCCGAGGACACCTGGGGCTTGAGCGAAGGGGCCCTGACCGACCAGCAGTTTCTGCAACAGTGCGCGGACATCGAGCGGGAACGGGAAGCGATGTTCTTGGACGGTTTGGACAAAGTGCCGCAGGGCCTGTGTGTCTGCGTGTTCGACGGCACCGATCGCATCCAGCACATGTTTTGGCGTGATTGGGACGAGCCGCAGCCGGGTCGTCCTGCCGCCACGCCCGCAGCGCTGCCCGAGGCCATCCGCGACGTGTATGCCCGCATGGACCAGTTGGTCGGCCGCACCATGGCCAAATGCCAGGGTGACGACACGCTGCTACTGGTGGTCTCGGATCACGGATTCAACGCGTTTCGCCGAGGGGTCGATCTGAATCGCTGGCTGGAAGAAGCCGGGTATCTGGTCGTCGATGACCAGCGGCGCCACGAGGAGCATCTGGGCGGTATCGACTGGTCCCGGACGCGTGCCTTTGCGATCGGCCTGACGGGGATCTTCATCAATCAGCAAGGCAAGTTCGCCCAGGGGTGCGTCGCACCGGGCCAGGAAACGATCGAGTTACGCGAGGAGCTTGCTCAGCGGCTGGGGGCGTTACGCGATCCTGCCAACGGAAATGCCGCGATCCATCGGGTCTACCAAGCCGCCAAGAGCTACAGCGGCCCGTATAAGGATCAGGCTCCGGACTTGATCGTCGGCTACGCCCGCGGTTATCGTGTGTCGTGGGATGCGGCCATCGGGCGAACGAGCCGTGCGGTTTTTCACGACAACACGAAAGCCTGGAGCGGCGATCATTGCGTCGATCCGTCCGTCGTACCCGGCGTGCTGTTTTGCAATCGTAAGATCGCCAGCGAGCATCCCCGGCTGCTGGACCTGGCGCCCACGATTCTGGAGCAGTTCGGCGTGCCCGCACCCAGCCACATGGACGGTCGAGCGTTGGAGATCGCAGCCGCTGCCACTTTACCCGTCGACACCGCAGTGCCGACGGACAACCTCCACGCTGCGTGAGATCATGAAGACATCCACTTCGGCTTCCGTCAATCGTCGAGCGTTCCTCCAGCGTGCTGCCGGAGCTACGGCCCTGAGCGCGGCCGGTGTTGCCGGTGGCGCGTATTGGCTGGGGAGTGCTCGTCGCGCCGCCCGAGTGGTAGGCCGGAAAGTGATTGTGATTGGCATCGACGGCATGGACCCGCAACTGTGCGCGAGGATGATGCAGGAGGGCCGGTTGCCGCATCTCCAGCGACTCAGTGCCACCGGCGGATTCAGCCGTCTGGGCACGAGTGTTCCGCCGCAAAGCCCTGTCGCTTGGGCCAATTTCATCAACGGTGCGGGTCCCGGCTCCCACGGCATCTTCGACTTCATTCATCGACACCCGCAGGAGCCATGTGCCCCGTTCTATGCGGCTGCTGAAACGCTGCCGGGCGAGGGTGGCTGGGACTTCGGCGACCACCGCTTGCGGCTCCCGTGTTGGCCCTTCCGCCACACGTCCCCGGCCACGGTCTTACGCCGGCAAGGCGTGCCGTTCTGGGACTATCTGGATGCCGCCAAGATTCCGTCCACGTTCTACGATTTGCCGTCGAATTATCCGCCCAGCCCCTCGCAGTACGGTTATCATCGCTGCCTGTGCGGCATGGGCACGCCCGACCTGCTGGGTACGTACGGTACCTATCAGCACTTCAGCGAAGTCGCTCCGGAAGCAGGCGTCGAAACCGGCGGCGGTCAGCAAATGCGTCTGGTCTTCGACGGCGATACGGCCAGGGTACGCTTGGTGGGCCCGGAGAATAGCTTTCTCAAGGCCCCGCAGCCGACCACGATCGAACTGGCGATCCATCGCGACCGGCGGGCCAACGCGGCGTTGCTGGAAGTGCAAGGCCGCAAACTCTTGCTGCAAGCGGGTCAATGGAGCCCCTGGACCAAGCTCGATTTTGCGATGTCCACGCCGGCCTGCCTGCCGACCGAACACGTGAGCGGCATCTGCCGGTTCTACTTGCAAGAGGTCGCTCCCAACTTCCGCGTGTACGTCACGCCGATCAATGCGGATCCCACCCAGCCGGCCGTGAAGCTCTCGGAACCGGCCCACTTTGTCCAGGACGTGTCGGAGCAACTGGGACTGTTCTACACCACCGGGTTTCAAGAGGACCATAAGGCCCGCTCCCAAGGCGTGTTCGACGACAGCGAGTTTCTGAGGCAGGCGACGATGGTCCTGGACGAACGGCTGGCCTTATTGGAATACGCCTTGGAGAACTACGACGACGGGCTCTTGTTCTTCTACTTCTCCAGCAGCGATCTGCAGTCGCATCTGTTCTGGTGGGACTCCGACCAACCGCATCCGACCCGCTCCGGGCCACAAGCCAAGCAGTACTTTCGCCACGTCCAGCAGTTGTATCAGCGTCTGGATGCCGTCGTCGGCGA
Organism: Planctomycetota bacterium; assembly: GCA_026692885.1. The sequence continues at coordinate 16,529 of JAPLNJ010000588.1, read as the reverse complement.
CATCCACCAGCGCTATGGGGGGAACGCCGCGATCTTCGTGATCAGCGATCACGGCTTTGCGAATTTCGGACGCCAGTTCAACCTCAATTCGTGGTTGCGGAATGGCGGCTTCCTCAAGCCCGCCGGATGCAACTCGATTCTGCAAGACGCGGATTGGTTCCAGACGCGTGCTTACGGCTTGGGCATCAATGGCTTGTATCTGAACCTCAAGGGGCGCGAGCGGGACGGCATCGTCGAACCCGGCGAGGAACAAGAAGAACTGACTCGGCAATTGATCGCGGGCTTACAGGCCGTGCGCGACGGTAACGGGCAGCAAGTGATTCGGCAAGTCTATCGAACGGACAAACTGTACTCGGGGAGCGCCACCGAGCTCGCTCCGGATCTGATTGTGGGTTACGCCCGCGGCTACCGGGCATCCTGGGAGACGTGCTTGGGCGAACTGACGCCGGACGTGTTGACCGACAACCAATCGGCCTGGAGCGCCGACCACTGTGCAGACGCATCCGTGATCCCCGGCGTGCTCTGCTGCAACCGGCCGATCCGCGTAGCGGGGCCGGCGTTGACCGATTTGGCTCCCACGATTCTGGCTGAGTTTGGACTGCCCACACCGTCCACCATGAGCGGCCGAATCCTGACGGTTTCCTAAATCACTCGCGTGGAGGCACAGAGGCGATGGCAAAAATCAATCTGGAGCAAAGCCTGCTGGAACGCGTTCAGCAGGCCGCTGTGGCCGCCGGCTATAGCAGCGTCGAGGAGTTCATTACCCGGGCGATTGAGCAAGCACTGCTGCGCTGCGAGGCCGATCAGGCCGAAGCCCAAGTCGCCGATCAACTCCGCGGACTAGGGTATCTCGAATGATGCTCGTGTTCACACAATTCCTGGTCTGGCTCAATCAAGGGGCGAACGCCTGCGCGTCGATCCTGCTGGCTCCGTTGGCCGTGCTGCCCGGTTGGCTGTCCACGACGCTGGTGGCCGCCGTCACCGGGGTGCTGATGTTGGGGACCTTCAAACTCACGTCCAACCAGCGCGCCGTGAAGCGGGTGCGCAATGAGATTAAGGCTAATCTGCTGGCGCTTTCGTTGTTTCGCGACAACGTGCTGGTCGGCTTGCAATTGCAGGGCCGGGTATTGCGGGGAGCCGGTCGCCTGTTCACGCTGGCCCTTGTGCCGATGCTGGTGATGATGCTCCCCACGTGTCTGCTGTTGGGACAGCTGGCGGCCTGGTATCAGGCCCGCCCCTTGCGTGTGGGTGAAGAAGCGGTCGTCACGCTCTCCTTGGCGGGTGGTCCGGGTGAGGATCTCCCCGAGGTACAGTTGGCACCGTGTGCGGCGTTCGCAGTGTCTGTGGGACCGGTCCGGGTAACTCAGCCACGGATGATCTGTTGGAGCCTGCTCGCCGATCAGGCGGGCTACCATCAGCTCATTTTCGAAATGGGGGGGCAGACATTTACTAAAGAGCTGGCGATTGGCGACGGGTTCATGCGGGTCAGTCCGCTGCGGCCTGCTTGGCGTTGGCTGGACGTGGTCCGCTATCCTTGTGAAACGCCGTTTGGCGCCGATTCCGTAATTCAGGGCATCGAGCTGGCTTATCCCGAACGACGGTCCTGGACGGCCGGCAGCAGTTCTTGGCTCGGGTATTGGTTGGTCGCATCTATGGCGTTCGCGTGGCTGATGCGTCCTTTGATGAAAGTCCACCTGTGATCGATCAGGAACTTGGAAATGTCGCTCGAATCCGAGATCACGATTGTCTCCGGCTTACCTCGTTCGGGCACGTCGCTGATGATGCAGATGCTGCACTGCGGCGGGATGACGGTGGTGACGGATGGGATCCGCGCCGACGACGTCGACAACCCGCGCGGGTATCTCGAATGGGAACGAGCGAAGCAGATCAAGACCGACGTGTCTTGGCTGGCAGACACGCGGGGCAAGGTCTTCAAGATGGTATCGCAGTTGCTCTACGACCTGCCGAGGAACGAGCGCTACGCCATCATCTTCATGGAGCGCGACCTGGATGAGGTGCTCTTGTCGCAGGAGAAAATGCTGGCGCGCAGCGGGCGGCCAGCCCCCCCGCGCGACAGCCTGAAGCGTGCTTACAAGCTCCATCTCAGCCGGCTCCACGCCTGGCTGCAGCGGCAAGTTCAGATGCGAGTACTGCCGGTCAGCTACCATGAGCTGATCGGACAACCCGCCCAGGACGCCGCGCGGATCCGTGAATTCCTAGGCCGCCCGCTGGATGTCGAGCAGATGTGCAGCGCGGTCGATACCGGCCTGTACCGAAACCGGAACGAAGCAGCGGACCGACTCCGGCCGACCGTCGAGGATCTTTCGGGATCAGAAGACCGCATCTCGAAAGGTGGCTAATGGCCAGACGGCAGACATCCGCTTTCCCGCGTCGATTCCTCCGGTGCCGCGTCAAGACTCAATTTCGGGGTTGGCTTGGGTGCCACTGGCTCCGCCAGTGCCGAGGTCGGTCGAGTTCCTGAGCGGGATCACCCGCAGGATTCGTTAGGAGATCATGGCCAGAGCGGGCCGGTACGGCCACCATCTACGTCAAGGGCGTGGCTGCCAAGACCTGAACTCCCGCAAGTTCGTCCACCGCATTAGAAAGTGGTACTTTGCAGCGTCGGCCAGCCGACGATACGTAACCTACGCCATCTTCCAGGCCAGCGGGTTTGCGGTTACGGCCCGCTTCCCGTGGTGTTGCGGCCCTTGCCGCGTGGTACAATGCCGCGAGTGGCCGAACAAATCCGGAGACTCACGTAGTTCGGGTCCTGCAATCGGTGACACAAATGTCAGACCCACCGCCGCGTATCGATCGCGGAACAGCTAGTGTCATAGTTTGTTCAACATTTGTGTGCGCCTCACTCATTTCATTCGCGGCCTATAATGTCGCGAGACTCGAGTTTTGTGCTAGCGTGGCTGGCCGCGCAGCTCACGCGCCGCCTATCACCCATTTCTACCGCGGAATCTACGCATACAGTGACGTCTTTCTTGTGCTTGCGGTGGTTTGGGGAGCTTGGATTATTCGCAGGAAGACTTGCTCCGTGCGCGCCCTCGTCCTGTACGTCGGCGTGGTAGTTAACATGGCGCTGTTTTGGCTTCTGCTCACCGCTACGGCTTTGTATTGCGAGAATCAGAGCTTCTATCTTTAGAAGGAAGCCTCCGGTGTGTGATCCAGGACCTTCCGCCCGCGGGATTGTAGTCTGGATGGCCGATGAGTTCGTCCGGCGACCTTCGCTGGCGGAGATGTAATTCTACGGGTGTCAGCCGGCTGCGTGACACCCGAACGCTGGGCGGCATTGGAGAGGTGGACCGAGTGGACGGGCTGCGAACAGTCAAGACGTTGCCAACCCATTGTGTTGGTGGTTCTCGACGGCGATCCGCACCACCTCGACTTCGCGACGTTCCCGGCCGCTGGACCAAAATCTCGCCAGGCTTGGTAAACAATTGCCCCCGCTGCACGGTTCTATGCTTGTACCCTTCACCGCATTTTCCAGGAGAGATTCGATGAGACGCCCACTCCTAGTGACCTTAGCCGGCGTGACCCTGTTGGGCCTGGCAGTTCAGGTTGTCCCAGCTCAGCGGCCGGACCGGGGCGGCAAGAAACCGCGGGATCCGTCGGCGGCGTCCGACGTCGGCGAAGACCGCGAGCCGCAGCGCTCGGAAGCCGAGGATCGCGACCGAGCCCCGCCCCCTGATCGTCCCCGCCGAACCGGCAGTCAGGAGGGCCGGACCGCGGATCAGGCAGCCACGAAGCGGGGTGTCGTAACGGAGTTTCATAAGAATGCCGAGGGCGAGGTGGCGGGACTCGAGTTGGACGATGGGACGGAAGTGCGATTTCCACCCAGCGACAAACTGACGGGAGTCATCACGGTCAAGGACCGCGTGACGATTACCGGCTGGACCCATTCGGGAGAATCAGAAGTTCACGCCGCATCGATCAAGAATGAAGCCACCGGAAAAGTCGTAACGGTGGATCGGCCACCACCCGAGCTGGCCGAACGCGACGCCGACAGCCGCCCCGATGAGTCCCTAGATAGGATGGATGGGAAACAGCCGCCCCGCCGCCCAGAGGAAGGTGAACCGCGCACGCGCGGCAAGCCCAAGCCTGGGAAAGCTGCGGAACCCGAGGACAATCGCTACTCCCTTGAGCAAGCGGTGTCGGACCAGGCGCAGCTAAACACGATCGCCTTCGACGGGCTGGCCTTCCTGACCGGTGATTTCGGTGCCGATACATTTCTGCCACCGGGGAAGGTCTCCGACTACTTCGGTTTCCAGTACATGCGGGACATTGATGCCAAGGAGGGGGGCCATAATACATCCTTCCTGACGCGGATCGCCCACAACATGCTGGCCGTCTTGAACAATAGCCAGAAGTCTCAGCTCTTCGTCCTGGCCAAACGGCAAGAGCAAGACACCCGGCGGTTCGCCGAAATGCGTTTGCCGTTGATCCAAGCCTTCCGCCGCAATCTCCAGGGCCAGATTCCCGCCGGTAGCAAGGGCCTGGACAAGGGCGCGGTCATCCAGAATTCGGCCGAGCTGTATGAACTGGACGGCCGCCTGGCGTTTGAGCGAGCACTGGTCATGGGCAGTATCCTCCATGGCCTGACGCCCCCGCAGAAAGCCGCCTTAGCCAAGTTGAAGTTCGGCGATTCCCGGACTTGGCCGGAGGTCCCGGAGCAGTTCGACAAGCGACGCGTGTCCCACGCGATCGACGTCGCCCTGATGACTTACGCCAGTGAAATGTTTGCTTGGTACGCCGGTTCGCTGGAAGCCGACGTGTACTTCTGCCCGGAGCGGCACGCCATGTACTTCGGCGGCTTTGGCATGAAGACCGCTCCGGCCATGGGCAAGCAGGACTACTCGATCAGTACCTCGCTGACGGGCGACAGCGGCGAAGCCTTTCTGGCCGCGCTGACGGAGCCCCAAAGGCAGCGCATCACCGAGTTGGTGGAACTGCAGCGTGCAGCCCTGGAGGAGATTGTCACGACCCGCCGGGCGATCGCCACCGAGCTGCGGCGTTTCCAGAAAGGTGAGAAGTCCGACCGGGAGCAGGTGTTGTCTTTGTCGAAACGCTACGGCGAGCTGGACGGCGAGTTGTCGTACCTCTACGCCACGGCTTTCGCGGCGGTGGGCCAGACCCTGACCGCACCCCAGAAAGCGAAGTTGGCCAAGCTACGCACCTCGGACCCCGCGGATCCCAAGGGCCCGTTCCTGTACTCTGACCCGATCGATCTGCCGAAAATCGAGAACACGGACTACCTGTTTGGCGTGCGGTGAACAAGAGCTTGCCGGTTCGAAGTAACTGTCAGGTGAGAAATGAGCGGCAAGGCGCTAGCCGCCGGTATTTCAGCCGGTCTGGACGATCAGGAACCGGTGGCCAGCGCCATTCCGCTCACCTATTTCTCGAAGGATCCTTAGGGCTTCGGCCGGACCGGCGGCCATTTCTCTACCGAGGAATCTTGTACCTGGCGTCGGGCGGCCTCGGCCTGTGCTGGCTCACCCAGTCGGGTCAAGACGTCGGCCAGGACTTGGTAGTTGCGGACGAGCAAGCGGACGTCCTCTGATTTGTGCTCCGTTGCCAGGCATTCCTGGAGTGTGGCTGCGGCAGCCTCCAGGAGCGCACGGGCTTCGTTCAGATTGCCGCTTTCGCACAGCAAGTTGGCCAGGGATTCCTGTAAGACGGCTTGCCACACGCGATGGGACCCAACCGCGGGGAACTGCCGTGCGAGCGCCGTTTGCAGGTCCAACGCACTGCGCAGGCAGGCTTCCGCGGCCTGGAAACGGTTGGTTTCTCGAAGCACGTGCGCCAGCTTATGGCGGATGTGAATCTGCGCGGCGGCGTATTCGGGAATTTGGGGATGCTCCCGAACCAGTTCCTGTGAAATCGCCAGCGCCGTGCGCAATTGCTGCTCGGCAGTCGGATGCTCTTCGGCCACGAACCGCGGTCCTTGGAACCGTGTGGTAGCGAGCGCCTCACACAACTCGTAGCGGTAGTCTGGCACAACACCGGTGGCACGGGAACCCGAATGTCTTCGCCCGCCGCGCCGGCCATCGCCAGCTCGGGTAGTCCGCTGCTACGGTCCGGCGCGAAGCGTTCGAAGATCTCATCCAACGCCTGCAGGGAAAGCCCCGATATGGTTTCGGCTTTCGTCAGCGCCTCGGTGACCTTGACATTGGCGTTGCTGGTCCGCACATACCCGATCGTCGCCACCACCGCCACCAACACCAGCAGCGCCAAGGCGGTGGACGCCAAACTGGCGAGGGTCCGATTCCGTCGACACCAGTGCCAAGTCTGTTCGGCCGGAGTGACGCGCCGCGAGTGAATCGGCCGGTCCTCCAGAAAGCAGCTCAGGTCGCGCATCAGCTCCGCCGCCGATTGGTAACGCTGGGCGGATTCGCGAGCCGTAGCCTTGGCCACGATGGTCTCCAGATCACGGGGGATCTGAGGGTTGACTCTACGGAGCGGGACGGCTTCGTCTTGCGTGATGATAGCCCGCATCCTGGCCGACACCGAACACGGGCACGATGTTGGTGTGGTGCAGTTTGGCGGCAGTTTGCGCCTCGCGGGCAAACCGCTGTGCTGATTTCCCGCCGAGCAGGAGTTGGCAGGGCAGCACCTTCACAGCCACCCGGCGCCCCAGCGACAGCTGTTCGGCCTCGTAGACCACGCCCATACCGCCGCGGCCGATTTCACGCACGATCCGGTAGTCTCCCAGCTGGTCCGGTGGTCGCGGCGAGGGACCGACGGTCAAGCGATTCGACAAACGCCGGTTCGCCATGTGTTCGACCATTTCGACGGAAGCCAGCACACGGCGGAGCTCCTCGGCGCAGGTGGGGTGCGCCTGCTCGTATTCCGAGATGGATGGCGTCTCGCCGCGCTGGAGCCGCTCCAGAAACTCGTCTGCAAGCGTATCGATCAGATCGTGTTCGGATTCGGCCATGGCCTTAGCCTCGAATGGTAAAAGGGGTCAGGACTCATTTGTGCGAAGCACCCGCAGGGCCGTTCCGGTAAAAGAGTCCTGACCCCTTTTAGCCTGGAAACCCGGAAAGCATTTCGACGACCTCGCGAAAGCGTGTAACCGCCCGGGTATAGCGGCGGCTGGCGGCGGCCTTCTTGACGCCCAGCACGCTGGCCACCTCGTCATTGGTCAGCTGCTCAAAGTGCCGCAGGATCAGGACTTCTCGGTCCAGCGGCTCCAGGCCTTCCAGCACCTCATCAATCTTACGGGCCGTCTCCTCTCGCACCGCCGCTTGACTGGGCGAGGTGAGGTCACCGATCAGGCACGCAGCCAGGGAGAGCGAACTGGCCTCGGGGGCAGCGACAGTCTGGAGCGAAACCTCGCGACCCGCATCCCGCATGCCGGTACCGAGATGCCGACGGTGCAGGTCGATCAGCGTGTCCAGGACAACACCCCGCAGCCAGATGAAAGCCGGGACGCGTGGTTCATGCACGAACCGTGGCAGGCGTTTGCTCGCCTCCAAGAACACCTCCTGCACGACATCGGCAGCATCCAGTCGACCGGCAAGCCGCGGATCCAGACGCAGACCAACGATCCGTAGCAGGCGTTCCGAGTTGGTCGAGAGGATCCCCGCCAGCGCCTGTGCACCGCAACGCCGCAACGCTTCGATCTGGGATTCATCTGAGTCATCAAGCATAGGATTGCTACGCCGGTGCCAGGCCGAAATCATGAAGTCGCAGTGCCCACGCGGCGGTCGTGCCGTTGCAGAGAACCAGAAGATCATCGGCAGCACACGTGTCATGGCACCTGAACTTCCGCAGAACCGAGTCCGGGCCGAGATCGCGACTGCTGAGCAAGGTCGAAAAGCGTCGCAACTCCGCCATGTTTTGGGCTGGAAAAGCCTGGAGCAACTTACCCTCGCGGTAGTGGAACAGGACACTGTCCCCCACCGCAAAGGCCAGAAGCTGATAGGTGGCAGGCTCGCGGGAACTGCCTTCCAAAGGCAGTACTTGGACCCATAGCAGCGAAGCTTCGGCGTTGGCCTGGGGCAGGGAGTACCGCTCGAACCACGCCAAGCCGACGCTATCGAGCTGCGTGGCCCATTCTTTTCGGCGGACTCGCAACCAGTCTGCAAACACCGCCTCGTCCAGCGGGTCGACGGGATCGGCGATGATGGCCTCGGCGAGCACCTTCGCCCATTGTGTGGCAAATATACTGGCTTCCGAAACACAAGCCCACGCAACCCGTCCACGGCACCGGTCCATCCGGGAAACCGCCAAGGTAGATGCCGCGGTGCATCCCTCCTCTGAAAAGCGAACTTCGTTCATGATGCCTACTCCTCCCGCCAGAAGCGAAATGAGCGCCACGGCAAGCAACAAGTCGCCCATCAACTGCGATGTGGAAGCCATGACCTCGGTGGCTTCCGCCATGTCGCGGATATCTTTTTGTGCCCGGGCGCGGGCAATGGGTGCCACTTCGACCACGGCCGGACACTGGCGAAGGATCTCCTCAGCATCCTGCGGGGTGAGCGTCAACACGCTGCCCGAGCCTTGGCTCACACCGCTGCTGGTAATCACGCTGGATTGAACCATGAGGTCGTTGCTGTGCCGACGGGCCCACCAATAAATCCGAGCGGCACGGACAATTGTTTACCGCGCAGCGTGAGTTTTCTTGAGGTGTCCCTACAGAACCGGTGAACGCCACGCACGGTCGAACGGATCGTTCGACTACTTGCTGAGATTTGCAGAAAACCAGCCGACGTTGGTAAACGATTGCCCCGGTTATCCGGTTCTGTTCTTAGGCGTTTCACACGCAGAAGGAGAGTTCCTTTTCTCTCGTTAAGCCTGACCGCGGGCAGTAAATTGCGGGCTGTGGCGAATCAGATGATCACTCGACCGCGTCCGTCAAGGGAAATTGGGGTGAAAGATTAGGGCGAAAGGTTAGGATAAGACACGACTTCACCGGATTTTGTCTCGCGTTCGAAGAGCTTGTCGGTCCAGGGATCGAGCAACCGCAGCTTGCCGCCGACGGTCGAGACGATTTGCAGCTTCGTTACCTTGCCGTCTTGCTGCTCCGCGCTGACCAGAAAACCGCCTTGGGCACGGAGGTTCTCAAACTTCGCGTTCTGCTCCTTTGGCCACGCCGGGAAGACGCGGAGGATGTCGCCGACACTCTGCAGTAGCAACTCCGCAATCGCGCCTGCAGCGGCGAACTGCTCGGTAAAGTGGCCGCAACGGTCGCTTGGTAGCAGTGTGATCGTGCCGTTGGGGCGAGAGCGTTTGAGAAACTCGGCCTGCATGTACTCCGCGGAATCCGGGAAACTCAGCCGCGCGCGGGCCACCGGCATGATGATGCTCGAGTTGTAGCCATTCCACTTCACTCGCTCGATGGTGCGGCGAAACAACGCCTGCTGTTCCTTGCCCGAGAACACCGTGATCTGGCCGGCGGGAAACACCGGCAGCACCGGCACGGCGATGTTGTAATTGAGCGGCGCACCGCCCTCGACGTCGGTCACCATCGGCTCTGGCTCCGGCGTCACCGGATACTCCGGCAGTCGGGCCAACTGCCCCTGGAACCGCGCGACCAGTGCGGCGTCTTGGTTCAGGATGCCGGCCGCCGCGATGGCTGCTTCCAAACTGAACCGTGCGTAGGCGATGTCGCAGGGGCAGTTGTCAATCCCGAAGCCGCGATGTTCGGGACTATAGCTGGGGCCGAGGATCACGCGGCCAGCGGCGTTGGTGTGGCATTTGTCCATGAAATCCGCGTAGAAGACCGCCGCGTCCCGCAAGGCGGGATACGCGATGCGTTCCAGGTAGGCGCGGTCGGGCTGGTATTGATAGTGCAGCCACAAGTTCTGGACCATCCAGCCGGTCTGGCCGATGGTGTAGGACCACGGGAACAGATTCAGCGTGCGCTGGTTGATGCTGCGGAGCTTCCCGGGCGCCGGCTCATAGGCAAACAGCGAGATCGGAAAGTGCGCGCCACCGCAGTCGTAGGTCTGCCGGGCGAGCCACCGGCCTCGTGGCAAGTACTCCGAGACCAGACGCTCGAACGGCTCCGCCAATTCGATGTGGTTGCAGACGTAAGCGGGCCAGAACGTCTGCCACGAGTTGTAGTTGCTGTGATAGTCGCCGTGCCAGGCCGGGGTGCTGTTGATCAATCCGGCGAACAGCCCGGCCGCTTGCACACCCGGCTTGCTGACGCAGCGCAAGAAGTACAGACTCCGGTAGAACACATTTCGAAGAAACGCGTCCGAAATCTCGATGCCGCTGGCGGACCAGAATCGCTCCCAGACGACCTCATGCTCCGCGATGAGCTGCGCCGCGGGTTGCGCCAGCGTCGTGCGAGTCAACTCGATGGCGTCCGCCAACGGGTCTTTCGATTCCAGGGAAGTGACCATGGCGACCGCTTGGCGATCGCCCGCGGCGGCCCGAGCCACGACAAAGCTCATTCCCGGCCAATCGAGGTCGGCGGGCAACTGCTGTCGCAGCCACTGGACGCCATCGGTTTCGCCACGCTCGACCCCAGGCAGGTAAGTGTCCGTCGTAGGTTCGAGCCGGGTCGGCAGCGAGCTGTGGATGAGAAATGCGTTGCGCTGCGCCAGGGCGCGGACCAACGTTTCGCCGCGCTGGCCGGCGACTTTGGCGACTGCTCTTCGCAAGTCCAGCGCGGAGGCAGCGGGAGGCGGCGAAAGCTGGTGCAAGTCCAGGGCTAAGTCTCCATCGGGTCCCTGCAGGGTCACCTCGTGAAAGCGGTTTTCGCTGCGTTTCCCATCGACCGTCCACGTATACAGAATAATCTGGCCCACTTGTTTTCCGGGCGGCAGCGAGAACGTTCGTTCCTCGAGCGTGCGCGGGCTGTCAATCCACCGGCTGGAGAGGAAATAGGAATGGTCCGGCGCCAGCACGTCCACATAGAAGCGGGTGTTGCCGGTGCCGGAGAGTTTCAGCCGCAACTTCGGATACTGGTCGGTGGAGACGTCCAGCGGACCGTACGCGAATCCGTTCGACGCGCCGGCTTGGCCTTCGATGGCCATGACGGCGGCGCCCTCGCGGTTGGTCCACTCGTTGAGGCGGCCTTCGCCGCGGATGGCCTTCCACGTTGGCCCCCGCGCGTCGCCCAGCACCAACCGAGCGCAGATTCTCGGACACGGATACGGATGACTATAGCCGTTAGGGTTGCCTTGTTCACCGCCTTCCCATTTCCGGGCGGCAATGTCCACCTTGAGCAAGGGCTGCTCAGCCGAGCTATCCACGCGCGCATCCCAGACATCGTTCTTGGTGAGGTTGAGTGTCAAGCCTTCTCGCGTGGCGAACAGCAGCGCGTTGATGTCGCCGTTTCCGAGGATCAGGGAGTTGTCCAGGAGGTCGTCGAGCCGCTCCTGCACGACCGCCGCTTCGTCGAGGGCGGAAGGAAAAGGAATGGTCTGGGCACTCGCCGCCGAGAGCTCGGCCGTCACGAGCAAGAGCGTGGTTACCAGCACGTTCTTCATCGTGTCATCTCCGGTTCTTAGTTCGTATCGCCGCGTCCGAGCCCAGGCCCAATGCCACCGGTCTGCCCGGTGGATGGCTAGGTTGGCCGCGACCACCCTGCGGCGGCCTTGATCGTAAGGTTGCGCATTGCTGCAAGTACTGGCCACGGTCCGGGTGGCTGGTGGCTGAGCCTAAGCGAAGCCCCAGTGCCCGGTTTCTGGGGCATCGCTGCACTCTGCCCCAGCCACCCTGACCCCCTGCTGCTAGCGTTTTGCGCAACATTATGATCAAGGTCCCCTGCGGCCCCGCGAAAGGCTGCTATTTCGCCTCAGACTTCGCCTCGGATGCCCAGTTTCTCTTGCATCTCCTCCAGCGGCACGCCCTTCGTCTCCGGGACCATCGTCTTCACCCAGAGCAATTGCAGCACCATCATGGCGCAGAAGAACAGGAAGACATATCCGGGTGCCAGCGCCGTGACCATCTTGGGGAAGAACGTCGTCAGCAGCGCCGCAAAGATCCAGTGGGTGAAGCTGCCCAGCGCCTGGCCCTCGGCGCGATGCCGGTTGGGAAAGATTTCTGAAATGAGCACCCAAATCACCGTGCCCTGGCCGATGGCGTGTGCCGCGATAAAGGCGAAGATGCAGGCCGGGACAATGGCGTAGTGTTGCGTGAAGAACGCCCACGCTGTCAGCCCCAGCGAAGCGATGTAGCCGAATGAGCCAATGTACAGCAGGGTGCGCCGGCCCAGCCGGTCAATGAGCCACAGGCCCACGAAGGTGAAGATCAGGTTGGTGATGCCGATGCCGACGGATTGCAGCAACGCCGCCTGCTTGCCCAGGCCGGTCATCTCAAAAATGCGCGGCGCGAAGTACAGGATCGCATTGATGCCCGAAAGTTGGTTGAAGAAGGCTACGAGAAAGGCCAGCATGATCGGAATACGCAGACGCCACGTCCAGAACCGCGACGCGGTTTTTTGTTCGGACGAGGCGGCCAGGATCGCATCCGCGTGGGCCGCGATTTGCTCCTCCGTGGCCTCGGGCTCGATCAGCCGCAGAACCGCCAAGCCTTGCCCCCGGTCGCCCTTCCGGCCGAGCAGCCACCGCGGGCTCTCGGGAATCCAGAAGCACTGCACCGTGTAGAGGATCGACGGAAAGGCCGCCACCCCAAGCATCCAGCGCCACGCATGTTCGCCAACCCCAGCCAACAGGGCATTGGACAAGAAGGCCATGACGATCCCGAAGACAATGTTGAATTGAAACATTCCCGCCAGTCGTCCGCGATAGGCGGGCGGCGCGATCTCCGAGATGTACAACGGTGCGGCGACCGTGGAAATCCCGATGCCCAAGCCACCGATGAAACGGGCGGCGATGAACGTGTAGACGCCCGTCGCCAAGCCACAGCCGACCGCGGATAGCAGGTAGAGCACCCCGATCCACAGCAAGGTCGCCTTGCGTCCAAAGCGATCGGTGGGCCAACCGCCGAACAACGAACCGATGACGGTGCCGTAGAGTGCGGCGCCCAGCGCAATGCCGTGCATCCCGGGACTCAACCCCCAGAGCTGCTGGATCGTTTGCTCCGCCCCCGAAATGACGACGGTGTCAAAGCCGAACAGGAATCCGGCGAGCGCCGAGGTGATGGACCAGAAGAAGATGCGTGCTTTCATGACGGATGCCTTGCTACTGATTTAAGGGTTTTCTTGTTTGTCGCCGGATCGCCGCGGATTCGTGCCGCGTTGGTTGCGGCAAGCGACGTTGGCGTAAATGTAAGCGAGCGAGCGTCCCATTGTAAGCACCTTTCCTTCGCTCACGCCAAGGCGCAAAGGATAACATCCCAGGCGGTAACGACTTCAAGCGTTTATTGCGGACTGCTTGCGAGTGGCCTTGCCCTCCAGACCAAATTTGCAACAATCAGGGGAAGTCACTTGCGGAGTCTGATCCGGCGAGGGTTTTCTGGGCCTACCTGGAGCCGTCGGCGGTCGCTGCTCCGCACCGTACACCGTAACCCTCTAATTTTTCTAAGAGACTTGCCCATTCCCAACAGGAGAAGCAAATGAAGGCGACCGTAGACGACACCCTGTGTTCTGACTGTGGCGTTTGTTCCGACACCTTGCCCGAAGTCTTCGGGACCAATGACGACGGCAAGACGGTCGTGTTGGTGGATCCCATTCCCGAAGAGCACGAGGATGCCACCCGCGACACCGCCGATTCGTGCCCGATGGGCGCGATCGTGCTTGAGTAGCGACTCGGCGTTTCCGATCTTCGACTGCAGCTGAGAAGCTGGACCGGCCTGCTGGTCTGGCTTTTTTTGTTGCACTTCACGCGACTGGCTTGTTAAACGACGCTCCACCCATCTGCCATTCTCAACGGTGCGCGGCATACGTTGAACCTGGGAAAACCTCCCCTTCCCCCCGACCTGGCCCGCGCAAAACAGTGTCGCGAGGCAGGCCAGAGTCTGTTTCACTTCTGTTCCGCTGTTTCCGCCCAGTTTTGCGCGGCACACCCCCAACCTGGGCCGCGCAAAATTGTATCCCAGAGAGTCCTTGCAATGGTGAGAGCTGGTCCGGCTTTTGTTCCAGCTTGGCATGTCGGGTCCCCATTCGGGCTTGCCCCGAATGGCACGAGGTTAAGCCTAACCTCCGATCCCCACTGGGCTTGCCCCAGTGGCCAAGAGGTGTGAAAACCAAGGCCGCGTACCGCAACCACACCCCGTCCCCTTCGCCGCATCCCGCCCGCCGCCGGAGGCGGCGGGCGGGATGCGGCGGAAGAAGTGAGGCGGTTGCGGACCCGTGGCGTGGTCCAGAAACCTCGCTCCACCGGGGCAAGCCCGGATGGGGACCGGACGTTCCACACTGGAACAATAGACGGACCAAATCTAACCATTGCAAGAACTTTCGGGGATACAGTTTTGCGCGGCTCCGTCCAGGATGGTTTACAAAACCGTCCTACCCAAGACTCAACTCGTGCTCGCGAAAAACTGCCGAATCAACTGCGGGCCGTTTTCCCAGAGAATCAGGATGACCCCCATCAGCGAGCCACCCGCAATGATACCCGATGCCACGGGAAACGTATACGCTTCCGACTGTTTGGGGGCCTGTCGCTCGAAGGCGTAGCCGATGACCGCGCCCAGGAAGAACAGCAGGCTGTAATACCAATGGAAGGTCCAGGATAGTCCCACGCCGGACGCCGAGGGAATCCATTTCTCGTACCTGGGAAAGAGTTTCGCCAACACGGGCAAGAGGATCCCCAGCAGCCCGCCGATGACGATAGACCAGACCTTCACCGAGCCGAGCGAACCGAGTCCCTGGCTCAGTGCCACGGCCACCGCCCGCCACGTCTGGGCGGCGGGGGCAGGGAACTGGTCCGTGCCGAGGACGGCGGCCGAGGGTACGAGGACCTGGAAGGACAAGACCGTCACGAGGGTGCCGACAAAGATGCCCGCAAACTGCGCCAGGAACTGCTGCCGCGGATTCGCGCCCAGCAAGTAACCACTCTTGAGGTCGGTCAACAAGTCGGCTGCCGAAGTGGCCGCGCCGGCGGTGATGTTGGCGCTCATCAGGTTCACGTTCGTGTTGCCCGGGCTCAGCCCGCCGAAAATCAACTGCGTGACCTTGCCCATCGCGCCAATCGGTGTCGTATCCGTCTCCCCGGTGACCCGGCAGGCCACCAAGGCCAGGAAGAAGGACAGCAGCACGGCCACCGCACTCTGCCAGACCGGCATCTCAAACGTCATGTGTGCCAGCCAAGCCAAACCCACGAACGCGACCAGTTGCCCGATCAGGAACCAGGAAGTGGGTGCTTCGAGTCGATCCACATCGCTTTGGGTCCGGCCTTCGGCGCGCGAGAACATAGCCCCCAGACTGCGAAAGGCGCGGAACATGCTCCGCCACTGCAAGCCGAAAGACAGCAGGCCGGAGGTGACCATGCACGAGACGCCGCCCCATAGGGTCCACTGCACCACCTCGCGAAAACCGGATCCCGCGATGATACCTTGGTGCTGCAAAATGGGCACGAACACGGCCCAGCAGAGGGTGCCCCCCAGCAGCATGCTGGCGGACACGCGCAGTCCCGTCAGCACGCCGGCCGCCAGAAAGATCGGATCCCACATGAACTGGACGGTCCGACCCATCCAGGCCTTGCCCAACACGGCCTCGTTCCCTCGCTCCACCAACGCACTGAGCGAATACGGCTCCCACCGGACGCTGATCAGTTTCAGCCCCTCCGCCCAGAATTGATTGATCGCCGCCAACAGGCCCGCGAGGCCCAACGCCCGCGCCGAACGCAAACCTTTTTCACCGTGGGAATGCAGGGCGCGCAGCGTCTCCGCGGCGGCGATCCCGCTGGGGAACCGGAGTTGCTCGATATTGATCATCTGCCGCTTCATCGGAATGGCCATCGTCACACCGAGCACGGCCAGGAAGAACACCCAGCCCAGCATGAGGGGCAACGGCAGCGGTTCGTTGCCGAGCAGCAGGTAGGCGGCGAACGCCGAGACCAGTGTGCCGCCCGTGGAATAACCGGCCGCACTGGCCGTGGATTGCATGCAATTGTTCTCCAGGATCGACATCTGGCTCCTGGCCAGCCCCAGCTTGTATAACGCCGTCCAGATGGCGTACGAGAGGATGCAGGCGGTGATGGCCACGCCGAAGCCCCAGCCGGCCTTGAGGCCGATGTACAGGTTGGTCAGCGACAAGACGCCGCCCAGCAACCCGCCCATCAGCACCGCCCGCCACGTCAACTGGGCCATGCTGTCACCGCGGCCCCGGTAGACGTTTTCGAACCATTGGCGTTCGATTTCGTCCGGCGTCCCGGTAAAGCCGGCCAGGGGCAGTTCGACCTCCTGCTGCGGGGCAGGGACCAAGTCAGCGAGGGCTTCGAAGCCGTCGGTCGGCGGTGGTGTTTTGTCAGACATGCGTTTTCCCATTCCTTGGGCGATTCAACGTTTCAATCAAGGCCGATACCTGGCTGGCCTTGATCGCAAGGCAGCCGATGGCTCTCAGTGTCGGGATGGCAACGGCGTTCTGTGTCAGGGTGGCTGGTGGCTGAGCCTGAGCGAAGCCCCAGTCCTCGTTCGGCAACGATTCGATCAACAGCGTTGCA
>JAPLNJ010000587.1 GCA_026692885.1 Planctomycetota bacterium | reverse complement strand
CGTGCAAGACTTTACGGTGAGCGCACCCGCGGCCGGCGCCGTGACGGTCTCCCTTCCCGACTTCGCTCGCGGCCCCAATCAGGTTGTCAATGTTCCCGCGTCCGTGAGCACGGGCCTTCCGCTCACGCTGACCAACGACGGCCAGGTGTACGCCATTGACGTTCAAATCAGCTACGACCCGAGCCTGCTCAATATCACCGGCGCGACGGTCGCGGCTGGGATGCCGGCGGGTTCCACGGCAGCCATCAATGCTGAAACCCCCGGGCTGGCCATCGTCGGGTTCTCCAGCCCCACGCCATTGCCTGCCGGAACCGTCAACTTTGTCGATTTGCAGGCGAACGTGCCCCTTACCGCGGGCTACGGATCGAAGCAAGTGCTGGACTTACACCAGCTGAGCATCAACGAGGGGGCGATCCCGGCGCTAGACAATGACGGCGTTCAAGTCGTGGCGTATCTGGGTGATGTCACGGGCAACGGCACGTACAGCAGTTTGGATACGTCTCGGGTGTCGCGGGTTGCCGTCGGGCTGGACACCGGTTTCGCCGCCTTCCCGCTGGCGGATCCCGTCCTGCTGGCGGACATCACGGGCAACGGCACGATTTCCTCGTTGGATACTTCGAAGGTGTCGCGACTGGCCGTGGGGTTATCCGTCCCGGAAGTCCCGGCCCTGCCGAGCCCCTCGGCTTCGCCACTTATCGTCGGAGGTCCTGACCCGAAACTCAGCATCCCCACGACGCTCATTGCCACGCCCGGGGGCAGCGTCACGGTTCCCGTGAACATCGACAGCATCGTGGATCTCAGTGCGAGTCCGTTTTTTGCGGCAGACTTGGTCATTCTGTTTGACCCTGCGGTGTTCAGCGCCCATTCCGTCGCGTTGGGTGCGGTACCCGCCAGCCATCCGGCCGCGGGCTGGGGTCTGGCAGAAGCCAATATCGACAACGCGAGTGGCCGGGTGATTATCGGGTTGGCGAATTCCCGTGGGTTGGGTGGCACCTTCGAAGGTTCTTTGGTCACGATCGATTTCACGGTCAAACCGGGGGCACCGGCCGGTCCATCGCCAATCAATCTGGCCGCTTCGTCGGCGCCATTCACCACGCAGCTGAACGAGGGTGGGCTCACGCTCATTCCTGCGCCAACGAACGCCGCCAACGACAACGGGGTGGATGGTGTGGTGAGCGTTACAGCCCACCCCTGGCAGAATCCCAAGAACCCGCTGGACGTGAATGATCAAGGCGGCGTGACGGCGCTCGACGCGTTGCTCATCATCAGCTACGTCAACGCCCACGAGACCGGCCCACTTCCGCCGACCTCTGAAAGCCCAACTTCCTACGTGGACGTGAACGGTGATGACGCGGTGACACCCTTGGACGTGCTGGCCGTCGTGGGCTACCTCAACGGCCAAATCGGCTCGCCAGCCGGTAATTCGGAAGGCGAAGCTAGCACGCAACCAACGGGAACCGTCGACGCATCGTCACTGCCGTCGCAGACCCCAATCACGGTCGCTGCCTCGGAACCCGTTTTCGCTCCGGCTCTTGCTGGGAGTGCAGACACGATGTGGGGCACGATGTTCCCCTTGGTGCCACTGGGCGTCCCGGTCGAGAGCGGGCCGAGTCATGGCGTGCAATATCTGTTGGAGGACTCGCACTTGCCCGAAAGACTGGTCGTGCATGAATCGGCAGCGGAAGCACAACTCGTGAACAGCTTGACCGCAGCTGACCACAAAACGACCGATTTTCGCGACTTAGTCGATTCGGTATTCACGGAATTGGGTGAGGCGACTTAGCTGGGCTGACACGCGGACGGAATACGTGGCCGGGGCGAAGTCTGGGGCACCCTCGCTGGCGCGTCGGGCTAGTGTGCGCAACGTTATGATCAAGGCCGTCGACAAGTGACTAGGTGTTGCCCCGGCCAGCCTCAATCGCAAGCAGTGCCCGCCCGTGCTGGCTCTGTTTGCGAAAGGCTGGAAGAATAGTACTTGCCCAGGTCGTTCGGGAATCTCACTGTGTTGTCGCGGTGTCCTTTGCTGACCATTCCGTTGACGACGCCACGTTCACAGTACTGGATGTATTCCGAGCAGATCCTGGCCACCACCCACGTAACCTGCTGGCCATCGGAACGTTGACGGTGGCTGCGGGATGCGCGATACTAAGGACCGGCGAATCAATATGTGTCTCGTTTAACCCGGAGCCAACGGCGACGGCGCGGGCCGAACCGCCGTCGCCGTTGGCTCCGGGTTGAACGAGGCCGCACGCGATGTCCTGACAGTTATTGATTCGCCGCTTCTTAGGGGGCCCTGGTAGCCTCTCGGCATGCTAAGGTCCGCAAGAGTTGCTCCCGGGGGTATGCTGTTCCACGTGCTGAACCGTGGTGTCGGACGCATGCGATTATCAGGTGGCACGCGATGTGGAGCGAAAGGCATTGTGGGCCGATCTGATACCTTCGGCCGAGGAGTGGCGCTGGTCCAGTCTTTGGCGCCGTGTTCACGGTTCGGCGGAGCAAGTGACCTTGCTCGGTGGCTGGCCGCTGCCGCAACCTTGGAACTGGAAATCGCTGGTCAATCAGCCACAGCACGAGTGCGAGATCGAGGCCATCCGACGCTGCATCCGGCGCGGGCAACCATTCGGCAGCCAGTCTTGGGTGGAGAGAATCGCGAGCCAATTGGGGCTGGAATCAACCCTTCGCGCGCCGCACCGGCCCCAGAGGATTCCGCGGGCAGAAACCGCCGAAACACAAGCGGTCCCGCCCGCTTTCCCCCTATTAATTCTCCTGCCGAATCCGCGTACCGCAGACTGCAACATGAGCCCGTACGGATTCAGGTCGGACGCCTCGACAGTCGCCAGTGGCAGCAACAACAGGGCGATCATCCCGGAGCAGACCACAAGTCTCTGTGGCAGCGGATATCTGGCCGAAACTGGGGCCGTGGAGACCGGGAGCCCGGGGATCGCGGTTATTCGGGAACGGCTGTTTCGTTTCACTGTGTGGAACTGCCCGTTGGCCGCGCAGGCGTGATGCTTCGCAACTCGGGCTGCGTGGTCGCGGCTTCGATGGCCTGGATGGTTTCCTCGACTGCCGAGACTCTCCTGTGGTTGAGTTCGCCAGCGGGGAACTCTCCCCTCCTGCATTGTTCGTTCAGGGACACGATCAACTCCTTCAGTGCCGGCACCGCTTCGCGCGCAGCCGTGCCATAGCTCACTAACTCCTTCATGATTACGCCGGTCCTGCTTTCGCTGCCATGGCCGCCCTGGGTCTTCGCGAAGAGGACACCCGCTGCGATGCCCTCTTGGAAGTGGTACTTGGTCAAGGCTTTGAAGCCTCCCATGCGGATTTCATTGCCGAACATCGTGTCCGCCGGGCAGCGCGTCTTGACAGCGGCCAGGATATCCGGCGCCAACGCCTGAACATCCTCCACGGTCAGCCGGTTCTCGAACAGATCCCGCAGCGTGGCCCGCGCCATTCCGTCCGCGTTCCTGGAAATCGCTCGGATCGCCGGGTAGAGCAGTGCGGGATCAACGTCTTTGACGGAAGATCGCAACAACCCTTGGAACAAGGCCGCGGCCAGCTCGCCATGGGTGAGCTGGATCGGATCGTCCCAGACGATCGGCTGCAGGGGCTCCGCGGTTTGAGCGACCGCTTTGAGCATGGCGGGGATCACCGGTTTCGCCAAGTCGCCCATGTTCCTCAAGGCATTGGCCGCTTTGACCCGCAGCCAGCGGTCTTCGTGGGTCAGCAGTCGCACCAGCACCGGCAAGGCGTCTGCACTTTTGATGTAGCCGAGTGCTTCGCAGGCTCCCTGGCGGACATGCGCATCGGGACCTTCCGCCAAGGCGATCAGTTGGGGCACCAGCGCCTTCGCTTCGGGACGTTTGGCCAGTTCCTCCGCCGCCCAGCCCCGGACGATGGGCGACCAATCGCCAAACGCCGCGACGATCTCCGCCGGACTCTTCTGCTTGCGGTCCAGGTCGAAGCGGCCGGAAGCGATGGCCTCGGCAACGTCCTGCTTACCGAGCCAGTTCGACGGATTCGCGTCCCTGCCGGTGATGCAGAGTTTCTTCAGCGGCAGAGCGTACGTGAGCACATGCGTGGCCGTCGGACTCAGGCCGTAGTAGCCGCTCTTGCCGTAGTAGGTGTTGTCTTCCGTCTGGCCGGGCCCGCATTGCTCGCCGCCGTCGTAGGTGAACGAACCATCGCAGCGCCGCACGAGGTCCAGGTGCCACGAGGCTTCTTTGACGAAGGCCGCCGCCGCGGCCGGTCCGCCGGTATTGGCGCCCAGGGCGCCCCACAGATAACTAAATCCCTGGCCGGTGTGGCCGTATTCGCGGTTCTTGTAGGAAGCCGTGACCATCTTCGCAAAGAATTGCGTTTCGCGGGTCCGGTTGCCTGGCATGGCGAACAACACGGCGGTCATGGCGTTCTTGCCGTTGTTGTCATGGTACGGCCACGGCATGTGTTCACCGTAAGGAATTGCTCCCTTGTCCATGTAGTAGCCGAAGAACTTGGCCCCCCGGTCGATGGCCGCAGCCACTTCCGGATGCTCCACGCCGCACTTCTGGCCCATGACGATTGCCAGATTGGCGATCAGTCCGGTCGCGTTCACCGGGCCGTAGGGAGGAATCGATCCGTGGAGCGTGCCGTCGGGATTCCGGTCGGAAATACCGTGCCCGAAGGTGCCGTACATGCTCTGCCCCTTGGCGAGCGTGACCGTGTATTCCTGGATGGCGTGCAGCACTTCCTTGTCGCCGGTGAGGAGGTAATACTCGCAGAGGAACAGGTTCCGGTAGCCCCACTCCCAAGTCACCATCCCGTCTCTCAGTTCCAACTTCAACGTCTGGGGGGCCATCTTCCGGGCGAACTCGCGCACCCGAGGCAGGTACTCGGGATTGCCGGTCGCCAGCAGGGCCAGGCCGTTCACCGCTCCCCACAGGTCCTCGTGCAGCGGCTCCTGCTCCAGCACTTTGCAGGCCTCGGCGAAGATCCGTTTGGACTTGGGGCAATCGTATGGCGCGGTCTCGCTGTACGTGCCCATCACCCGCAGCTTCAGCCGCACCTCTTCGGTCTTGCCCGCGCGCCAGCGGGTCAGCGTCAGGATGCCGCCGTTGGCTTCCTTCTCAGCTTCTTGAATGGCCATCGCGAGGCTCTTGCGGGCGTCGTCGGCGAACGGTTTGCCGCTGGCGCCGAGGATTACGTCGTCTACCCTCATCACGCCCTCCGCCGGCGATTTTCTTCCGACATGCGTGACCAGAATCTGCCGACTGGCCGTGGTGGTCCGCCCCTGGCAGCTCTCGAAGAAGTTGGCCGGTTTGGTGTAGATCCACCCGCGCAGCCCCGTGGCGCCCAGATTGTAGGTCCGCGTGCGGTCCACTCTGCTAGTTTCGCCCTTGGTCAGATCCGGCGGATCGTCTGCTCCCAGAACCGGAAGGCTCATCAGCACCGTCAACGCCAGCATTGTGAACCCGACTTGAACCCGATTGTGCTTGCTCATCATGCGTTTCCTTGTCTGGGGAGTTCTTAGAACGGACTCGATTTGGGGCTGCACGCGGCAAATTGTCAAGGGACCTGCAACATCCAGATCCTGGCGCCGCTGGAAGCCGCCGCAGGCCGATGTGATCGAAAAGATCCTGCGCGGGCACCGTCGCGCAGCGATGGTCGGCGGGCTGTGGAACGCCTCATCACCAAGGGCGCCGCCTGTCGGGGACGGTTGGGTCCACGACCCGGACGGCGATTCGGACGGTCAGACAGCATCTTCCGATGAGCCCCGGGAACTGACGTACGTGGAGCTGGACACGTTCGAAGTGACCTTCTAATTCTCACCGACGCAAGATGGCCCGTGTGGGGTCCGAAGAGCTTCCGCCATTCCTGTCCGGACTGTCGCATGATTCGATTGCTCGGATGACGGTTCCCACCCGTGGGCACCGCGTGTTGTCTGCGAGTTTGGTCGAACTTCCGGAGTGGGAGTTCCGGTTCAAGGTGCTTTCACCGGTTGCATTGACTTCCCTGGGCCGCCAACTTAGACTTACCCCCGCGCCGTTCAGAGTGACCATTCGGTGTGGACTGGATCTTGAACGGCTACAACGGGGTTCCCGCCACCGTTTCTCCCCCGGTTGTAGCTTGGCGGGTGGCGAAGAAATGTAGTCGATGGAGGTGACAAATCATGCCGAGTACAGCCGAGACCGCCTTTGATCGGGACGTCCTCGCTCGGTGGTACGCGAGGCGTCATCTTGAAACTGATCTAGGGGTGGCGGCAATTCACTACCTGCCTACGAATGCCCCACCTCGGGAGATTCGCTTCCTGGAGGTCAATCGGCTCATCTCCGAAACGACGCCCGTTGAGCCCATTGACTTCGGCGTAGGCATAGGCGGAGCGGACGCCCACACGCTGTACGTCCTCGACGTCACGCCCGCCCAGTGGGAGGCGATTCAGAATCAAGAGCTGCCACTCCCGGCGGGATGGACCCTCAACGACATGCTAACCTTGGAGCGGCGGTAACCGTCCATGAACGACGCGCAGAAGCTCTGGTGGCAGCAAGCTCAGTCCGACCGCGCGATTTTCCTTCAATTGCGACGTGTCGGGGCCCACGAGTGCCAACTGTTACACTACCTGCAGATGGCGACGGAGAAGCTAAGCAAGGCTTATCTCTGGCGGTCCGGGAAGGTTCCGCCCAAGACCCATACCGGATTCGTCCGCTTCCTGAAGTCGCTCCTTGACCGTCGGCCTGCAGAGTTGAAATGGATCGCGAAAGCGTTAGGGTTTGGCCGCCCTGAGGACTTGGACCGGTGGGTATCCAGCGTTCAACACTTGGCCTATGCCTTGCAGAACATTGCTCCCGCCGAGGCCCGCAACGGTCCGAACCCGGAATACCCGTGGCCGCACGAAGCACCTGCCCACTGTCCCGCCGGTCACAGTTTCTCCCTGTGGGTGCAGTTGCTCAACACGGGTCAAGGCCGCAAATTGATGGAGTTTATCGACCGGGCGATCACGACGTTCGAGGCGTATGCCTGATACGACGTTGCGAAATCAGCCCAGCTTCAGCGAGATTCGGAAACGGCGGCAGCGTGCCGTCCGGGGAAGTGACGAGGCTCTTCGGGACGGAGGCCCAGGGCGAGAAAACGGTCCTGACCGAGGAAGCGGATCGGAGATCGGACTGACCACTCGTCACGTGGTCAAGCCACAAGGTTTCGATGTCCACTCGCAACCGCAGTTATACCGTTTGGTGCTGGTATGTGCCCGCTTGTAAGATGTCGCCGACGATATGACAATGCTATTCCTGTCCGAGCATCTCCCCCGATCCAGTCATTGGTTGCATGTGGGCAGGTCGGGTATCGTGGACGGTGTTCGATCAGCGTTCTCTCGTCACGTCCCATGAGCTTCCCTTCGACGCATCTCACCTTGATTGATCGACTGGCGGAGGCCGGCAACGAGGAGGATTGGGGGCGGTTTCTGAAGGACTATTGGGACCCCCTCTGTCGATTCTGCCTCCGTCATGGCGCTCGGGACCTAGAAGACGCGGAAGATCTGGCCGCTCAGACTTTCGAGGTGCTGTGGAAGAACCGGCTGCTGGATCGCTGGAGGTCAAATCGGTCAGCAAAACTGCGCTCGCTGCTCTGCGGAATAGTTCGCCGCTTGCTCGCCAATCAGCGTCGCTCTCAGGAACGTAAAGAACGTCTGTACAACGGGCTGGCGGAACACGTCAAGGAGTTGAACCGACCGAATCAGCCGGAGGACGACCTGTTCTACGCGGCCTGGGTCGAAGGGCTGGTCCAACGGGCCGTGGACTCGCTCGCCGTGGAATACTGCGGCAAGGGGCAGGGCGACCGGATTCGGGTGCTCTACGGACGACTGTGCGAAGGACTCACCATCGCCCAGGCGGCGGACGCCCTGAATCTCAGATCGACGACGGTGGACTTCTACTACCGCGAGGCCCGTGATCGGCTGGCCACGACGCTGCATCGATTGCTGGAGGAACAGGCGCGGCGTTACACCCCCACGGAGGAAGCCGAGGCAGAGTGCTTGCGGGAGTGGCAAGACCTCGGTGCGTAGCTGACAGCCCACGGCGGGCTGGAGGAGGCCGTGCGGCGGACGTACGCGTTGCTCGACGCCGGTTGGGTGATGGCGGAAGGACGCGCCAAGATGGGCGAGATGTTGGCGAAGCTATCCTCGAAGGGCCGCGAGCCGGCCGGCGAAGCCGACTTGCCGCCAACGACGTAAGTCACCGCACTCCCTGTCCGCAAGGCTCAAAAAAAACGTGTGGATCGACTCGAAAACCGCGTCGTGATGACATTCTATTGTGGCAGCCCGATCGGCGTGCGGGCCGCCTGAACGAGAAACTGCCTCGGGGAGGAAGTCGGAAATGCAACTCGGATTTCGGAGACCCACGATGAGCGCATCGCATCCTCAATCTGCCTCCGCCAACGGATCGCCGCAGGCGACGCGAGGTTCGTCGGCGAGTGGACAGCTTCGCCGACCGCCGGCGCAGATCTGCTGCCGTGAGTCGCGCAGCGTCACATTTTCGATCGTTCTCACCGCAGTCCTTTTCCTGCTGCTTGCCAGTCTCACGGACCGGGCGCCAGGAGCCGAGCCGAAGCGTCTGAAACTTAAGCCCGGCGACCGACTGCCGCAGGGCGTGTTGGTCGACGTCCTGCCGTACGTCGATCCCGAATGGGACGTAGTCAGTGGAGACTGGCGTCGCGACGAGGGAGGGTTGATCACCGAACCGAGTAAGATGTCCCGCGTGATGCTTCCCCTCGAAGTTCGTGGAGATTACGACCTCGAAACGGAATTCACCCGGACGAAGGGCGAAGGTTCCGTGTACATCGTGCTCCCGGTCGGGGGCCGGGTCTGTCTGTTGCTTCTAGCGCACTGGGGACAGACCGTGCATGGGCTGGGCCAAATCGACGGACTGGACCCCCGCGATCACAACAATCCGGCCAACTTCCGTCCCGGCATACTGAAGAACGAGCGCCGGTATCGCGTGCTCGTTTCGGTGCGCACGGAGAAAGAAGACGCAGCGATCGATGTTTCGTTGGATGGCAAGCCGATCATCGCCTGGCACGGGCGACAAAGCTCGCTCAGCCTGGCGCCGTACGTGGCCCTGCCCTATCCGCTGCGGGCGGGGATGGGAGCTTATGATGCTACGGTCACCTTCCATCGCACGGGCCTGCGGAGCGTTTCCGGCAAGACGACATTGACGCCACACCCCACGCCTCCTTTCAAGGATGCTTTAGACGATGCGTGGACGGACCTCCTGGCGGGTGTCGATCCGCAGCGCGACGCCGTTCACGGGCGGTGGATCCGCTTGGAACGAGCAATCGCTGTCGCCGCCTCCTCGGCCGAGGAGGGCTTCGTGCGCCTGATGCTTCCGGAGGAAATCGAAGGAAGTTACGACTTGGCGGTCGAGTTCACACGCAGCAAAGGGAGCGAGTCGGTGACACTCAACCTGCCTGTGGCGACCCGGGCGTGTACGCTGCACTTCGGCTCGTTCCTCGGTGGCGTCGCGGGCCTGGAGCAGATCGATGGCAAGCACATCGGCGACCTTCTCAACCCGGCGGTTCGCCGTCCGGGCAGTCTGGTGAACGGCATCCGACACAAGGTGCAGGTGAGCGTGCGGCTGGTGCCGTGCCCGCGTATCGACGACCACGACGTTCAGATCGACGTCTGGCTGGACGGGAGGCCCTTGGTGCGGTGGTCGGGCCGGGAGTCGTCGTTGAGTCTGAGCAAGTGGAAAATGCCCGAGGCCAGACATGTGGGCCTGGGTGCGAATCATAGCCTCGTCACGTTCCACGCCGTGCGGTTGCGACCTATTCCACAGCAGGAATGAAGCGAAGGCTACGCCCGTTGCGTTCTCTTCTGAGACACATCGAGAAGCAGTCCCTGGGAGGAATCGTGAAATGAAAGAAACACGAAGCGTACCAAGCTGAAACCGGACGCGGACCTTCCGCACAACGTGACCGTCGATGCTCTGAAGTACATGGATCCCGATTGGGACGTTGTCAGTGGGGACTGGCGTCGCGAGGGAGATGGGCTGACGACCGAGCCGAGCAAGATGTCTCGAGTCATGCTGCCGTTCGAGATTCGGGGCGAGTACGACATCGAAGCTGAGTTCACACGCACCAAGGGCAGCGAGTCGGTAACGTTCAACCTGCCCGTGGGGAGCCGGGCGTGCACGTTGCACTTCGGCTCCTTCCTGGGCGGCGTCGCCGGGCTCGAGCGAATCGACGGCAAAGACATCGGCGACGGTCACGACCCAGCAGTCCGACGTCCGGGCGGCTTGGTGAACGGTGTGCCCCACACGCTGCTCGTTGCCGTAAGACTGCTGCCCTGCCCGCGCAGCGACGACCACGACGTGCTGATCGATGTGTGGCTCGACGGCAGGCCGTTCGTCCGCTGGTCGGGTCGGGAGTCGTCGCTGGATCTTGCCAAATGGACCTTTCCCGAGCTGAGACGCGTCGGGTTAGGCTCGAACGTGGGTCTGGTGAAGTTTCATACTGTACGGCTAAGGAAAGTAGAATCCCCTTAGGACCACGGAAGGAATGACTGTCGGGTCTTCAATGTAGTCATCACGCTCCGCCGTGATGACATGTCGTCTCGGCGGAGCGTGACGACTACTTTCCGTGCGACACTTATTGATGCGCCGGTCCTTAGCCGTTGTCGGAGCCGGTCGGCTTTGGCGCCGACCGCGATGGCCGGGCATGTTTCGAAGTATCTTGTGCAAGGGTGGTTCTCATGGGCCCAACGTTGACTGCATCGAACGAGGCCCAACCGTTGGCGGCCTTGGCCGACGAGGTGGCCTCGTGGTCGCTCGTGGTCGCTCGTGGATCGTCTGCGGCTGGTCCGCCGCTTGGCCGGGTCATCGAGCGGCGAGACGCCAAAAGCTCCGGCCCGCAGTCGCGCGAGCCAGACCTGGGCCATGCTGATCAAGCGGGTGTACGAGATCGACCCGCTGAGCTGTCCTGAGTGCGGTGGCCAGATGAAGGTCGTTGCCTTCCTCGAGCCGCCCCAGGCCGACGTGATCGAGAAGATCCTGCGCGGGCACCGTCGCGCAGCGATGGTCGGCGGGCTGTGGTGTCCCTCGTCGCCACGGGCGCCACCGGCCGGGGACCTCCACGTCCACAACCCGGACATCGATTCGGACAGTCAGCTCGCCGCTTCTGACGAGTTCCGGGAGCTGACCTTCGAGGACGAAGCCACGTTCTGGGCGACAAGCTGATTTTCCCCGCCGCTTGTCGGCCCGAGGACGGCTTGCGCCCGCCGCGGGATTCACCCTTGAGTTTCCACCCGATCGGCTGGAAAGCTCGGTAACGAAGCCCTTAACGTGGATCGCTGTGCGGGCCCGGGGGCGAGGGGAGAGGAGGCGGCCGTGGACGCCTCCTCTCCCCTCGCCCCCTTGTTTCACCAGGTTTTCCCGGCTAGTCTCACGTCTGCGGTCAGGAATCAAATCTCCTATCACTCAGCCGTTTGTGCCGGGAGGGCAAGGCGCGCGTCAGCGAGGAAGTGGCCTCGATCCTGTGGCGTTTGGACACGAGCGATGAGGTGTGGGGGCAGCGTATGCGCGCGTTGTTCGACAAGGCACGCCTGCTGGGCAGCTACTTCTGCACGGATCGTGAGCGTCTGCACGACCTAGCACGCCAATGTGGTGTGCATCACCTGGACAATCTGGTGTCCTCACCGGCCTGAAGGCACGCCGCCGCTTCTCTCCCCTCGCGCGGCGCATCGTGTCTCGCTCAACGCGGCCGGAGCGGTCGCGTCCGTCACGTCGGCCCTCCCGTGTGTCTGCCCCGGACGCGTTTCGTCCGTCCCCATTTGCGTTCTGCTACGCCTAACCCGTTCCGTATTCGCGATACGGTCCTCGGAAGCGAAGAGTGTCCCCGCACGACCAAGACGAATAATGCCATAACAATGCCTGTCTAACTCTCTTGGCCTATTGCACGCTGCTAAGCGAGATCGCACGTCTGAGTCAACACCACAGGACACCACAGGACCCGCTAGCCTCGTGCAAGCTTGGCGCGCAACTGCCTCAACCCCGGCAACTGGACAAGTCTGCGAAACAGGAGATTCGCCGTCGGGTGGGACCGTATTCTCACCAAGAGCACCTGCATCAGGATCTTCCACAGGGGCTTGTGGCCCTTGTAGACACGATAGTTGAACCAGGCGTACGCACTTCGGATCTGCCGCTTGGAGAAGCCCGGAAGATCGAGGGCCGGCTGCTTTCGTTCCATCCGCGTGTCGAGCGGCTCCCGCAGGAGCCCCTGTTGGAGGCACATCGTGTGAAGTTCCGTTCCGGGATAGGGGTAGAAGATCCCCGTGTAGTGTCCCTCGGGTTGACAGCGCCGGTTTAGAAAAACCGTCTCCTCGTGATCGCGGCGCGACTCCCCGGGAAGGCCGATCATGTTGAAGACATAGACCTTCAACCCGTGCTGGCGCGCCAGCGCCACGGCCCGCAGGAAGTCATCGTTGGAGTAGTTGCGTTTCAGAACGTCTCGGCGGATCCGCTCGCTGCCGGATTCCAGTCCGATGTTGATCTTGTAGAAATTGGCCTTCTCGAACGCCGCGAAGAGGTCCCCGTCAATGGACTGGAGAGAGATGCGGAAATTGCACCCGTACGAGATGGCATGCGGCAGCGTCGAGTTGAAGGCCGCCAAACGGCTGCAGAGCTCAATCGTCCACGCCTTGTTGAGGGCGATCGTCTCCACCTCAAGATAGATCCTCTCGTGCGGGACGTTTCGGTGAAGAAACGCGACTTCCTGGAGGATATTCCCGGGCGACCGCATTCTCACGTATCGCCCGGGGGCGACCTTTCGAAGTGCGTGGTTCGAACAGTAGGTGCAGTCATAGGGGCAGCCCCGGCCGAGGAGGACAGCCAACTCACCCTCGGGCTGCTCCCTCATCCAAGACCTCCACATGTCCCTATCCGGAAACGGCAACTGATCCAGGTCCTGGATGAATTCTCGTGGCTCGTTCCTCTCGACAGTGCCCTGCGGCGACCTAATCCACAGGTTCGCGATGCCGGACGGCACCTGTTGGTGCTCCAGTTGACGGCACAACTCCGCCGTCGGATATTCTCCCTCTCCCAGGCAGAGAGCGTCGAACGGGCCGGCCATGACTGCGTCCGGCTGCAACGTGGCATGCGGGCCGCCGATCGCAAGATACTTGTCCGGCCATTGGCGCCGGATGAGTCCCGCAATTCTCTCAATGAAAGCGTACTGGGAACAGGTTGCCGTGAAACAGATCAGGCGAGGGGTGAACTCCTCCAGGCAGGTCCTCACGGGCTTTGCACTGGCCTCCCATTGGTTGCTTCCCAGAACCAGGAGTTGCGTTTCATGGCCCTCGGCCTTCAACACGGCCGAGATGTAGGAGATGCCGAATTGGATGGTCGCCCACGACCGCAGAGGCGTGCGAACAGACTGGACATCATCGAGAGAATAGATGAACAGAACTCTCATAGGTGGCCCCACCATCTTTCTAAGGCGATTCGAGAATCCAGACCGCAACCCCACCTTGCCGAGAACTTCCTCGCGGTCCCTGTCAAGGACGTCATCATGGGAACCCGCGACGGACAACCTGTCCGCCGCTTCGAGCACACGCCGGGGAGAGGCACCAACAGCCGCATCATTCCGAAACCGTTTCGGACCCTGCAGGCCGTGATTTTGTTGTCAATGCACTGACTACTCGCAAAAATCTTGATTCCCAGGCGCCTTTGATGCAAGCGCCGGGCGGTCCCTGCGTAGGATTTTCCGGGAGGAGAAAAAGGAGGAGAGAAAGGACAGGCACTATTATCACTATTATCAACGGTCCAACAGAAGGCTTTTCCTGCAAGCAGCGCTGCACGTGTTCCTCCTGCCACCGGAAACGGGCCCTGCTGACCTCGATTCACGTGGCCGAAGACGTGCGTGCTCCCGTCGCACACCGGCAAGTCGTGCTGACCATCCCCAAGCGTCTGCGGCTGCACACCCGCTTCGACCGCGCGCTGCTGGGCAAGTTGTGCACGTGCGTCTGGACCTGCCTCCAGGCGGAAGTCCGACGCCTGCTCGGCCGCGACGACGTGCAGCCCGGCATGGTGGCCGCGATCCAGATGTTCGGCGAACTTTTGCATTGGCACCCGCACTTTCACGTGTTACTGACTTGCGGGGCGTTCGCGCCGCAGGGCGAGTTTCCGGAACTGCCCGAACTGGACCTGGAGCGGCTGCAGACGGCGTGGCAGGAAGCCGTGTTCGCCCTGTACCTGGCCGAGGACAAGCTCGAACCGGAAGTGGTCGAGAACATGCGGGCCGGCAGAAGGGGCCACCCATAGTCTCTCGTGTGCGATACCGGGGTCGTTGCTATACTTCGGCCACTTTGCCCAGAACCCTTGAGGAGGACCGGCCATGCCCCGACTGCCTCGACGAGACCTGATTGAAGAACCGGAAGTCGGCATTTATCACTGCGTCCAGCGCGCGGTGCGGCGAGCCTTCCTCTGCGGCCAGGATGCGGTCACGGGCCAGAACTTCGATCACCGCAAAGCGTGGATTCAACAGCGATTGGAGTTCCTGGCCGGGCAGTTTGGCATCGAAGTCCTGTCTTTTGCGTCTGTTGGACTGGACGGGGCGTCAATCACGGCCGGACAAGCGGGGGTAGATTCCGGGTGAATTGGCACCGATTTTGGAGCGGCTGCAGCTGTCGGCGGAGATGTGGGTCGACACGGTGGTGAACTTTGGCCGCTGGTTCAAACGAGCCGCGGGTCGGGCGGAGAGCTTGACGGCGGAAGCCGCACGCCGCGGCCGACACTGGTTGCACGGGTTAGCACATAGCCGGGCCGCTTTTGGCTGACGCCGGCCCGCTCCCTGCCGCGGCCAGTCTTCCTGTGTTCCTCCTGCTAGTCCGCCTGGCGCGGGTTTAGGCGTACCTTGCCGAAACGCGGTGAGGTCGCCTGCATCAGCAGCAATTCCCCACGGTCTTGTTTTCCTCCCTTCGCTCGCTGTCGAGTCCCATACTTACCTGACGGTCTCCCGGCCCGGTTGCCAGACTTGCGCAGCGTCTTAATTGATGGGTGGCACCAAACGCTGGCTACAGCGATTCCCCAGAAAACTGGGACTGGGGCTTCGCTTAGGCTCAGCCACCAGCCACCCTGGCTGTTTACGGCACTGACAGCAGTTTGCAACGTTGCGATCAAGGCCCACTTCAATTCGGAGACCCCAATTCAGCTTGCCTGGTTGTGTGAATGGATCGCTATAGCAACCAGTTTTCGAGGCGCAGGTCCGGCACCTGCTCGAAATCACGCCGGTTGGCGGACACCAGTAATGCATCATGCACCAACGCCGTTGCGGCGATCTTCAAGTCCATCGTGCCGATGCGGATCTTCTGTTTCCGTAGCCGTACGAACTCGTCCGCTGAGGCCCTGTCGAACGGGACGATCTTCCACCGCGAGAAGAAATCGAAGAGTTCCACCAGCCGTTCGTATGCCGGGAGTTGCCGATGAACTTCGGGGGAGTGATGGATTAGGGCGAGCCAGCCACGCATCTGCTCTTCGATGGTCACTGCGCTGATCGCGAAGTCCGGTTCGAGGGACGCCGCCATGTTCGCAGACAGTGCCTTGGCTTGCGGCGAATCCCTGTACTTCAAGACCACGACGTGGTCGGTGTCCAAGATGATCACGATGGTTCTTCCAGAGCTTCCCGGCGCATCTGTTCCCGATCTGCCTCGCGAATCTTGCGGCCCTCCTCGTCGATCTGCTTCATGATGGGATCATTGGTGAACATTCCGATCGTGCTGCGCCAGTCCTTCACGGGGTTGTCCGCCGAGGTTCGAGACGCAAGTTGTGTGACCGTTTGCTCCAACGCTGCAACCCGCTCTTCCAGTGTCTGTGTTGTCATGGAATGACTCCCGGTTGAACGAAACTCATCGTCAGCAATCTTACCAGATGACGACGGAAAGGGATAGCTCATCGCCGGGCCGCTTTTGGCTGAGGCCGGCCCGCTCCCCGCCGCGGCCAGTCTTCCTGCGTTCCTCATGTGTTCCTCCTGCTACTGGCCGAGGCGATTGCCAATGGCTGAGCTGCCTACGTCCGGTTGGTCGAACACGACTGGTCCGATTGGCTGACGGTCATTATCGAGCCCCGCGTCGTCAGGCCTTCAAACAGGATGAACGGCAGCACCAGGAACCCATACTGCTTCAACCCGATGTGGAGGAAGTCCTCGTAGCGGCGGTTCAATCGCCACTTGCCCAAGCTCACCTTGATGGCGATTTCCCAGTAGGACGCCGGGCTAGTCAGCACTTCGTTGGCCGGATCGCTCACCGTCGTCCGAGCCAGCGTACTGAGTTGCGGATCGCCCTCGATGAACCAGTAGCCCGGATTATGGTCATGTAGGCCGGAACGAGGTCGCGCAAAGCTATGCCGGAACGGCGCAACCGACGCTCGCAGGAAAAACCCGCTTGGTGCAGACGCC
>JAPLNJ010000586.1 GCA_026692885.1 Planctomycetota bacterium | reverse complement strand
TCTCGGCCTGGCGATTCGTGCCCAATTCAATGACCGGCAGTCCCTCGGCCGGCGCGTGGACCTCGGTCCAATCCGGCCCAGGTAGCGCACCGCCTGGGGACGCCATCAGCGCGCCTCGGGGTGGTTGAGCTTGAGATCCGTCGCGCCCAGCGCGCGCAAATCGTCGAGGGCGGTGGAGAGGGTGGCCATCGCCTCGGGCGTGGGCGTTTCCTCGACCTGCCCGGCATTGTCTCCGACAGCGCGGCAGCCCACTAAGTGGACGTGAGCCGAGTCGTCCTTCCGCACCGACAACTTGGTCTCGTAGAAGCTGCAGCCCCACAGGATCATCTCCAGCGGCCGCGTCCCCGTGTGCGTCAGCGGCATCGTCGCCGGTTCGCAATAGAATTGGGCCGGGCCATAGGCGATCCGGCCGTGATAGCCGCGGATGTCGAAGGCCGCATTCGGCTGGCCATCCTGCCGCTTGCCCAGCTGCAGTTTCGGCGTCTGCAGCGTCAGTCGTCCGGGCGGGTCGTGGGGGCTGCCCTCGAGGCTGTAGGCGTTGTCTGCCTGCTCGATATAGAAGTCGCTGGCGACCAGGCTGTGGTTGTCCTTGATGTACAAGGCATGGGTGCAACTGGTGCCCAGGCGGGTCATGACGCCTAGGAACCCATCGCGCTCCTGCGCCTGGCCCTCCACCACCAGCGAGCCTTCGTAGCTGTTGCCCAGCAGCACGGTGGCGCGGGCAGCGTTCTGCAGGCGGATGTTGCCCTGAACGTGGGAGACTCGCACCACTGCGCCAGGGCCCAGCTCGCGCAGGCAGAGCCCCTGCTTTAGCGGCGCGCGCTGGTACATGCCGAACACGCTGACATCGTCGTAGGTGACCTCGGAGGATGCGGCCGTGCCGGTCTGCAGGATATCCCAGGTGTTCTGCATTCCCTGGCCGACATCATGGCTGCCCACGTTTAGGTTTTCTAGGGTGACACGTTGCGGGTCTGTCACTTCGAGGATCGCGTGGCCTTCCGCGCCTCTCCAGGCCAGCCCCGTTCGGAAGCCGGTGCCGCCGACGGTGTAATCGGCGCCGGTGACGCGTAGCGGTTTGGTGACCACATAGGTCCCGGTCGGCAGGTAGGCGATGGCGCCTCGCCCATGAGCGCGCGCGGCGTCGATGGCCTGTTGGATCGCTCCCGTATCGTCCGCGTGCCCATCGCCCTTGGCGCCGAAAGCAACTTTCGCGTCAAAGACCTTCGTCGGCACCGCCGCCGTGTCGCGTAGGAAACGCTGACTCGCCGAGGTCAGCGTACCATGGCGCTGGCCGGCCGGGATCTCGTAGACCTTACCCACGTTCGGCGTGACCACGCCGTCGGTGGCCGCCGAGACGTTTTGCGACACCAGCAGCCTCTGCTGGGCTCCGCCAATCTGCACCGGCGGATTCTTGCCCGGAGGGTTCGTGAAGACACAATCAAAGATCATCGCTGCCGGGCTGCTGAGTGAGATAGCGCCGGCAGGGTTGGACCAACCGGACACCTGGCAATCCTGCACCGTGAGCGGTGATACTCCGTTGGCGAAGCGGATGAACTGCTGCGAGCCGGTCGAGGTGCAGCGGCGCACCGAGCAGCCGTGCTCCGGGCTCAGCCGGATATCGACGCCGGTGCTGCCCTCGAAGTGGCTGTTGCGGATGTAGGTGTTGCCATGATCGCACTGGATCCCGGTCTGGCAGCGGCGGAACTCGCAACCGTCGATGGTCCAGTCGTAGTCGTTGAAGTTCAGGAACGCCATGCCGCGCTGGCAGTCCTCGAACAGCGAGTTCTCAACCACGACCTCGGCTGTCGCCGGGGCGCCGCTGGCCAGCAGGCCGGTGTCCGTGAAGTTGCGGAAGGCCATGTGCCGGAGGTCGACCTCGGTCTCGAAGCCGCCCGCGCCGTTGCGGTGTTGCAGGCCGACGGTCGCCTTGCCGCGACCGTCCAACGACAGCCCGGCGTAGCGGCTGTGTGCGACCCCGTGTTCCAGCCACAGCGGCTGCCCCGCCGGCCCGTCCCACACCAGACGCGTGTCGCGGCCGTGGCCGACGATCCAGGCCCCGGTCACGCGTTGCTTCGGCTGCAGCGTCAGGGTGGCGGTGATGCGGTAAGTGCCTGCCGGAAAGTACAGCACCGACCCGGTCGCCACCCCCTCGAACGCTTTCTGGATAGCGGTCGTATCGTCCGCCACACCATCGCCGACCGCCGCGGGCGTGATGTCGGTCTTCACGTTGACCCAGTCGGATCGCTCGGTCCAATTCAGCGCCGGAATGGTCGGCACTGCGGCCGTTGCGGTCGAGCACACCCCGCAGCCCAGGACACACAAAACTAGACGTAGATACATACGATCCTTCCTTTCTTGAAAGTTCGGCACGCTCACCTCTCTCTCAGCGCTAGCACGACGTTGTTGGCCGGCCGGCTGAACGGCGCGGAAAAGTGATAGCAACTCCTTCATGGACGGGATACCCTGCCGCCCTACGGTTGACGCTGCTGGAAACGGAAGGCATACAGGTCGGCATCCCTGACTTCGAATCGCAGTCGCACCGGTTGGCCGGCGAGCGTGCCGAGGTCGGGATGGTCCTTCCATGCGACGGCTCGTTCCAGATCATCGCCGTACACCTCGTGGCAATCGGCCAGCGCGAAGCCGGGTAGCGGTTGGCCGGCCAGGTTCTGGATCTCGATGCGCACCGAACCCGCGGCGGATGTCGAGACGTTCAGGAGCAACTGATTCCCGGCAAACGTGATGGGCTTGGTCAGCAACTCGCCGCCGACCAGCGGGGTCTGCAACGAGACGAACCCGTCGATGCGCAAATACATCCGGTACTTCCCGCCGTCCTGGAAGACCGTGACGTAGTTCGTCCCGTTCCCTTCCCACGGCTCATCAGTCACCAAGGCGACATTCTGCGGTGTCGGCTGATGGAGTCGCAATTCGGCCTTGCCGGAGACACGTTCGACCAGCGCGTCATCCACGAACAACCCGCGCCGCGAGCCGATGGCGACCGGTTCCGCGGCCGGGGAAAGCGCGGTGATCAACAGAGACAGCAAGTTCAGAGCGTGTGTCATGGGTTAACTCCCTCGATTCACTCCCGCTATAGAACCCTGGTTGCGGGCAGGGTTCGTAGTTGCAGCGAATGCTCACCCTGGTAGTTGAAATAGGTCAGCCAGGCCTCCTGTGTCGCACTTCCGTTGTTAGGCCAGGTTGGCGTTCACGAAGACTCCGGCATCACCAACGGGTGGCACTTTAGCCACTGACTGACGGAACGCAGCTCCACTCTCGGCGTCGCCGATCTTACGCTTCACCAGCCCGTGCTTCAAGCCTGTCCCACAAGTCCGACCAGGGCATCTTACCTCCAGATTGCCTTTTCCACCGCGATGTGCTAGACGTAGCAGGCATGAGGAAGACTGCATCATGATAACCGCATTGCGATCCGCCATCCTTGTGGTCCTGGTGTTGACCTCGGGCCAGGCAGGGGAACTGATCCTCCGGAATCAAGGGCTGGGCGACGGCACCTTGGTACTGCGCGAACAGGTGCGTCGCGCCTGCATCCCGTTGGAGAAGCGGCAATGGTTGATCGACTGCGATGCCAGTGACGCAATTCTGAGCCGCATGCGAGTGCTCCTGCAGGACCGCAAGTGGAACGACTTGATTGAACAGTTTGGGGCCGACGATTTCTCGACTTGGCCTGCCGACATGGCGGACAAGGCCAGCGAAGCCTTTCATTTGCGCGGCCAGGCTCAGTCGTTCCTCAAGCACGGCCAACCAGCGGAAGCCGATCTGAAGGCGGCCCTCCAGTTGGCTCCGCGAAATCCAGCGTTGTGGCTTACGCGGGCCGACAACTACACCAACAATCTGCAGGACGACGAACAAGCGCTGACCGCTTATCGGCAAGCGTTCGCCATCACCGGCAAGTCAAACGGCTGGCAGCCACTCACCGCGACGGTGGCGATCGCTCGGCTGCTGACCGATCAGGTCAAGACCGACGGAGCTCTGGCCGCGCTCAAGGTCTACGGCGACATGGAAGGCATGGCTCCGTCTTGGCGCATCCGCCTGCTCCGCGCCTATGGCCACGTCTATGCGGCGCAAGGGAAAGAGCAGGAGTCGCTCGCCAAGTTTCGCGAGGCGTTGGAACTGGAATCACGACAGTAGGACACGATGCCGCACAAGATTGAGGCTCAATAACGCAGCCCTGGAAACGTAGAAAGGCTGAGCGACCAATGACCAATCCGGGACCGATCGTGTGGCTCTGCGCGACGCTGGCGTACGGCTATCTGGGAGACAACGCTCGCGGCGAGGCCGCTCCGTCCCTGTTCTCGGCCGGCACCGCGAAGGTCGAGATCACTCCGTCGGAGGACAGTGCGGTGGACATCGTCGGCCAGCCGCTCCGCCTGCGGGACCCGCTCTACGCGCGAGTTCTCGTTCTCAAGAATGAACGCCTTTCGCTGGCGATTGTCGCGGTGGATGCGATCGTCTTTGCGTCTCCCAAGGTGATCGCAGAAGCCAAGGCCAAGTGGGGTGTTGACCACGTGATTCTCAGCGCGACCCACACGCATGCCGGCATGGTTCCCCGTGGGCTGATCATCAAGCCGCCCGCCGCGCCCGATTGGACCCACAGCGGCCAAGCACCCGCCGATACGGTCGATTGGCCGGGGCTGTCCGCAGACCCGTGGTACGCGGCGACCGAAGCGAAGATCGTCGCCGCGATCGGCCAGGCGATGCAAAGTCTTTTCGCGGCTCGAATCGTCGCGGGCAAGGGACCGATCGAGAGCGCGTATATGGGTCACAATCGGCGACTGGTTCGCGACGGTCGCGTCAGCGCTCTGTGGGAGAATCCCGATCGACGGCCCACCCAGCCGATCGATCCCACCGTCGGCGTCATCCGAGTTGACGACGCATCGGGTAAGCCGCGCGCGTTCGCGGTGCATTACGCCTGCCACCCGGTGGCGCTGATGGGAGCCGGAGCGGTCTCGCGCGACTTCCCCGGCGCCATGGTCGATTACGTCGAACAAGAACTCGGCGACCAATGCCTGGCCATGTTCCTGCAAGGAGCCCAAGGCGACATCGACCCGTACGACCTCCACAACCTGCGCGGCGAGAACCGCTTCAATATCGCTCGCCAAGCCGGCATCTCTTTGGGCAAAGGAGCCTTGCGAGTCGCCGCCGATCTGCAAGCTCAGCCAGACGCGACTCGGCCGACCCTCCAAGTGAAAGAGAGCCTGCTCACAATCCCTCACCGCCATGGCCACGCCACGACCGATGTCGGTCTGCTCACGGTCCTCATCAACCGCGACCTGGCCTTGGTCGCGATCCCCGGCGAACCCTTCATTCAGCACCAGCTTGAACTGACGGCGAGGTCGCCCGTCGCAAACACCTTCCTGCTCGGGCTGGCGTATCACGGTAAAGGGACACCGTTCGTGGTCTACATCCCGACCGTGCAGGCGGTGAAGGAAGGTGGCTACGGCGCGACCGAGTGCAGCTTCCTGGCCGCCGACGCCGGCGAAAAAATGGTACACGAGGCGGTGGCTTGCATTCGAGATTTGGTGAGTGAGTCCAGGGCTTCCCGATAACGAACCGCCCAGCTCGGCCGTGGTCGCGGCAAGGCGGGGCCGGGCAGACGTGACTCGGGGGCCGAACTCCGGCTCGCCTCTGTCGAAAGCCACCGGGGAACAGTATGCTCAGGGCTGACACCGGGAAAACGAACTCCTCAGCAGGACCACACATGAGACCTATGAGCCCGAAATTGTTTTTTGCCATCCTGATCCTTTGCGGCTTGGCGTCGGTGCCAACCCGCGCGGCGGAGATCGCTGCCGAGCAATTCCGCAACGCCACCGTGTACGTGCCCAGCGATGACGCCGACTTGCAGGCCGCTGCTCAAGACCTCCTGCATTACGTGCAGCAGATGACCGGCGTGGAGTTGCACCGCGTCGTGGCCAAAGAGGGAGTGGCCATTCCCTCGGACCGCTGGACGTTCGTCCTCGACGCGCTCGCCGTCGCCCAAGGGTTGCAGGTCCCGAAAACCGAATACGGCGTCGATGGCATGGCCTACGACGTGAGCGGCAAGTGCGTCCGTTTGGCCGGCGAGACGCCCCTGGCCACCGCCTTTGCCGTCGCCGATCTGCTTGAGAGGCAAGGGGTTCGCTGGTACACGCCGGGGCCGTTCGGCGACGTGGTGCCCAGACGCCAGACGCTGAATCTGCCGGACAGACGTGTAGCGCAGAAGCCTTCCATGCTGTCACGAAGCCCCTGGTACGACGGGGGCGAGGCGGGAGCTAAGGCCGAAGACTGGAAGCAATTCAACGACTGGGCGCGCCGCAACAAGGCCCGTGGCGGCGTGCAGGTCGGCCACGGTCACATGTGGGAAAACGCCCTCGGTGCCAACGGCGGTCGGCAGAAATTGTTTGCCGAGCACCCCGACTGGTTCGGCGAAGTGGAAGGGAAACGCGTCCCCGGCCAGCTGTGTATGACCCACCCGCAGACCGTCGCGCTGTTCGTCAACTTCTATAAGCAGCAGCTGCAAGGCAAACCCCAGGACACGCGGCAGATTCTTTCGATCTGTCCCGACGACGGCATGATCTACTGCACGTGCGTCAATTGCCGGAAGTACATCTTCCAGCCAGACCCGATCGTGCCCAGCGTGCCCGATACCTCGGACCTGGTCATGTACTTCTGCAACCAGGTGGTCGAGAAGCTGAATCTGGAGTATCCCCACGTTCGCCTCTGCACCTACGTCTACGCGAATTTTCAGGTCGGGCCGCAGCAGGTGCGGGTACAGCGGCACGTGATAGGCATGTTCGCCCCGCTGTCGTTTGGCCGGTATCACTACACGGGTGATCCCCGCAGCGCGAGCCGCACGCTGTTGGCCCAAGCGGTCGACCGCTTTGCGGCCAGCGCGGGACAGTTC
The DNA here is from genome assembly GCA_026692885.1 of Planctomycetota bacterium. Next base: position 11,180 of record JAPLNJ010000586.1, on the reverse strand, counting down.
GGCTGGTACGACTACAGCTTCCTGTGTCCCGATGCGATGATGCCGTTCACGCGGGTCCACATGGTGTCGCACGATCTGCCCTATCTCTACGACAAAGGGCTTCGCTATTGGACGATCGAGACGGCTCGGAATTGGCCGAATTATACGCCCGACTACTACCTGACGGCCAAACTGACCTGGGACGTGCATCTCGACCAGAAGCAGCTGCTCGACGAGTTCTACGCGGCGTATTTCGGCCCGGCCGACGGCTCGCTGCGGAGCTATCTCGACGAACTGGTGGACGCCTACAGTTCGCTCGGCTTCTCGGCCGGGAACAAGGAGTTCATGGGAGCGGTATTTACCGCCGAGCGACGGAAAAAACTGCGGGGCCTGATGAATCAGGCGCTGGCCGCCGTCCAGTCGGACGCGACGCTGGCCCATCGCGTCAAGCTGTTCGACCTCACGCTGCAGCAGGGCGAACGCTATATGGCAATGCGCGAGGCGACTAACCGCTGCGACTTCCCCCAGGCCCAACGGATCAACGACGAAATCATCCGGGGCTTCGGCGACGCGATTGCGTTCGACCGCTTGACGGCCTGCGAGTTCGTCCGCGACTACTGGTACGCCGCCTATTACGGCAATAACGTCAAACAGGTCGCATCGTGGACGAAGGATGCCGCGATCCTCTACCGCTTTCCCGACGAGTGGCCCACCGTGCTGCAAGCCCAGGAGGGCGCCGCGCCGTCGGACTATCCGCAAAAGCTGAAAACGTACTCCGCCTGCCTCGCCGAGCAAGGCCACGAGACGTTCCGCGGGGCCATCTGGCACAAGCAAACATTCCCCACCCCGACGGTGCCGCCAGGCAAGCGGCTCTGCCTGCTGTTCGTGGGCTTCGACGACACCTTGACGGCGTGGGTCGACGGAAAGGAAATTGGCAAGGCGGCGTTGGGAAGTTTTGGCCCTGCCCTATTGGAGGTCGGCGGCCTTGACGCTGCGCAGGCCGAGCACACGCTGGTGGTCCGCGTGACGAACAAAGGCGTCAGCGAACTGGGCACGGGCGGGATCATTCGGCCGGTGTGTCTGATCGCCCGCGATCCGTTGCCCCACTAAGCACTGGTGGTCGTGTGACAGGGAGCACAACCGCGATCATGGAGCAATTCGGCCGACGCGACGTGGCGATCCGCTCCTGCAACGCGGCGGGAGATTGGATCACGGTCAGGTCAGGTTAGTGGGCTACGGTCTTCGCCGGACTCTCGGCCGATGTCGTACACCGCCCGCGCTGTCCCAGCAGACGGTAGACCTCGTCGGTCCAGGCGAAGCCGGGGGCCCGAGTGCCGGAGAAGAACACGGGACGAGGGAAGAGCATCGCCGCAGATTGAGGGACATCGGCGTAACACAGGATGCGGAACAGGGCTGTCTCCGAGGTGTGGTGATCCGGAGCGTCCTCCAAGAACACGCCAGCCACCCGCTCGTCCACGACCGCCGCGTAGAGCGCCGGAATGGCCAACGTGCCACAGCCCCAGAAATAGCTCGCCAGATTCCGGGAGTCGATGGCCGGCTGCTGTGCGTCCGCCTCCGGCGTCGTGCCGCTGGCTTCTGTCTTGGGCGTCTCACCAGCTGCGACTGTCTCCGCCACGCGGCCACCGCAAGCCAGGGCCAGTCCCGCCAGGGCCAGCCGGATCTTCTTGGACATGAGGTGCATGGTTGTTCCCCTCTTTCTTCCTCACCTTAACAAACTGGCGCGTGATTTCCAGTTGGCGTGACATACATCCTACCACCTGCTATCGCATGCCGAGCATCGACCGCTTACACCCGGCGGGCGAATGGGACACCCATGAACAGCACGAACCAGCAACCGAAAATCACGGTGATCGTGCGGGCCTGCACGGACCGCAGGTCGGTCTTGATCGGCTCGGCGCCCAGGCAGCCGCTGCTACAATGCGTGCAGTGGCCGTGCAAATCCGGCCGTGGGATTAGAATTCGGCGACCCGCATGCGGAGCTACCAGTCGGCATGATCAAGCAGTTCCTCGACCTCGGCGACGTCTCCTTTCATGACCGCTTTCAGGCGTGGCGTACGCGCCACCAAGACGGCGTTTTTCTCACGCTTGACACCAAGACGCGCGCCAACCTCCACGGCGCGCGATGCCAGCACCTCGGAAGCGGACCGCCGTATTTCCTGTTGAAGCATGGCCTCGGATCCCTCACGACCAAGCAAAAGGTCTGTGCGCCGCAAGAAGAGCTGCTGGCGTGGGCGGCTGAAAACGGGGTCGCCGTAGAACCGTGTCAGCACTGCTTGCGCGACGGGCTCATCTCCTCACTGCGGTCCCGCCTTGTCTCTATTCCACTGCCTGTCCGTCCCGCGGACACGGCTGCCGCTGAGGGCCTCACCCGAGAGGTACGGGCGTTTGCTCGCGGTCGCAATGCGCGGCTTCGGGATGCGGCCCTGAAGCATGCCCGAGGCATCTGCGCAGCTTGTTCGACAGATTTTTCCCAGCTCCTTGGCGGAAATGGCGTTCATGTCCTGCAAGTTCACCACAGGAAGCAACTGGCTCTTTCGAACGTGCCCCGTGTGACACACCTCGACGACCTAGCCGTACTGTGCGCAAACTGCCACGCACTCATTCATATCGACCGGAAGCGGGCCCTGTCTGTCGAGAAGCTGCGAGCAGTCTTGCGGCTGGAATGGGACGGCTAGTTGAGCAAATGGCGTCTGTGCTGCCGCGGACGCCGGCCGGGCTGAAATGGTGCGGAGGGGCTGATCGGATCTCGTTCGGCGGTCGTGGTATGAAGCCGAGTACGCCTTCGCGAGCGGAGCCTCTTGCATGCCTGGAAGGGACCAGTCGCCATCCGTGATTCCTGGCCGATCGTGATCCGGGCGATTGGTTCCTGACCTTCCTGCCAAGTGGTGAATTCGGTACGATGAAGAGGTAGTACGACGAACGATGCGGAGAGGAGCAAATCATGAGCCACGATCCGGATGTGCTGCACGGGCTTAGCGAAGGGGAGTTGGAGGCGTTGGCAGACGGCCTGCTTGCGCCTTCCCTCCAGACGCGTCTCGACGAACTGATCGCCCGCAGCAAAGAGGTTCGGCTGGCTGCCGTGGAAGAGGCCGAATTGGATGCGATTCTGACACGCGTGGACCAACTCACGCTGCTCAAGACGCGGGCTCGCTATACGCTGCAGCACCAACATGCGGGAGCGACTTCCCGGTGAGCGTCTATGTGCCTGTCGATTTGCAGCGAGCTGTGCGTGCTCGGTGTGGGAATTGCTGTGCCTATTGCCACACGGCCGAAGACTTGACCATCGTAGTCTTCGAATTCGAGCACATTCTCCCACGGGCCTTGGGCGGCGAGACAATTCTCGACAACCTTTGTCTGGCGTGCCCCACGTGCAATCGCTTCAAGGCGGACCGCACCTCCGCTCCTGACCCAGTCACTGGTAAAGGGGTGCCGTTGTTCCATCCCCAGCGCCACCGGTGGGCAGAGCACTTCGCGTGGACGGACGACGGCACGCGAATCGTCGCCTGGACTTCCACCGGTCGGGCCACCGTGGCCGCGCTCCGGATGAATCGCCCGCAGTTGGTCCGCATACGTCGGATGTGGGTGGCGATGGGGGAACATCCTCCGGAGATGGCGTGATCCGTGGCGGATGACGGCTGTCCCGGATCCTGGTCAGCCAGAACGCGTCGCTTCCTCCCATCCCGCGATGCCCTTCGTAGGAACCCCGAACTGATCGAAGCCCCGAAGATGAGACCAGCCAGCCATTGTTTCCGACATCCTCAAAGCCCTGGCCGACCGCCGGCCAGTTGGCGCTCCCGTCGCGGGGATGGACGAAGCGGCCGCCGTGGTTGTCGGGGCTCAGCTTAGAATCCATGATGTGGACTTGGGACAGCAGGATACCCTCATCGTGGTTCCTCACGGTCGGCCAGTTTCCAGGTCTCGCCGCCGTCGGGCGAGACCAACAACACGCGCCGGCTGCCAGGCCAATCATTCCGATAGAACCAGAAGGTCGACCAGTAGTCGTACGACAGCCACAACCGGCCGCCGTGGTCGATCGTCAAGCGGTGATAGAAAACGCTGTACTCAGAGAAGGGCGGGACGATCAGGACCCGCGGTTGCTCCCACCGACCGTCCGGCCGTTTGCGTTGGTAGGCGAGCGTCGCATGGTGACTGAGTGGGAACGGCGGCTGCCGCTGCTGCCACAACCGAAAGACCGCATGCAACACATCGTCGGGACCGCACACCAACCCTACCAAACACGATCGGCTCCTGATGCCGTTCGTCTTTGTGGCCGCGGGCCGTCTCGATCACGTAATGCGGGCAGTTGGTCGTGAAGCCCCAAATCGCTTCCTCGCCGTACCGGTCGTTGGACACGGTGACATTTAGCGCGTACACGCCGCTGCGCGGCACACGGGCCGACAAGTGAGTGCGCTGCACGGGTCCCAGCCCGCTGCCCGCCGGCCGACCGTCGTCGGGGATGGTTACCTCCCGGAGCACGTGGCGATCCGGCCCCGCGAGGATCGCCCGCAGCTCGGTGACCGCTCGTCCGCGATGGCGGTCGCGTTTCTGCACTTCGATCACCAGTTCGCCCGGCTCGGCCGCCAGGTACACTCCGCCGACGCCGCCCAGGCCCAGCGGCATGGTGGTTGCGTCGTCTATGGCCACCGGCTGCTCGGCCGCCACCACGCTCGGCGACATCGCCCACGATCCGCAGCTGATGATGGCCAACGCCACCCACGAACGGGTCAACATGAGAACGGATCGCATCGTAGGGCGCCTTCCAGAATAGAGTCGTGTTCCTGCTTCGGCTCTTCACTTCAGCCGCGCGTCCAGGAGTTCGGGTGTGAGCTGCGGAGCGACGACAAATACCGGTTCGCCAGGCCGCCGGGAGTAGGCGACTTTCGCGTAATCCACCTGGGTAATCACCTGTTTGACCAGCTCGAGTTGCTCCGACGTCAGCGCACGATGCCCGGTGCTGAACCACGGCCCTTGGCAACTGGGTTGCGAAGCACATTGGACCAGGAGGCGACGGCGCGAACAAGCAGACCGAGAGGGACAGTTCCGGCATGGCGGACATGTTGTTCCCCTTGCCGGAAACTCGGGTGGGGGTTATCTTTTAATATAAGAGGGAGGCTCGATGCCGTTTTTTCTCTTCCAGTGGGACGATGAGAACGAGGTTCACCTCGCCGAGCACGGGGTGACGCGCGATGAGTTCGCGGACGTTGTCTGTGATCCCGACCACATCGAGATCAGCCGGAGTTCCGGCCGACCCATCGCTTTTGGGTACACCTCGACGGGCAAGTACTTGGCGTGCGTATACGAGTTGCTGGACGAGACGACGGTCTATGCCATCACTGCCTTCGAACCAGAGGAATAAGCGATGCCACGACGCGAGGCCAAACACATCCGACGCGACTTGACCGATTCTCAACGCGCTCGTGTCATCGAGACGCGGCATTTGATCCAGGGTGAAGCAGCGGAGATCCGCCGCAAAGCCAAGAAGTACAAACAGGAACACGACGCCGCACAGGCGACACTGAACGAGGCCGCACGGCTGCTCAAGGCCGAGCGTGTTCGACAGGGGTTGAGTTTGTCCGACATCCAGGAACGCACGGGGATCGATCCTCCCAATCTGTCGCGTCTGGAGAACGACGCCGGCGCGAACCCCACGGTAACCACGCTGACTCGCTATGCGGAGGCGCTCGGGAAGAAGTTCCTGATCGTGCTGTCGGACAAAACCGCCCATTAGGCTCAACCTTTCGCGCTGCCGGCCCATGCATCTGGGATGTGTTGGGCCTCCGACTCTAAGGCCGGACCCCTGTAGGGACGGGCGTCGACACGCCCGCGTCGCCGGGGCAGATCCCGCTTGCCCGGACGCCGCCGCGAGTTCGCCTGAACCCCTGGGCACATTGAGCCTCGACGCGGGCGCCCCATCAAGGCCTTCGGTCGCGATTTCCGTGGATTGTTTGCAGGCGTCCGCCTGCCGCTGTCGGATCAGGCGAAGCACGCCGCGGGCGAGGATCTCGACGAGCTACTGGCGGCGTTGGACGGGGGTGAGATCGGACGGCGTGGGCGCGGCGGATGTCGGCATGGTTCGGCGGCACCGGAAGGTTCCTAATGTTCCGCGACGCCACTTGGCGTCGCCCATTAGATTATCTATGCCTGTCGGAGGAAGATTTGTCCGCTGTGCTCGAAAAATCCGGGTGCGAAATCCACGTCCCCGCAGACTCGAAGCACCCGATCGAGTCATGGCTATGGGTGTTGCGGCCTTGTTCCAGACAATCAACAATCATGCAAAGAGGACTCGATGCCCAAGGGTGATGCCCACAGGTTCAGCCGGGCGAACGGCGCCAGACGACAGAAGTTGGCGCGGACAAGCAGAACGGCGAAGGGGTGACCAATGTGCGGAAGACCGGAACTGGATTTCGTGGCCGTCGAGCGGAGACTGGATGAGCTGGTTGCCTGGGTCTCGTCCGAGCTTGAAGCCCCCCAGGGTTGCTGTGGCGAATTGGATGAATTGAGGGCGATTGCTGCCCGCTTGGAGGGGGAGGAGAACCTCTTCTACATCCTGCTCGTGACTCACTTCGCGTCGCCCCGCACCGCCCACGAGTTCTACGCACGACTTGACTGGGCCGGTCTGCTTCAGAGCGACACTTCGACTGTGCGAACCGTCTCCACGGATTTCTTTCAGGAGGGACACCTCATCGGCGACCATCGCCGGTATTTTCGCTGCTTGACAACGTCCGGCAAGATCGAGTACACGCTGGAGGTTCTTGAGGCGTACACGGAGGTCATGCAAACCTATGGCTCGCAAGGCCGCTTCTTCGAGACTGACGGCCATCCGGCTTTCGAGATGCTCTATGAGCGGATGCGAGAGATCAGGCACTTCGAACGTCGGCTGCCCCGTTTCGATCACTTGGAGGCTTTGGCACGAACTCACGGATTCTATTTCGTGCCGACAAGGTTCTTCGCCGACGAGGATGAAGGGGGACCACGCGACGGCCTAACCTATTTGCTGCTTGGGCTGAGGCTGCGGCACACCAAGGGCCTCAGTGCCTATCTTCGCACCGCATTCCCAGATGAATGGAACGCCGCTGCAGAAGCAAAGTACCACATACCGCGCGGATCGAACCTGCACGACGTAATGCGCAAACTCGAAATCTGGACGATCGACCATGTTCGGCCACGGCTTCCGTCTGCACAGCAGCCTGCACCTGCCTACATTTTTGCGTTGGAGTCCTGTTTGTGTAACTGGCAGAAGGGGAAGTGAATGCCGCTGAACGACCTGTGGCAGTTCCTCCAGGATAGGGTTTTCACCGAGCCATCGACACCGGTGCTTTTCAATCCGTACCACGACGCGACGCCCGGCTTCGACAAGACAGACGCTGCCCGTATCCGACGTGAGAACCTCAAGAATTACCACTGCCACTTCGTCCACCGGCCAACGGTTCTGCTAGTCGGCGAAGCGCCGGGGCCCAAAGGCTGCCGCTTCTCTGGAGTGCCCTTCACCAGCGAGTTTCAACTCGTGTCGAACGTGTTACGCTTTAACGGTCGGCAGTCAAGCAGCCGGGCGGAGCCCTACAAAGAGGTATCGGCATCGACGTTCTGGAAGGCCATGCAGGGCTTCGAATCCGAGGCGTTCGTCTGGAATTGCGTTTCGTTCCATCCGCACGACGAGGGAGTCCCGTTGTCAATACGAGCCCCAAGCCCGGCTGAAATCAGGAGCTACTCCCACATTCTTCGAGGCATCGTCGAAGTGCTCAAGCCTGAGAGTGTCGTGGCCATTGGGAGGCACGCCGCCCGCGCCCTGAGCGCCTTGGGAATCACCGCAGATCACGTACGGCACCCATCGCACGGCGGGTCCTCCGAATTCACGATCGGCGTAAGGCACGCGTGGTCAAAGCGAGGGATCCAAGAACCGCTGTCCGACGGGCGGTCACGATAGAAGCAGAGAGCACCATGACGCTGACCCGGAGACAGATACAAGCACTGCAAATCCTGGCGAAGGCGGAAAGGCCGCTGCGGAACAAAGACTTTCACGAAAGGGCCGAGACTGACGGTCGTCGAATTACGGGTTTGGCCAAAGCACTGGGGCCGTGCACGAAGCCACGCGACCACGACCCGATGAGTCTGTGGGCCCAAGGACTGGTTTCCGTCGTGGAAGGTAGCTCTTACACGATAACGGCTCGCGGATGCGAGATCGTTAACGACATGGGCATTGACGGCATGTCTGCCACGTCCGAGAGGGAACACCGCTCTGCTACGGGTCATCCTGCCACCAGCCCTGTGACCCCAGGGGCTGGTCCCGACATCCCGTCGGATGAATCGTCGTCACCTGGGCCAAGACTAATCGGCGACGCGGAACTGGAGCTTCTGAGTCAACGGGCGCGAGATGCAGTCGCCTGCTCGTATTGCTTCATGAGCGAACGCATTCAGGAATGGGGACACGTGCCGCAGCGGCCGGCTAGTCGTCCCAACGACGTGGCGTACGCGCCTTGGATTGGCCGAGACTTTCAGAAGACGCCTCGTGTGGCAGTCATGATGATGAATCCTGGCCACAAATACGCTGCTCACAAGATCAAGCGTATGAAACTGGGCCACCAGCTCAGGGATGGCGAAATTGGCTACGACGAGCACAACCGACTTCTGACACCGCTTGTTCCGGAATGGGGATTCGGTGCTGTGGTTCAATGGCTCCGGGCGATTGGCCTGGAGCCGGAGAGGATTGCCTTTCTCAATGTCGCGCTTTGCGCAGTGGCCAACGACAAGTACTTCCCTGGTCTGTTCGACACCTGTTTCAATCGCCACACCCGCGGCCTTCTAGCCTGCCTCGCTCCCCATGTTGTTCTGCTATGTGGCAAAGGCGAGTTGGAGCCGTACCAAGCCCCGATTGAAGCAATGGGGGCGAAGGTGATCTTGACCTGGCACTACAGACCCATGAAGACCGTTCGCGGCAAGCGGGAGTTGAAACGAGTCCGGAGGGAATTAGATCGGTTAGGCTGCTGATCCCGCCGGTGGTCGGCGCTACTTGATCCGCAATACGCTCCGAACGCCCCGCCACAAACGCCACATCGCCGTTTTGAAGACCGTTGGGCCAGCTTACCGAGCCGAACCGGGGTGGTTGGGCCATCCAAGGGAGCCCAACCTTCTCTCAACCCAAAACCTGGGCACGCGGAGAGACAGCCGAGCGTTTCGCGATTTCGGGGCCAACTTCGTCGCCGGAGCCGCCGGGTGGGACGGTTGGAACTCTGTCCCGAGCCGCTCGGGACGGAGTTCCACCTACGTTGCTTGCGCCTCCGCCGCATTACGCGCGTTACGGCTTAATCGGCGCGCGGGCCAGCTCCAAGACTCTTGCCACGAGCCGCTCTTCGACCGAGGCGGTGAACGGGCCCGGCAGCGAGCCCCACTTCGTGGCTTGGCCGGCCTCATAGCCTCCCTCCTGGAGCACGCGGGCCGAGGGGAGGTAGGTGAACACGTCGTTCGAGTACCCGGCCACCCAGACGCTCGGACCGGCCAACTCCCGTTTCAGACGCAGGGCGTAATCCACGACCGTCTCGCCGCCTAAGGCCACCAGCGTCAGGTCGCCGCCGAAACGCACCACTTGCACCGGGCAAGGATACGTGGAGCGGATCTTGCCGGTCTCTAGGAGTTCTTTCAGCAGCCGCTTTGCGTGCGCCGCATCGGGCTCCCGGCCGGTGGCTGCCGTTTGCTCCAGTTCCTCGCGCGGCGGAACCGGCGCGAACTCCAGCGTCACGTCCTCCAGCGCCAGGCAGAGCGGACCGCGCAGGGGCTTGGGCGGAGTCTGCAGCGCGGCCTCGACGGCCAGGGCCAGCGTACGGCCGTGGTACTTGGCGTGTTCCTCTTTGCCGCGGGGATAGGGGTTCTGGTCGGCGCCACAACCGATCATGAACAAGGCCGTCAGGCCGGGGTGCTCTTCTTCCAGGTACTGCTGCGCATAGCCGGCGTAGTCGCCACGGATCAGATAGTCGCCCAGGGTCGTGTTGTGGCACGCATAACCGAACAACACGGCCACCAGTTTGCCCGCCGGATCGGTCACCCGGAGCACGGGCACCTCGTGATCCACCGGGCCTTCGAAATAGGGCGCGTTGCTGTATCCTTGCGGCGTGGGGCGGCGGCGGTTCATGGCAAACCCGGCGCGGGCCCGCAGGAAATCCAGCCGCGCTGGCGCCAACCGCTGCAAGGCGTCGCCGATCAGCACGGCCAGCTTCTGCTGCAAATCGGCCAGGTAATGTTCCGTGGTGACAGCGTGCGGAGCCCTGGCTTCGTCTTCCGCCAGTCGCGACGCGCGCAACTCCGGACCGCAATGCGTGTGGGACGCGTTCATCAACAGCGAGTTTCGTGGCAGGCCGTACTTCTCCTGCACGGCGGCTTCGAGCCAGTCGCGCAACGTCCGGGGCACGCTGATCAGGTCCATGGTCACGATGACCAGACGCGTCCCCGCGGCGTCCTCGAATGCCAGGGCCTTGGCGAACAGATCGGTGGCCACGCCCTCCGAGGGTTTCTTGCGCGCGGCATAGCCGGCCATCCAGATCGGCGTTTCCGGCGTGATCTTCGCCGCCGCCACGCCGGCTTTCCAGGCGGTCGGCTCCTGGGCCGGCGCCGCCAGCACCGCGCCGGCCAAGCCAGCCATGCCCAATGCCACCACAAGTTGTTTCATGACGCTCCCTCCACCAAGGCCAATAAGAGGCTATCCGAAAACCGGTTTTCCCCTGTACGACGGCCCTCCGAGGCCGTCGAAAGCTGTCGAATTCACTACCCCGACGGCCTCGGAGGGCCGTCGTACAGCCGTCGTCGGATAGCCAATAAGTTGTAGCCAGCTCACGTCGAGCTCGCGCATGGCTCCCATTCTGGGCGCCCGATGGGGTGTGTCAACCATTGGGCCAACGCTGACGATCTGGTACAAAGCCGATTGCCGATGAACGATTGCCGCTAACCCAGGCTGTTCTGCCGGCCGCGTTTCTAAGGGGGCGAGAGGCCACCGATGAAATGAGACCCCTGTTTCCACGAGGAGCCAAACTGATGACTCTTCTTCCAGGACCAGCCCATGACTTTGGCTCGCTGGCCCAACGCAGGCTTCGTCAAGGTCGTGGATGTGCGAGGCCCGACGCCGGAGGACGTGCGCGGCACCAAGGGCTGCCGCGAGGGGATCTTTACCTACGACGGCGACCGGCCCAAACGCT
>JAPLNJ010000585.1 GCA_026692885.1 Planctomycetota bacterium | reverse complement strand
GGCGCGCAACCAGCATATCGGCCTCGCCACCAGCCGCGACCTCGTGAATTGGCAGCGTCATCCCGGCAACCCTGTCATCGCGCCCGACCCGCGCTGGTATGTGCATGAGGGCAAACCGGAACCCGATAAGAAAGTAGGCTGTCGCGACATGAAGATCGTGCGCGATCCCGCTGGCAATGGCTGGATCGGTTTCTTCGCTGCCACCGTGCCCGCCGAGGAAGAAGCCGAGGCCGCCTGTATTGCCCTAACTCGCTCCAAAGACCTCATTCATTGGGAGCAGATGCCGCCCGCCTTCGCTCCCAAACGCTACGGCGAGATCGAGGCGCACGACGTCTTCCCGCTCGGCGGCAAATGGTGGATGACCTGCCTGACCTCTCACGGCCACGGCAACCGCGGCATCTTCGCCGATCCGAACGTCGTGCGCGGCACCATCGTCGCCGTCGCCGACAAGCCCGAGGGACCGTATCGCGAGCCGGTGACCGGCTATGCGCTCCTCGGCGGCGATCTCACGGCAGGCAACACCGTGAGCACCGTCGAGTTCGAGGGCAGACGCTATGCCTTCTTTCAGGAAGGCCAGTTGCTCTCACCGCCGCTGGCACTGAATGTCACGCCCGAAGGCCGGCTGCGCCTGATGTGGAGCGACCGCCAGAACGCCTGGCGTGGCGCATCGCTGCTTCCGGAAAAACTGCCGCAGCCTGTTTCCATCCGCACGCACGTCACCGGCGGCGTCACCGCAGGGAAGTGGGAGTTGGCTGCCGACAGATCGTATCGCGGCAAGTCCCATACCGGCTGGCAGGTCGCCGACCTTGGCTTCGGTGCCTCCGACATGGAAGTGGAGGCCACCGTCACGCTGAAAAGCGGCATCGCTGCCGGGTTCGTGCTGCGCGCCAACCGCAGTGCGCCGTATCCAGAACGCGACTTTGTTTTCGCGCTCGACGCCCGAAACGGCTGCGTCTTCGGTGCCTCGCTCACCATGTTCTCCCCCATGAACCGCCGCCAGTTCAAGGTCGAGCCCAACCGCGCCTATCACGTCCGCCTCTGCGCCCGCAGCGACCGCTATGAGCTTTACGTGGACGGCGAACTTATCCTCCACGGCGGTTTCCCGAAGGAGTTCGTCCGCAAACAGCCCGGCCTCGGCCTCTTCGTGGATCGTGGCGAAACCGTCATCGAGAAACTCGCCGTCTATCAGCAGACACCCAGCCCGGCAAAAACAGCCAGCAGCAAATAAGGACATTCCATGAAACACACCCTCACCCTCCTCACCGCCCTGCTGCTCGCACCGCTGGCCGCGCTGCACGCGGCCGAACCGATCACGATTGATCTCGCCAAGCGCACCTGGCAGGGCATCCCTGGCAGCGAACGCACCGCGAAGGGGCGTTTCTTCGTGTCTTGGTTCACCGGCGGGCCCAAGGAGCCGGCTCCTGAAAACACGGTGGTGCTTTCCTACAGCGACGATGCTGGCAAGACCTTCTCCGCGCCGCAGGCGATGGCTTTGCCGCTGAGCGATGGCACACGCTGCTACGACCCGTGCCTGTGGATCGATCCGAAAGGGCGGCTCTGGTATCTCTTCAATCGCAGTATGAAGGACAGCACCCAGCACGGCGTCTATGCCCGCGTCTGCGATCACCCCGATGCGACACTGCCAGTGTTTGGCGCGGAGTTCCGCGTCGGCTTCGACGGGCCCTTCAGCTTCCGCATGAACAAGCCCATCGCGCTCTCCACGAGCGAGTGGATCATGCCCGTCACTCATGCGCTGGAGCCGGTGGCGGCTTGGGCGGGATTCGACCCTAAACAAGTCCAGGGCGTCGGCGTCTCCACCGATGAAGGCAAATCGTGGACCTTGCATGGCGCCGTCAAAACGCCGGGAGCGGGCCTCGAGAACATGATCGTGGAACTGCGCGACGGCCGGCTGTGGATGCTCATCCGCACGGCGAAGGTGCTCTGGGAAAGTCACTCCGGCGACAAAGGCCGCACCTGGACGGAGGGCACAGCCACCACGATCCCGACGCCCCATTCGCGCTTCTTCATCCGCCGCCTGGCGTCGGACAATCTGCTGCTGGTGAATCATTACAAGTTCACCGGGCGCAGCCATCTCACGGCCCGGCTTTCCATCGATGATGGCGCGACGTGGAACGAGGGCCTGCTGCTCGATGAACGCGGGGGTGGTGCGTATGCCAACGGCGTGCCGGGCGGCGTCTCGTATCCCGATGGCGTGCAGGATAAGGACGGCCTCATCTGGATCACCTACGACCGTGGTCGCAACAGCGTTGGCGAAATCCTGCTCGCGAAGTTCCGCGAGGAAGATGTGCTCGCGGGCAAGAACGTCTCCGGTGCGGTGACGCTGAAGCAGACGATCAACAACCTCGATAGGCCGAAGCTCGTTCCCGCCCATTGGGACCCCAAGGCTGCGGCCGACAAGGTGCTGGCCAGCTTGATCAAAATCACCGCGCCGGAGGTGAAGGGGGCGCACGGGTCCAAGCTCACCATGGTCGGAGACCGGGCTTATGTGGCCACGCTGGCCGACAATACGGCAGCAGGGGAACAGCACGGCAGGGACTCCATCTACTCTGCCCTTTCCGTGGTGAACGTGAGGACGCTGGCCGCGCTGCACGCCGCTGAGCTACTTTTTCCCGCTGCCATTGAGCATGTGCGCATCGAACGCAGTGAGTCGGATCGTTACCAGTTCCTCCATGATCCGGCCATCGAGTTTCATAAAGGGGAGCTGTTCGCAGCATGGTATAACTGCCCGGAGAAGGAAATCGTCGGCGAGTCGATCATCCGCTGCCGTCGCTCGAAGGACGGCGGCAAGACGTGGTCCGCGCTGGAGGTCATCGCCGAGGACACGAGCCGGGACGGCACCTACTATGTGCCCGCGCAAATGCTCTCGCATGGCGGCGTGCTCCACGCATTCGTCGGCAAGATGAAAGGGCACGACCTCATCAGCACCTGCGCGGTTTATGTGCTCGATGAGGCGACCAACCGCTGGCAGCCGCGCGGCGACATCGCCGACCTCTTCCTGCCGAACTGCCAGCCGGTAAAGATGAGCGACGGCAACTGGATCATGGCCGGGCGTGTGGCGAGCCGCTTCGGCGTGAAACCTCGCATTCCCGCCGTCGCCATCAGCCGGGGCGATGACCTCACGGGCCGCTGGCAAGTCGTGCCCTTGCAGGCGGAGGAACTCTCGACGGCGCATTGCCCCGAAACCACCGTGTGGGTGGAAGGCCGCGAGCTACTCGCGATCACGCGCAATAACACGGGTGCAATGCCGTTCGTGTTTGCCAGTCACGACTATGGCCGCACCTGGAGCGCGGTGAAGGATCACGCGTTCACAGCCTCCACCTCGAAGCTGTATGCCGGCCATCTTTCCACAGGCCAGCGCTACCTTGTCTTCAATCAGCCCAAGGAAGGCGAGAAAGGCTTTAACAGCCGCGAAACACTCGTCATTGGCGTGAGCCGTCCCGGCGAAACCGCGCTGGCGAAGACCTGGTGCGTGCAGAACCATAGCACGCCCGACCGTCCTACCGCGTCGCATTACCCCTGTGCCATCGAGCATGAACAACATCCGCTTGAGCGCGCTCAAGGTCGAGATTCTCGACGCGAAAGATGCCACGGTCTGGCAGACACTGCTGTTTGATAATTTGGTGCCGTACGATCCCGGCGTGTTGGCCAAGACAGCGTCGACGGCGATTCGGACCGGTCCACCGGAACCAGAGAAGTGGGAACTGACGTTCAGCGACGACTTCAACGGCGACCGCCTCGACACAAACGTCTGGCGGAGTGCGCGCGGCGAGTCGTGGGGGGCGTTGCAGTCGGCGCGGTTTCCGGAGAATGCGGTGGTGACGAACGGGCTGTTGCGGCTCGTCACGCGCAAGGAGAACCGAGGCGCCAACGCAGTGGACGAGTGCGTTTATTTGGACTCGCACATTCCGCCAGAAGTATGGCTATTGGGAGTCGCGGTACCGTTACGCCGCCGCCACCGGCTTGAACCAGGCGTTCTGGATGAACCCGTTCCCGAAGGACAAGTCGCAGGGGTTCGAGATCGACGTGAACGAGGGCTATTTCGCCAACGAAGTCAACGCGACGTTGCACCAGAACGGTCTCGAACTTTACAGCCACTAACCACAAGATTCGTTTGGCTTTCGGAAGGGTCCGGATTCTCCACAAGGATCTTCGCGAATCGCGAATCGAGGTTCAAGGGAAAAGTCCTCAGCGCCGTACGGATCGCGATACCACCGCCCTCCAACACTTCGGCGATTTTTCCATTGGCTGGGACTTCTTCGACGCGGAATTTCGCTGCACGAAGTCACCGTGTCTCCCCTTCTCCGCGTCTTTCCCTGGCCTTCTCTCAGGTCACCCCGAACAGGCTGCGCAGGGACTCCGGGTAGTCGCTCGGATTGAGGAGACCGCCCCCCCCGCTCATTCCCGTTCCAGCAGGTCCTGACGGTTCTTCAGCAACGCGCCCAGGTAGGGGAGTTTCGCCGGGTCTGCCTCGCGCAAGGCGGCTTCGCTGACGTTGCCCGCGGCGGCCAGCACTCGCAGCCAGACCAGCAGTTCGCCCGTGGAGGGCGACTTGTATAATCCCTGGCTGCGTAGCGACAGAAATCGCTCGACGGCCAATTCGAGGAAACCGTCGCTCAGGCTGGCGAAATCATCGCGATGACTGACGAGGATTTGTTGGACGAGTTGCGAGTCGAATTCGATGTGGTGGTACACGCACCGGCGCAGGAACGGCTCGGGCAGCCGCCGCTCGCT
>JAPLNJ010000584.1 GCA_026692885.1 Planctomycetota bacterium | reverse complement strand
GACGACGTACACGTTTGCGGAAGACATCGAGCCCGAAACGGTGGCCGTCGAGGCGACGGGCTTCGCGGCCAATGTAGCGGACTTCGTGACGCTCAGCGGCGACGTGGGCTTCAAGAAGTCGGGGACGAACCTCATCGCCGTGGGCTCGGACGTGACGGCGAGCATGACGGCAGGCACGGCCAGCGTGTCGCTGGCGGACGCGGACTTCGGGCTGCAGACCGGGGGCGGCCAGACGGCCTTCGAACTGAAGAACGGCGAGTTCAGCGCCGTGCTGGGAGATTCGCTGTCGGCCTCGGCGACAGCCGTCGTTGTCCGGTACACCGGCGCTGTGACGGTGGCAGCCGGGACGACTCTGGCAGTTGGTTCGACAAACTATACATTCGCCGAGGAGATTGCGCCAAACACGACGGCATTCGACATTGGCGGTGCCACACTCACGACGCCGATCACGGATCTGTCGGGCGACTTCGCGGTCGAGACGAGCGGCACGTCGCCGAACGAAGAAATGCTGTTTGGGGCCAGCCAGGTCACGGCCTTCGTGGGCGACAAGAAGGGCACCACGGATACGGCGGACGACCTGGGCGTGCGACTGAGCGACATCTCGCTGGTCGTGCTGATCAAGGCGGACAAGACCTATGCCTTCGATGGCAGCGGGACAGCGTCGCTGGTCGGCGTGCCGGACCTGATGTTGTCGGGTAGCCTGAGCGTGCAGAAGAACACCACCGGCGAGCCGGTCAACCGTTCGCTGACCGTGGGCGGCGTGAGCAAGACGCTGAACCTGACGGCGGGCGTGTCGCGAGTTGGCGGCAGCGTGACGCTGGCGACGCAGCTGGCCGACCTGTCGGGCGACTTCGCGGTCGAGACGAGCGGCACGTCGCCGAACAAGGAAGTGCTGTTTGGGGCCAGCCACGTCACGACCTTCGTGGGCGACGAGAAGGGGGCCGGCGACGCGGATGACCTGGGCGTGCGACTGAGCGACATCTCGCTGGTCGTGCTGATCAAGGCGGACAAGACCTATGCCTTCGATGGCAGCGGGACAGCGTCGCTGGTCGGCGTGCCGGACCTGACGCTGTCGGGTAGCCTGAGCGTGCAGAAGAACACCACCGGCGCGGCGGTCGACCGGTCGCTGACGGTCGGCGGCGTGACCAAGACGTTGGACCTGGTGAAGGACGTGTCGCGAATCGGCGGCAGCGTGCATCTGGCCGTGGCGGGATTCGTCGACGTGTCGGGCGATTTCTCGGTCCAGAAGGCGGCGGACGGCAGCCAACTGCTGATCGGCGTCACGGGAGTGACCGCGTTTCTGGGGGCCGGTTATGGGACGAGCGACGCCATCGGCCTGCAGGTCACTCAGGGCAAATTGGGGCTGGTAGTGGAGAACGGCGCCTATGCGCTCGTGACGTCCGGCGACGTGGGACTGGTCGGACTGGACGGGCTGGACATCAGCGGCAGCTTCGGCGTGCGGGCGAATCAGCTGCACGCAACGGTGAACGAGACGATCTCGACGCCGGACGGTTCGGTGACGGTCGCGTTCGACACGGGCGAGGACGTGTTGAGTTTCAGCGGCAGCGCGACCCTGTCGGTGGCGGGTGTGTTCACCTTGCAAGGCGAGGTCGAGGCGACGAAGACGGGGTCGGGCATGATCCTGGTGGACGTCCCGAACATGTCGCTGAACATCACGATCGGCGGCCAGAACGTGTTCGGACTGGGCGGCAAGGCGCGCTTCGGGATCGGCGGCGGGGACGGATTCCAGTTACTCGACATCGGCCTGACGGAAATCTCGGTGTTGGGCATCGACGTATCGGCGCTGGCGGGGGCCCTGCCGAGCTTTGCGATGCCGAGCGACGCGCCGGCACCGGCCAAGCTGGCCACGATCGTGGACGGCATCGACGCCGCGCTGTTGAACCGCCGCAAGTACCTCGACATCACGTTCGACAGCCCGACGGACCAACCGCTGGACCCGGCCACAATCCTCGACGTGGGGGCCGAGTTCACGCTCAGCGGCCCCGGCCTGGGGGACGCGGCAATCCAAAGTGTCGAACACCGGGACGGCAACACGTTCCGGTACTACCTCCGCGACGCGGACCCGAACAACGAGACCGACCTCTTTCAGCCCGGTGCGATCGCCGTCCATTTCCAGGCGAGCTCGTGGGCGGACACGGACGGCGAAGGCAACGACGCGGCGACCGCGGATTTCACGGCCCGCGACGGTGAAGTCGAAACCAGCGACGCAGTCGAGCTGGGGCCACTGTCGCTCCAGGGCCCGTACTTCGGCCTCGAAGATTTTCAATTCAAGCCGCTGAAAAATGCCGCAGGCGGCCTCGACGGCGCCCAACTGGTCATCACCGTCGGCCTGGGCGTGGACCATGCCGGCCTGAGCTTTGGCTCGTCGGCGCAGGAGAGCTCGAGCGGCGTGTCGGCGAGCGTTGACGGGCTGCTCGGCACGTTCGACGTGCTGGTCAATCTGGACGTGCCCGGCTGTCTATCGCAAATCGCCTCCCATCCGCTGGCTTGCATTGCAGGCGGAGGCTTGGGCAAGTTCCATATCGAGGCCGACACGTTGAACTTGACGATCGCCGACGTGCTGACGGCCGAGGCCCACGGTCTGGTGATCCAGTACGACCCGGTGAAGGACCAGGACAACGACGGCATGGTTTCGGCCGAGGAGCAGGCGGCTTACGATTCGCAGGAACTCGTCCGCTTGCAGGACGCGACGGTCACGATCATCCCGATCAGTCTGGAAGGCAGCGTCGGGCCGTACACACGCGACGACAGCACCACGATTCCGGGCCTGGTCGTGCGTCGCAACGGGTTCCATCTGGGCGAAGCCAAGCTGACGTACACCGGGTCGCTCAACTTCGGCAGTCTGCTGTCGCTGACTGGCGTGGCGGCCGGCGTGACGGACTTCGGCGTGTCGTTCGGCGGTGCGGTGGATTTCGACGGCGAGGTGTTCATCGCGGCCGACCGGGCGGCCCTGTTCCCCGGCAAGACGGTCAGCCTGACGCTGTCCGACGGGCCGGACGCCGACAAAGAAGCCGTGCGCGCGGCGCTGACGTTCACCGACGGCGTGCCGGACGGCTTTAAGTTCAACGCGGACCAGGTGGACTTCAAATTCGGCAGCTTCCTGACGATCACCGGCGAGAGCATCCTGATCGACACCACCGCCACCGACGAAAACCCAGTAGCCCGTTTTGGCTCGATCGGGGCCACGGTCGCCGCCGGGCCGCTGAAGGTGAGCGGCCAGATGCGGTCGTTCGGCTTCCTGAGCGACGGCTCGTTCCGCACCTATGACGGTTTCGGCGTCTTCCTGAGCGTGGATGGGGCCACCGGCGACAGCTTCCAATGGCCATCGTGGCTGCCGATCCGCATCACGGAGTTGGGCGTCCAGTGGGATGACCTCAACGACCACCCGGAGCGATTCTCGCTGATCGTGTCGGCGGCGATTTCAGGCCTGGACATCGTGCCCGACGTGAAATTCTCCGGGGCGATCAAAGGCATCCGCATCGACGTCGGCTTGCTGCTGGATGGAAAATTCCCGATCACCGACATCCAGTCGATCGGCGTGTCCGTGGAAGGCGACATGTTCGGCGGTAAGGTCAAGGGCGCCTTGATCGGCGGCATCCTGCGTCTGGACGCCGACGGCAATCAGATCGGTGCGCTGGACCAGTCGACGCCCGTAACGGACCGCGTGTTCTTCGTCGGCGTGGAAGGCGGCATCGAGATCGCCAAGAAGGGCGGCTTCACGATTCGCTTCGCCATCTCCGAGTTGGGGCCGTTGGGCGTGCAGGTCGTGGGCGAACTGCCGGAAGGCATTTTGCTCGAGCCGATTTCGGGCTTGAAGCTGCGCGGGTTCTCGGGCGGCGTCGAGTTCTTCAGTTCGTTGCCCGACGCCTTCTATCCCGAAGACCTGCTCGACCCGGAGTTCGCCCCGGCTCTCAGCACCATGGGCGACCTGAACGCGGAGGAGTGGCTGGACTCGGTCACCCAGCAGGTCATCGACCAGCACCGCGCGCTGCAGAACAGTCCCGTGGCGGGTGGCTTCTTCGCGGCCTTCCTGAATCCGATGGTGATCTCCGGCGGCGCCGAATTCACGCTGCATCCGCCGTCCGACGTACTGAAGGCCAACGTCGAAGTGCGTCTTTCGACGGACGGCAAGCTGCTGGTCACCGGCGATCTGATCCTATTCGACGGCCTGCAGCGGATCCCGGCGCGGATCTACGGCGACCTCAGCAAGATCGCCACGGGCCAAACCAAGCTGCTGCTGATGGCCCAAGACATTCCCACAGGCCCGTCGATGATCCTGCAAGGCCTGCCGACCTCGGCCGAACTCCGCGGGACAATCTCGATGAAATACCTCGGGCCGGGCGGGGAAGTCGTGGACTTCTTCGACCCGAACCCCGCGGCAGCGACGCCGACCACGGCGCTGGCGGACCCGGTCGAGAACGGACAGATCAGCCTGGCCAAGCTCAGCGGCCGCGGCTATTTGGAGGTGCAGTTCACACCCGCGCCGGATGCCGAACTGGACACGGCCTCAATCCTGGACGCGGCCTCGGAACTGGAGCTGCAGTTGCCCAACGGCACGACCATCGCACTACCCGGTGTGCCGACGCGGGACGAGAGCTCGCCGACGGGCGTCTATCGGTACGCCTTACCGGCAGGGCTGACCCTCGTGCCGGGCGACTACACCGTACGCGTGCTGGAGGGGACGTGGAGCGACAGCCTGGCAGCGGCCAATCCGGCGCACACGGCCACCTTCGAAGTGGTCGGGGCCGCAGCTGAGCTGGCGGCCCCGGTCGCCGACGCGCGGATCGACCGGGCTACTCTAAATGGCGCCGGCCGATTGGCCGTGCGTTTCCTGCCCACGGCCGGTTCACGCCCGGACGCCTCGACCGTGACGGATGCCGCGCCGGAGTTCACCCTATACGGCGCGGCCGCCGAAGGCGTCGTGTTGGGCACGCCGCTGGCGGACGAGAACGACGCCAATCTCTACTACTATCCATTCACGGGCGAGTTCGGCAGCGGGCTGGTCGAAGTCCGCTTCGTGGACGACGGCTTCCGCGACACCAAGGGCAACGGCAGCCTCGCGGCGACGCAGACGTTCGTGTCGGCCGGTCCCGAAGGTGATCTGCTCAGCCCGCTGTCCGGTGCGGCGATCGACGTGGTCACGCTCAACCAGCAGAGGTACATCGAGGTGCGCTTCACGCCGTCGGGCGGCGTGGCATTGGACCCGGCTAGCCTAACCGATGCGGATCCTGAGTTCGAACTGACCGGCGCCGCCGCGGGTGCCGTGACGCTCGACGGGACGGCCGTGCCGGTCGAGGGCCAAGACGACGTCTATCGCTATGCCTTCAGCGGCGCGTTTCAGCCCGGTCAGGTCGTCGTCGAGTTCATCGACGGCGCGTGGCAGGACGTGGACGGCGTGGTCTCGACGGCCGAGAGCGAGGGCTTCACGGTGCTCGGCGTGCAGGCGGCGCTCGTCGGGATTCAATCCTTCGCCACCACCGGCCTGTCGCTGTTGAACCAGCGCGGCTATCTGGACGTGCAGTTCACGCCCACCACGGGTGCGACGCTCGACCTGGCGTCGATCATGGACGCGGGTGCTGAAGTGTCGCTGACCGGTCTGGCCGCCGCGGGCGTGACGCTGTCCGGCGTGCCGACGTCTGTGGGCGACGGCGTCTATCGGTACGCTTTCACCGGCGCGTTCGCGGCGGGTGAAGTCGGCGTCGAGTTCCCGGCCGACGGAGTGTTGGACTCTGCGGACTACGGCACGACAGCGCGGACGACGGCGTTCGCTGCGGAATCGCCGGCGGCGGGCTTGCTCAGTCCTCAGCCCGACCAGCGGATGGACCGCTCGAAGTTCAACGGCGACCACTACTTTGATATCCAATTCCAGGACCGCACGGGCCGCGGTCTGGACGTGGCGTCGATCACCGACTCGGGACAGGAGTTCACGCTGCTGGTCAAGGACGATGCCGGCAACTGGGTCGCTCCGCGCGCCGCCGTCGACGGCGCGGCGGTGCAGATGGACGCCACCACGTTCCGCTATTACTTCTCGGACTTTTTCAATCCCGGCGTGGTGCGTGTACTGTTCACCGCGGGCTCGTTCCGGGACCTGGACGGGGCAGTCAATGAAGCGTCGGAGGAGTCCTTCGCGGTCGTGGCCAACGCGCCTAGCTTCGAATTCCAGATCGTCGGCAGCTACGTGCAACGCCACGGTTTCAAGACCTCGCTCTTCGGCGATCTGACTAATCCGGCGCAGGTCCACGACCTGATGAAAATGTTCGGCGTCCAGGACGGGGACATGCAGACCCTGTTGGACATTATGCAGGGCGTCAACCAGGCGGCCGAGATTGTCCAGACGCTGATCACCTCGCCGATCTATACGCTGGACGGATTTGTCCGTCTGGGATCGGAGTTGCTCACCGACGACCTGGGCGAGATCGTCGGCGCCAGGACCACGCTGGACGCGTCCGGCACGGTGGGGCTGTACCTGGTGGGCAATGTCGGCGCGGCCGCCGGACGGATCGTCATCCAGGCCGATCAGAGCGGTCTGAACATCTGGTCCGTCATGGAGTTGCAGGCCAAGCTCGACTTCCTGAACTATGCCGGCATCGACCTGGACGGCTTTGCCCACATGCAGTTCAACACGTCCACCGAAACGCAGACCGAAGCGCTCACCCTCCGCGGCTTCGGCAAAGACGGCGGCGATTTGGTGCAGACGTTCATCATCGATCCGCTGTCGTTCGGGGTGCAGGCGGCGGGCAAACTGCTGTTCCACGTCCCAACCTTTAACCCGGACGCTCCGTTCGGTCCCGAATTGTTCCGGCTGAGCGCCGCCGCGTCGCTGGACATCAGTCCCGCCGGCCTGTCGATGTTCGTCAACGGCGCAGCCGAACTGGGACCGGCGGAATTGCAAGTGCTGGACCTGGACGCGACCGGCGTCATCGCGATCAACGACCAGGGCTTTGCCGCGGACCTGAACATCACGGCCTTTGCCGGCGTCTCCGATGTGTTGACGCTGACCGGCCAATTCCGCCTGGCCACCAACACGTCGGGCGTCCAGCAGGAAGTGCTGGTGGCGCAGCGGTTCATCGACGAAGGCTACCTGGCGCAGGACTTCGTCGACTCGCTGTCGCCGTGCGCGGACGATCCCGGCCAGTTGTGCTACGCCGTGCCGGCCGGGCCGCCCAAGCTGGACGGCACGTACGGCCCCGCGGGTCCGTACGTCGTGATTCAAGGCCAAGGCGCGATGCAGCTGGTCGATATCTTCGCACTGGAAGGCTCGTTCCGGGTCGAAGCCAGCACGCAGGGGCTGTTCATGCAGGCCGACGCCGGTCTGCGGCTGGCCCAGTTCGGCCAGGCCAATACGCTGGGCTATCTGGAAATCACCCCCGCCGGCCTGGTGGCGGCGATGTCCGTCGATGTCGATCTGCCGGCCTTGCGCGCGGTCGGCGTGGATTTCGGCGTCGACGCGCAACTGGTCATCAACACCACCGGCGAAACGAAGACGATCCGGTTCCTCTCCGACGCCATCGGCGCCGAGCCGATCATCGCGCCGCCGGAGATGGCCCAGATTCAAGCGGCCGGTATCATGGCCGTGCGCGTGCCTGCCACGGACCGCGAGTTGGTGCGGATCAGCGGCGTGTTCGTCTTGCAGGCCGACGCGCAGGGTCTGGCGGTATTCGCCGACGGGGTGATCCCCTTGCCCGATCCGGCCCAGTCCATGCTGACGCTGGAGGCCACCGGCGCGCTGGTCATCAACAGCCAGGGCGTAGCCGCGGAGATCGACCTGGCGGTCGTGCCGACCGGACAGAGCGTGTTTGCGGAAGTGTTCTCGTTCGACGTGACCGCACGGGCCGTCTTCAATTCCACCGCAGCTGACCAGGAAGTCGAAGTCCCCGAAAAGTTCCAGGATTTCCTGAGCGCCCAGGCACTGGCCCGGCTGGAACCGGCCAGCGACGGCACCGGGCTGGCCTATGTCGTGCCGGGCGGGGCCCCGAAACTGGACGGTACCGAGGCCGCTCCGGGCGTCTTCGTCGTGTTCATCCTGGACGGGCAGCTGACGCTGGCCAGCGTCTTCAACTTGAGCGGCTCGTACCGCCTGGCCATCAGCGAAGGGCTGTTCGAAGTGGAGGCCAACGCGCAGCTGGCCCTGGCCCCGATCGGGCAGGTCGATGCCAGCGGCACCCTGCGGGTCACCAACGCCGGCGTCGTCGGGGCGCTGCAACTGGGCGGCCGGTTTGAACTCGGCCCGCTGCAGATCTACGGGGCCATGCAGTTGGAGCTGAACACGACGGGTTCCGACCAGACCATCCAGCGTTACCAGTACGATTTCCCCAGCCACACGGTGTCCACGACGCCCGTCGACGTCACCTTGGCGCCGGATACCCTGCGCATCTTCGTGGGCGGCGTGATGTCGGTCAGCGGGTTCAATCTCCAAGGCACGTTCGAGTTGCTGAACAATCCGAATGTGATCTCCGTGTCCTTTGACGCGTCCTTCAACGCCTTCGACGTGCTGCGGTTGCATGCGGGCGGAGCCGTGTCGATCGTGAAAGGAGCGAATCCCGGCCTGGTCATGAACATGGGCGCGTCGCTGGAGAGCGGGTTCCTCGGCATCGACGGCGTGTTCGACATGAACACCTCGTTCCAGTTGCTGGTCAACACCCGCGGCGGCGGCGGTTCGGATGCGTACGACCTGGGCGTGCAGCGCGGCTTGACCCGCATTGCGGTTTCCGGGGAACTGACCCTGCTGGGCGCCTTGTCCATGCAGGGCGGCGGCTACATCGAGTCGGTGGGTGGCGTGTTCCGCCTGCAGATCGGCATGTCGACCAGCTTCTTCGGCCTGGCCAGCCTGAACGCCAGCGGGTTCTTCAGCAGCGAAGGCGAGTTCGACGTCTACTTCGGCGGCGGCTTCACCTTCGGCGCGCCGGGATTCCTCGGAGTCAGCGCCGGCGGCAGTATTCACGTCTGGTCGGTCGACGACAATGGCACGGCGCCGTTCGGCGACGGCAACACCCAGTTGAACGTCGCGGGCGGATTGAACGGCACCTTCTGGGTCTTCGGGTTCTCGGTCGGGGCCGGCATCGGCGTCAATTACTCGAGCGCCACGGGCCTGCTGTCGGTGACGCCGAGGCTGACGCTCGATTTCTTCTTCTTCCAGATCCACCTCAGCGCGACGTTCAACATCGGCGTGCTGAAGGCCAATCCGCCGATTTACGTGGGCGGCAACGCCGACGATACCTACGGGCAGAAGTTCCGCGGCGGCGTGCTGTACTTGAACATGGGCAGCCGCGCCGGCTTGCGGTGCTTCGATTCGGACGTCACAAACGAGCACTTCGAAATCACCACGGTCGGTCCGGACCTGGACAACGGCGGGACCATCGTGCGCGTGGCCAGCGGTGCCGTCAAGCAGACCTTCCGGGGCGTCACCTCGATCGTGGCCGACGGCGGTTCGGGACGCGATTTCCTCGAGACCGACGCCGACCTGCCGATTCCCGTCACGTTCATCGGCGGCGACGACGACGATCGGATTATCCATCGTGGGACTGGCCCTGCTACGATCTTCGGCGGCAACGGCCAGGACCTGATCGAAACGCACGCCACGTCGGGACCCGTTCTGCTGTCCGGCGGCGGCGACAGCGATACGATCAGGCACTACGGCAGTGCGCCGGCCACGATCGACGGCGGCTACGGCGACGACACGATTACCGGCGGCACCGGCAACGACACTTACGTCTTCACGGAAGGCTACGGCTACGACGTGATCACCGACACGGCCGGCACGTCGACGCTGAACTTCGACGGCGTGCTGAGCGATCTGACGGCCTTGTTGCAGACCGGCAGCGCCGTGGTCACCAGCGCTGCCACAACCCGGACGAACCACGCCGCGGGCTTTGTCCGCGTCGACAGCACTGATCCCAATGCCCCGGGCCCGACCTACGTCGCCGTGACGATGGTCCACGACGGCGGGCACCGGCTGGTCATCCAGCACTCGGACCATCCCTTCCAAGAGGGCGACGAGATCGAGATCGCCAGTCCGGACTTCCAACTCGGTGAGGCGCTCCGCACGAAGACGAAGTGGAAGATCTCCGAAGTCACCGCCGATGGCTACGTCCTGGACCTGCCGGTGAACGAGACCGGCCGCGGCGCCGCCGGCACGGCGTATTACTTCGATCTGCTGGGCAACCAGCAGCACACGGACGTCGTGATTCTGCACGACGGGGACCACACGGCGACCGTCTACCAGCCCGGCCACACGATGCAAGTCGGCGATCACTTCTACCTGAAGAGTCCCGAAGCCAGCAACTACAACGGCGAGTTCGAGGTCACCGCCGTGAGCGACGAGTACTATGCGTTCCACGTCGCGTTCGCCTTGGTCAGCGACTCCGCCAACACCGATTTCGGCATCGCCGGTTTGACCTTGGGCCGCGGTGACGACCGGGTCAACGTGGATGCCTCGCAAACCGTCGCGGCGCCCATCGACGACCCGCACTCGGGCAGTGACCAGGTTTTTGTGAGTGGTGCGCTGCCGTCGGCGATCAACCTGCAAGACGGCCGCGTGCACCTGAACAACGTAGACCTGACGCTGGTCAGCGGCATCGACCGGCTGACGCTGTACGACCCAACCCAGTCGCTGACCTTGAATTCCGCCAGCGGCGCGGTCGATCTGGGCGAAACAGGCCTGCGCGTCGTCGCGGACAGCGTGGCCCTGAACACGGCCATCGACGCCAGCCACATCGTGCTCGAAACGCAAGGCACGCTCAGCGTCGCTCATCCTTTGAACGCCACGCACGACGGCTACATTGACCTGCGCGTCTTCGGCGACAACGCGAGCGTGCTGGTGAATCAGCCGCTGTCGGTCTCGACTGGCGACACGGACGACGGTCTGGGCGCCGGCTGGATCCGCCTCGAAGCGCCCGACGGTTCGATCACCGGCTCGACCTTCACTGCCCCGAACAGCCATCTGATCTGGAAGGCGAAGAACGCTCCGGCCGGCACCTTGAACACCGACGTCGGGACGTTGACCTTGGCCTACGCGCCCAGTGGCACGCCCGGCGACATTACGATCGTCGAGCAGGACGATCTGACGCTGACCAGCCTCGACCACCACGACACGCCCTTCGGCTCCGGCTCGGCCTTTGGCGACGGCACGTTCTCCGGCGTCACGTGGGTCGCGACCGCGGCGGCCGACTGGCTCGACCAGGTCCGCGACGGGAACGATCAGTACGCGCTGGTCGTGCCACACGGCAACCTGTCGATCACCTTGCTGGCCGAGGACTCGTTGCTGTACCTGGACGCGGGGAAAATCGCCACGCTCGAAGCCGGCAAGGACATCACGATCATCGCGGACGACGTCAGCTTCCGGTCGGGAGCGGCGCAAGTCAGCGGCACGGGCAAGCTGACGATCCAGGCCCATCAGGCCGTGTGGAACTACCGGGTCGGCACCGCCGGTGAGAACCAGATGGGTTCGGACCTGGCGCGGGATGCCTTCGTTCACGACATGGACTTGACCAGCGGCGACCTGGCGGCCTTGGCGGACGGGTTCGCGCACATCACGATCGGGCGCAGCGACACCGGCAACACGATGTTGATCGGCGACGCGTTCCATGCGTACGAGATCAAGTACACCGGCCAGGCGCGCGAGCGGGACGCCCGCTTCCGCGATCCGACGGAACTGCTAACCGACTCGCTGATCGTGGCGGGCGACGTCCAGGCCACGGGCACGCTGGATATCCAGGCCCCCGGCGGGCTCACGGTGCAGGGGCCGAATCTGCAGGTGCCCCTGGGCGGTATCGATTCCGGCCTGACGGCACTGGAACTGTTCATCGACATCGGGAACCATCTACTGGTCAGCGGCTGGATGGTCGCCAAGGCGGTGCTGGGCCTGGTCGTGGACGGCGACGTGACGGTCGACGTCGGGGCGTGGATCGAGACCCAGGAAGACGACAACACCTTCGCGATCGATGCCACCGGCTCAATCAGCATCGCCGGGACTGTGCAAGCCGGCGGCCACGCCGGCCGGCCCCAGTTGAATGCCGGCGGCACCTTCAGCCTGCAGCAAGGCGGCGTGATCTCGGCCCCCGGTGCGGATGCGCTGGTCCGGATTCAGTCGGCTGAACTTGTCACGTTGGAGTCCGGCACGGCCGTGCTGGCGGGCGTGACGTTCGACTCGTCGAGTGGTTCGCCGCTGGCGACAGTGACCGGCGCGCATTCGAACGTCGTCCTGCAGTCGCCGCACGAACTGTTCATCCCCGGCGCCATCGCCGCGAGCGATGGCATCAGCCTGGAAGGAGGCGCGCCGGCGCCCGACTCCGATCATAGCGACTACTTCCACCAGGCGGTCCCGGCGACGCATCCGCTGTACAACCGCACGCAGTACGCCATGCTGATCACCGGCACGTTGACCACCTTCGGCGATGGCACCGACCTGGTCCTGTCCGCAGCCGACGACGTGATCGTGCGCGGCAACCTGGACGTGCGCGGGGCCGGTTCCAACCTGACGATCCAGTCCGACAGCTCGGTTTTCTTCGAAGGCCAGGCCCAGGTCGCGGACGGCAATTTGAAGCTGTACGGCCGCGTTGCGCTCAACGGCACGGTCCTGGGCGGGGCTGATGACACGGAGAGCAGCGTTACTGTCTACGGCACGTCGGAGATTCAGGTGCCGGCAGCCGGCCGCTCGATCGACATTCGCGGCGCCCAGGACGTGGACCTGTCCGGCGCGATCATCGCCGGCGGCGTGCTGGGCAGCGGCGGCGTGACCTGGACCGCTCCGGGCGACGCCACGATCTCGGTCACGGCCGGCCAGCAGGTATACGTCGACACGGCCTTGCAGGCCTCGCGGTCCGTCAGCGTGAACGGCGGCACGCCGGGCGCGGACGACAACAACTTGAGCGTCGTAGTCACGCCCGTCGCCGGACTGAATGCGGCCGGCCTGTCCGCCACCGACGGCGTTGTGGCCCTGGTCGCGATTACGGCCGTGGCCGACCTGGAACTGATGGGCCAAATCACGTCCGGCGCGACGCTGGTCGAAACGGCCAGCGGCGCGACCTACGAATGGGCCGGCCACCGCGACGGAGACGTGCAGATCACGGCCGGCGGGCAGGCCTACATGGGTGGGAATACGGTCAATATCGACGGCGATCCCATCACCACCGGTGGCTTCATCCACGCCGGCCGCAATCTGCAGATCAGCGGCGGGTCGCACACGAGCGGTGTCGGTGTGTCGATCCATCCCAACAGCGAATTGTCCACGCACAACGCCGACGGTTCGATTGTCATCTCAAGCGATCAGGATGCCGTCATTCGCGGCCGGATCGCGTCCGGCGGCGAGATCAACGACGGCGTCAGCACGCTGTACGGCGGCGATTCGACAGTCGACATCGAGGCGGCGTACCAGGTCCTGATCAGCCGCGAAGTCGCGGCGGGCAAGGCCATCACGGTCGTGGGCG
This sequence comes from Planctomycetota bacterium, assembly GCA_026692885.1. The sequence continues at coordinate 2,737 of JAPLNJ010000584.1, read as the reverse complement.
GTGACGATCCGGTGGTCGCCGGCGATGCGACGTCGGGCCACAGCGTCGTCGTCGCAGGCACGGGCCTGCTGCGCACAGCGGCCGAGAACTCCTTGGTCGACGTCAGCGGGCCGAATCCGATCGACTTCTTCGCGCCGCTGGATCCGCTGCAATACAACGTGCAAGCGGCGGGCCTGGGTTCGGTGATCAAGGTGACCTCCGGCGGCCAGCTCACCCTGGGCGGCCGGTTGCAGAGTTACCACGACATCGTCCTCAACGGCCTCGATCCGACCGGCGGCGACGCGACGGAAGGCTCGACGGTCGAACTGACCGAGACCAGCCTGCTGGAGACGATCAACGGCTCGATCGCGTTGAACGTAGGTGCGTCGGGGCTCGTCCGCGGCAGCTTGACGGCCGGCGGGGCGGGGTCCGATATCATCATCCTCTCCACGGCGGACGACCTGACGCTCGGCGGCGCGCTGGCAGCGGCCGATGAGATCGTGCTGCAGGTGCCGGGCGTGCTCGACGTGCAAGGCAATTTGACCGCCGGGAATGTCATCCGCTTGACGGCCGGCACGGACACGGTCGCCGGACAAACCGACCTGAGGATTTACGACACGGCTCGGCTGACGACGACGGGAGCCGACGCCGTGATTGCCCTGACAGCACGGAATAACGTGCTGATCGAGGGCGTGGTCGGCGCTGCCCACGTGCACCAGGACGCCGGCGAGCCGGCCGGACTGCCGCACCCCGCGGTGATGCCGACGGCGGTAAGCATCACGTCGCTGGCGGGCGACGTCACGATCGCGAAGGCTGGCGGTCGCGTGGAAAGCGGCGCGGGCCTCTCACTGGCCGGCCAAGCCGTCAACGTGCTGGGCGTGGTGCGCACCACCGGCGCCGCGGCGGCAGCCGGCGACTACGACGTGACCTTCGCGTCCGGCACGATGCTGACCGTCACGGGCGACGTGGCGGTGGCCGGCTCGCTGCTGGCGACGGCCCCGCAGTCAGTCGCCGTCGCAGGCGGCACGCTGGGTAGCGGAACTCGCCAGAGTTCCGGAAGTCTGGCGACTTCCGCTACGCTGCGCATCGAGTCGCCGGAGATCACCATCGGTGCCGCCGAGATGGTGGGCGGCAAGCTGACCGAACGGGGTGGCGTCGTGGCTTCCGCCGGCCAGGTGCAAATCGCGGCCGACGACGTGACGATTCGCTCGGGCGCTCAAGTGCTGGCCACCGGCGACGGCAGTGCGGTCCAAATCGACGCCGATTACCTGGACGTAATCGGCGGCGTGCGGGCCGGGCAGTCTCTCGACGCCGACGGTCATCTGACCTGGACGGGTCAGGCGGCCGACGTGACGCTGAACATCCGGGAGCTGCTGACGCTCGGCGGTCAGGGCTACAACGGCTTAGGCCAGTTGACCGACGTGGGCGGGCGGATCCTGGCTTCCGGCGCGATCGCGATCGACCTGACCGGCGGCGCGGAGGCCGTGGGCTTCACGGTTGCCAATGACCTCGGCTTGGTGCAGTCGGACGCCACGGGTGGCGGCGCGTTCACGCCGGCCGCACCCAGTTCGATTTCGCTTACCACCGATCGAGACCTGCGCGTGGCCGGCTCGATCGTGGCGGCGGACGCCGGGTCGAGTGTCACGTTGACGGCCGGCAAGCTGCTGCGGATCGACGGTTTCGTGCAGGCCGGCGGCACGTTGACCGCGACCGGCGGCACGGACGTTTCGAACTTGAGTATCCAGGTGTCGGCGACCGGCACGCTCACCACGGGCGACGGCGGCAGCATCACACTCGCCGGGCCGGACGAGATCTTGCTGGAAGGCGCGGTCGGGCAACCGCATTTCGAGAACGAGATCGCCGTCGTCGATACGGGCTCGATCCGCGTCACTACGCCCGCGGCCGTCAATGTGAACGGGAGCCTCTACGCGCAGCAGTTGATCGCATTGGCCGGCAGTCAGGTCAACGTGTTGCACGGCGGCTGGGTCCACGTTACACACGCCGCTGGCCTGATCCACGCGCGCACGGCCGGCAACCTGCTGGTCGCCAACGGCGCAGAACTCCTGTCATCCGGCTCGATCCACCTGTTCGCCCAGAACATTCGCGTCGACGGCTGGGTGGAAAACGACAACGCCGGCGGCGCGTCACGCGTGCTGGCCAACGCCGTCGAGTCGGTCGTGATCACGGGCACGATAATCTCGCAGGGCAACCTGGAATTGAACGCGGGCGTCGGAACTGACTGGACCGACGACCAGCTCACAGGTTCGATCACGGCCGCCGATCTGACCGGCGGGCTGGTGCGTGTGGAAGGCGCCGGCAAGGTCGAGGCCGGGGCCGCGCTCAAGGCCGCGTCGGGCGAGGACATGCAGTTGCAGGCCGATCCGACGTCACAGGCCGGCCAGCGGCCCGTGCTGACGCCGACGATCTCCTGGCAGCCGGAGACCATCGACGTGGTGGTCGGCTATCGCCAGGTGGCCGGCGGCACCGTGCTGACGCCGGTCGTCAAATGGGTCGAGACCAAGGCCGAAGTGCAGACGGGCGTCGAGTTGGTGAAGAACGGCGACTACTACCACACCCTGGACGTGACGCTGACGCAGGACGGCTACTATAACGGCACCACGCAGCGCGAGTATTTCACCCAGGGCCTCGACTACGCCAACAGCCTGGCCGAGGTGACCTATCCGGTGTACGGGGCGACGGTCGTGGACAGCGATTCCGTGAACCTGATCAGCGACGGGCAATTCCGGCAAGCGTATCT
>JAPLNJ010000583.1 GCA_026692885.1 Planctomycetota bacterium | reverse complement strand
GTGAGCTGGCTCGGACAACGTTTAGGCGAGCGGCAGGAAATAACTTACCCAACTTAATGTAGGATGGTCTTCCAAGACCGTCCCGATCGGCCTGGAAAGGCCGACCTACGGGTAAGTTATTTCCTGCCGCTCGCCTTACCGAAACGGTCGAAGCAGGAGATCGAGAACATGTTGATCTGGGAATTGCCGAAACTCGAGGACACGAGAATGGGCCAGGACTTGATCAGGATTGGCGAGGAACGAAGGCCTTACGCAGGGCCTTGTCGAGGCCGTGGTGATCGTGCTGGAGGCCAAGCGGGGGCGGCTGACAAAGGCCCTGCGGAAAAGACTTCAGACGTTGGGCGGCGGGCCACTGCGTCAACTTCTGGCGGAGACCGCCACTTGGGATTCCCTCCACCCACTGGACGCTTGGCTGGCGAAACACGGCAAGTGACGGTGTTTTCCCGAATGCCTGATTCTGTTCCATTCTGGTTTGCTTCGCGGAGTGATTAGGAAATCAAGGATGACCGAGTGCCCCCGGCGCACCCCTGATCGTGATCCACAGGTTTTCGCCCCAACGGGGCAGCCACAAATCAGCCCAGGGCACAGCGGAGCGGCGTAGCCGCGTAGCGCCGCCCTGGGTTATGAGGGGATTGAGAACCACAGCCCTGAAGGGGCGAAACAAGGCTTGGCCGCAGCTGACGAATGATACGTGCGGAATGAACCGATTTGTTTCGCCGGGTCCCCTAAGATCTGTGACCGGCTCCGTTCCGCCGCCCGACCGTTCGCGATAGACTGTCGAGCGGAGCGCAGACCGGCATCACGAACGGCGGGGAAGGACGGCAGGCATGGAAACGGACAAACAGCTGTATCGCATCTTTGAGGCCCGGCCACAGTGGGTGCTTCAATTGGCCGGTTTGCCGCCGGTGGGGAAGTGCGTGATGCGGTCGTTCACCGTCAAGATGCTCGAACGACGAACCGACGCGGTGATCGTGCCCGAGGCGCTCGATCAGCCGTTATCGGTCGTCGAGTTTCAGTTCGTCAAGAATCCGCGCATCTACACGCGAACCGTCCAGAAAATGGCCGCGATTCAGGAGGAATTCGGCTTGCGGGAGGTGCAAGGGATCATCTTCTTCGGAGACCAGCGATTCGATCCCCAGACCAAGCCCTGGACGAACGTCGTGCGATCGATCGTGCTGACCGACGAATTGCGGCGTTTGGCGGAGCACACTCCCGAACATCCCTTAGTCGCCGTCTTTCAGCCGCTGCTGGCAGAAGGCGAAACCGACTTGGAACGTGAGGCAGGGGGATTCTACCGAACGATCAAGAGGAGTAGACTACAGCAGGGCGTGAAGGAAACGTTAGCAGAGGTCTTCGTGAACTGGCTCGGACAACGTTTACCGAACCGCTCGAAGCAGGAGATCGAGAACATGCTGATCGGAGAATTGCCGGAACTCGTGGACACGAGAATGGGACGGGACTTGGTCAAGATCGGCAAGGAACAGGGCCTTGTCGAGGCCGTGGTGATCGTGCTGGAGGCCAAGCGGGGACGGCTGACAAAGGCCCTGCGGAAAAGGCTTCAGACGTTGGGAGGCGGGCCACTGCGTCAACTTCTGGCGGAGGCCGCCACGTGGGATTCCCTCGACCCACTGGATGCTTGGCTGGCGAAACACGGCAAGTGACGGAGATTCGCGTGCCTGTGAAAAGCAGCGATCCGCGTCCGTCTTCTGGAATATGGAAACTATCGTAATTGCTGGCAACGGCTACGGTGGTGCGTCCGTCTCTTGTTGCGTTCACGCCGCCCCGGAGCTTGTCTCCGGGGAGCGATGTTCAGGACCAGAAACCGAATCGGAAACGGTGTCCCACCACCACGCAGCCGGCCCGCGTGGGGCGATGTTCCTGGAGCGTATTGGGGTGATGATCACAGCGGAAACCTGTCCCCCAATTGACTACTATGTGCAAAATCACCTATCCGCAGAATCACCGTGGAATCGTGCCATGCGCTAGAGCTTCGCCGCTGCACCCCGTTCAGAGAGAACAGAGATCAGAGGACAGAGAGACAAAGGTCACGGACGGCCGACACGCGAGACACCCACCACCAACGCCACCCGAAAGCCAATGTTGTAGAGAGAGGACGTCGGGTCGCCGGCTCCGCGATTTGAGGCCCGGCCGTTGGACGCGTCGTACCGCCAACTGCCGCCCCGGAACACACGTTCTGAACGGTGGTTGTGAGATGGACCGTTTGGGTCCAGTGCGGGCCTTCCCTGGAACTGCCCGTAGTACGTCGGTTCCCACCAGTCCTGTACCCACTCCCAGACATTGCCGTGAATGTCGAACAACCCGAATGGATTTGCCTTCAATTCTCCCACCGCATGGGTACGATTGCCCGAGTGCGCAATACACCAGCCTGCCTGCGGCAAGTCGTCGTCCTTGTCGCCGATCCAGTATTTTGTCGTCGTCCCCGCGCGGCAGGCGAACTCCCCTTCGGCCTCCGTGGGCAGCCGGTAGCCGGTCCCCTCGCTCCTCACCGTTTCACCAGCCCGTAGTTCAAACTTGAAGGCCTTAAGTTTCTCCTTCTGACTTAGCTTCTTACAGAACTCCGTGGCGTTGTTCCAGCTCACCATTTCCACGGGGTAGGTCGAGCTATCGACGCCGATGACGGCGTCCTTCCCTGGACCCGTCGCGGCAAACCAGGACGGATTCTGCCCCAGGACTTTCTCGTACTGCGCCTGCGTCACTTCGTGGACGCCGAGGTAGATCGGCTGCGTGAGAATCACTTGGTGCTGGGGGCCTGCGCTCTTGATGTATCCCTGACCGTCCTTGCCCGTAACCTTTAGCCCCTCTTCGATCTCGGCCGGCGCGCTCCCCATGGTGAACTCGCCCGGCGGGATGAAGACGAACTTCATGCCGAGGGTGTTGGTGTACTCGACCGGCACACCGAGGTGCTTGGTCCAGGTGGCCTGATGCTCCTTGGCTTTCTTCGCATCGAATGGGACGATGGCCGGCGGCGGAGCGGGATCGACGGGCACCCTTCTTGACTGCCACGATTTATCGCCGCTTTTCCCTTTCCTCGCGCCGGCGTGCTCCGCAGCTGTCTCGACCGTCACGCTGCCGCCGTTGGATACTGGGACTCGCGTGACCTCACGTCGTTCCTTGTCGCGGACGATGACTTCGTCCTGTCGATTCCAGATGCGCACATCAAGATCGCGGGCCGCCAGCGTCGGCCTGGGCGTTGCGGGGGGCGGCCGGAAGACACCGACAACGAGAATTGCGATCAGCAGGGCTGCCGACACGGCAGCACCCCAGCGCCCGGCATTTGCATACAGGCGAAGATATCGCTGCAGACTCTTCGCCGAGTGAAAACGCGCTTGTGGCTCGGACGCCAAAGCCTTTCGGCAAATCCGATCCAACGCCCAGGGCACCTTCGGATTCACGGATCGTGGCCGTGGTACCCGGCCCTGCCGAGCCTGCGATAACGCGCCGTCCTGCTTGTCGCCCACGTAGGGCGGCCGACCGACGATTAGGTCGTAAAGTACTGCGCCCAGCCCAAAGACGTCGGTCTGCGGCCGGATACTCGATGTCTCGCCACGGGCCTGTTCCGGCGCCATGTAGCTCGCAGTGCCACCGATCCCCCCCGTCGCCGGGACGTCGTTGGCCACCAGCCACTCGAACCTCGATCGGAGGACCGCCAATCCCAGGTCGATCACACGGATCTTGCCCGACTCGTCGAGCATGATGTTCTGCGGCTTGAGGTCGCAATGGACCGCGTTCTGGCGATGAAGCTCGTGAACGATGCCCGCGGCAGCGGCGACGTGCCTCGCAATCTGCCGGGCCGAGAATCCGTGCTGCCGGGCGGCCTCATTCAGGGTCAACCCCGCCACGTATTCCAGGACCAGGAAAAAGCGGTTCTCGTGGATGCCGACATCGTGGACCTGGACGAGCCCCGGTACTTTCAAGGTCGCCAGCGTGGGGCCATCCGGGATGGGGCCTTGCTGATGAAGATCCAACTCGTGCCGATACCACTTGACCGCCACGTCACGCCGAAATTGTGGATCGTAGCAGCGGTACAAGCTCGCTTGACCTCCGGTGGCAAGTTTTTCGATGACTTGGTAACGGCCGAACTGGTCGGGGCTGTCACTGTCGTCCTCGCCGCAGGTCCAGTCGATCAGGGTGTCCAGGAACGCCTGTTCCCTGGCACTGGCCAGCAGTTCGATTGTCCGCAGTTGCTCGGTGAGTTCTTCTCGGTGGGCGGGAAACTGCTCGAACAATGGCTCCGGCGACACGGCTTCGCCAGTAAGCCGCCGGCGCAGATGCTCACGTAACGCCACCTTCGGCGGATCTGCCGGATTGGTCCCCCAGAATTCGGTGGTGCCGTTAGCCATGTGAGTACCTCCCGAGCGGCGAGTCCGTCGCTAGCTGCTACTCAAGTACAACGAGGCACGCCCCAGGATGGCGCGCAACTTTTCCCGCCCACGCTGCAAATACCCGCGGACAGCATGTGGCGTCGTGTTCATTTTCTTCGCAATCGCTTGCCGGGTAAGACCTTCGTAATGCTTAAGCTCAATAGCGATCCGCCACTGAGCATCGAGCTGAGTCAACGCTGCGCTCATTGCGGCGCGAGCCTCAGCGCGTGCAGCCACGCGACTTGGTGTATCGCTGGTGCAAGGCTCGATCGTCGGCGCCGGCTCTGCGGACGAGCGGTCAGGGGACGACACGAGCCGAAGTTCGTGCGCGGGCTTCGGCTTTCGGAGCCAGTCGATCGCCTTGTTCTTGGCGATCTCTCTCAGCCACGCCAGCGTTTGCTCCTGGGACTGCCAACGAAAGCGGTGGATTTCCTTCCACGCACTTAGATACGTCTCTTGCAGGATGTCGTGCACGACGTCGTCGCAACGCGGATCGCCACGCAGTTTGCAGCGGACGAAGCCTTCCAGCACAGAAAACGAGTCCGCGAACAGGAAACCGACCTGTTCGGCGTCCAACGGGATTCCGGACTCGCTGCTTTCCGGTGACGAATTCGGCATGGTGCTATCGCAGGCCAAGCTGGAGCAAGACGAAAATTTGTCACCCGGATGGTAGCCCAAGGCAACGGTGTCGGCAAGTGTCCATCCGCGAGTGGGCGTCGGGCGCGAGTGGGGAAGCAGTGACCGGGAAAAAACGGGTCCTTCCGTGACAACTGAATTCTTCAATGACACGACGCTGGTCAACGAAGTTTCAGTTCTCTCGGAAATTCTCGCCGCACAGCGCGCCGCTTCACGTCGCGAAACGTTTGGCAGTGTAGGGGCTGGCCAAGCGACGCGGTGTGTGGGACTATGATCGGCACCGCCATTGCGTCCCAAGAGCAGTTACGTCAGACCTGACATCCCTACCAGCCCAGCGCATGTCGCGCGCAACCGCAGCGACGACGGCAGCGGGTAATTTGCTCGTCGGGCTAAAAGTTTCCCCTGGTACGCAAACAAACATTGTGGAGGAATATCAATGTCAACCCATCCTCGATCGCGGGCAAGACGGTGGACGGTTCGAAGAGAGCATGGTCCACAGAAACATCGCCGTCTAGGAGTCGAAGGGCTCGAAGATCGCCGACTCTTGTCCCTTACTGGCCCGCTTCCGACCGACGCGTGGACGACGCCGGGAACGTCCGAGCTGCCGGACAACGTCGAGGGGAATCTGGCGGCGTACTACCGCGACTTCATCGTGGAGGGTCTCCGTCGGACTGAGGCCAGCCTGCAAACGCCCGCGACAGATGGTGTTCAGACGCTAGGTGCGCCGGATAGCGCGCTGCAATTTGACTCAGCGGGACGACCGCTCGTGGATGTGTGGACTACCGGCCCGACAAGCTCGGTCGCGGCCCAGTTGGACCAACTCGGCGTCCAGGTCCTCGCCACGAACGAACCCTATCATCTTGTCGAGGGTTGGCTCGACGCGGCCGATCTCTTGGTCGTTGCCAGACTTCCTGGCGTACTGTCCGTGACGCCTGTCTACCGGCCGATGCGTTTTGCTGGGAGCGTCCAGACGCAAGGAGATGCCGTCATGCAGGCCGACAAGGTGCGGGCGGTAGACGCCGACCAAGATGGCCAGCCGGACTACGATGGTTCGCCTGTGCTGGTCGGGGTCATGAGCGACTCGGCTCTCGAGATTAGCGGCTCCCAAAGGACAGCAGACTTGCCGCCGAGCATCGACCGATACTTGGAAATCCCCATCATCGATTTCGAGGGCACGCCTGACGATGAGGGACGAGCGATGCTCGAGATCGTGCATGATGTCGCGCCCGGGGCCCGCTTGGCGCATCATTCCGCAATCCAGAGTGAGACATCCTTCGCCCAGGGAATTCGTGAACTGGCCAAGGCAGGTGCTCGTGTCATTTGTGATGACGTGGTGTATTTTACGGAGCCATTCTTTCAAGACGGCATCGTGGCTCAGGCGGTCGATGACGTGGTCAATACCTACGGGGTGACCTATGTTTCAGCCGCTGGAAACGATGCCGATCGCAGCTACAAGGCCACCTTCACCGACGCTGGGAGCGGCTTTCACGACTTTGACCCCGCGGCTGCGGTCGACACCCGCCAGCAGATTACCGTCCCTGCCGATTACCGGGTGACGCTCATCCTCCAGTGGGACGACCCGTTCTACACGACCAACGGCGTGACACACGATTTCCAGGTCAGGGTCTACGATGCGGCGGGCGTCGAAGTCCTATCTACGGTTGGCAAGGGGACGACGAACAACCTCGCCACGCAGCAACCCTTGGAAGTAGTCTCCTGGAAGGGCAGCGGGGCAGGGATCTACCAAGTGGAAATTCAACGCGTTGCCGGAAGTGGGACCTCGCAAATCCAGTACGTGTTGAGCACCAACAGCGACGTCGGCACGATCGACGAGTACGCAACGCATTCGGGTACCGTCCACGGCCATGCGGCTGCGGCCGGTGCGATTGCTGTAGGAGCCGTGCCCTACTACAGCCCGGACAACATCGAGCCGTACAGTTCCTGGGGTGACGCGACCATTTATTTCGACCCGGCGGGCACCCGTCTTACGACTCCGCAGGTCCGTCCGAAGCCTGACGTCGTTGCCCCGGATAACGCCAACACGACGTTTTTCGGCAGAGATATTCCGCAGGACCCAGATGTGTTCCCGAATTTTCCAGGCACTTCGGCGGCAGCCCCGCACGTCGCTGGCGTGGCAGCCCTATTGCTGGACGTGAACCCACATCTCACGCGCGCCGAACTGTATCAAGTTCTCACTTCGACCGCCGTGGATCTCGGCGCTCCGGGACGAGACACGGTCTACGGCTTCGGTCGCGTCGACGCGGAAGCCGCGCGCCTCGCCGCCGCCGCGGTCACCGACATCACCGGTCCCACGGCGAGCCTTTTCTCCCCAGCCACTACGTCTGGCTGGGACGTCACCTCGCTGACGGTTCGCTTCACTGAACCCCTGACAGCCACGGCAGCCGCGAACCCCGCGAATTATCGCTTGGTGGAAGACGGTGCCAACCCCGCGGACCCCGTTGACGACGTGGCCTACACGGTCGCCGTGAACTACAACGACGACGCTCGCGAAGCCAAATTGACATTCACAGCGCCCGGCACCCGACTGCCAATCGGCCATTACCACTTGACGTTGGACGGTACGAACGGACTGGCCGATCCGACCGGCAATCCCCTCAACGGCGGCCTAGACCAGGTCATCCCCTTCACGATCGAGTTCGCCAGCGACATCCGGCAGTTGGAAGGTGCGGAACAGTTGGACGTCCGCCCGGACGGGACAGCGGTCGTGATCTATCCTGATCAAGCCGTGATCAGCCCCTTCGCCTATCCCCAGATCATGGTCGGCGAATTTGACACCCAAGGCGTGTCATCGGGCCCGTATCATTCCATTCCCGTCGACATCATCGAGAGCTATTCCCTGTCGAGTCCTGACGTCGCGGTCAACGGTATCAACGGCGTGCTGGTCTATACGCAGCACAAGAACAGCACCGACAACTGGATCGGTTACCAATTGTTTGACACCTACGGTCGGGAGGTGGGCCGGAATAGTGTTGTCGCCTGGACGAATCAGAACTTTCCGGACCCCGCGCGGGTAGCCATGAATCAATCCGGCGCATTTGTGATCGCTTTCCGTGATTGCGACGCGTCTTACCAAAGATGGTTGTACGGACGGCTGTTCCGCGCCGATGGCACCGCCCTGGGAGCGCCGTTCCGCATCAATGCACAAGCCAACGCAGGCAATCAGGCGGTGGCTCTGGCCGATGATGGGACGAGCATCTTTGTGTGGGACGGACCCTACGGAACTGGGGCGGGTATCGTGGGGCGTAGATACAGCGCCAGCGGTGAGCCGTTGGGGGAACCGTTTGCCATCAGCGTCTCGGCCAGCAGTGGACGACAGGATCCCAACGTGGCGGTGGCGGCAGACGGTTCGTTTGTGGTCACGTGGTCCGAGGTGGTCTGGAGCAATCAACGGCGCATCTGGATGAAGCGTTTTGACGCATTGGGAAACCCGCTGGGGAAGGAAGTGCTTGTGGCGAATCTCCTCAGTTCTGAGAAGCCGAGCATCGCCATGTCACCGGATGGCCGCTTTGTGGTAGCGTGGCGGTTCGCAAATGTCATCGTGAGCCAGGTCCAGGCCCAGCGTTTTGCGGCGGATGGGTCGAGCGTCGGCAACCCCGTGTGGATTAGTCAGGGGGGGGGCGCCGTAGATGATGCCCCTCCGCACGTGGGGATGGCTGACAACGGAGACTTCGTCGTTCAGTGGCAGAGCGGCGGAAAGGCTTACGCGCGCTGGATTTCTTGGACCGGGGCAAACCCTCCGATCCCCATGGGTCCCTGGGTGCGGTCGATGAGTCCCACAGGTCTGGTGAACGGCCCGGTTTCCCAGTTCTCAGTGACTTTCGATCGCCCCGTCGCCAGCGCCACCTTCGACGCTTCCGACGTCCGTATGTGGGATCCCGTTGGCCGTAGCCTTTCAGTCACCTCCGTGACGGCGATAGACAGTCAGACCTATGTCGTGCGGTTTCCGGCGCTGGTGTTCCCTGGGCAATACCGCATTGAGATCGGGCCAAACGTTGCCGACACGGTCGGCAACCTGATGAATCAAGACGGTGACTCGACGAACGGTGAGACCAGCGATTTCTTTGCCGACACTCTGGAGTTGTCCGGAACGATCGCAGCCCTGCCGCTGACGGAGACGTTTGAGTCCGGGAGTGTCGACTCGCTGGATACCTATTGGAGCTTTGTGTGTCCCTACGGCACGATCGGCGTAGTGAGCAGCCCGGTGCATGGCGGCGGGTATGCCTTGCAGGCGTCCGGGGGAGGCAACCAATGGACGAATCGGGACGCGGTCCTGCACGTGGATCTGGTGGGCCAAACGGGCGTCACATTGGACTATTGGGTACAAGGACCGGGGTCGGACAGCATCAGCATCGCGTCGATCAGCGTGGACGGTGGGACGACGTGGACGCAGTTGCAGAACACCTGGAGCGTCGCCACGTACCAGCACTACGCCTTCGACCTGGACGCCTTGCATCTGACCTACAGCCACGACACGCAGATCAAGTTCACGCACAGCACGTTCTACGCGGGTTCGGCGGCGTGGGACGACATCCGCGTGGTGACGGGGTTGGACGTGTTCGGCCCGCGGGTCGTGTCGCAGACACCAACGGGATCGCTCAACGGCCCGATTTCCAGTTTCCAGGTGATGTTCAACGAACCGATCGCTAGCTTTCCCTTGAATCAAGCCAACCTGATTGGCCCGGCCGGCGGTGCGATCATGCCGACCTCGGTGAGCAGCACGGACAATCTGACCTGGACGGTGCGGTTTCCGCCCCAGGGCCTAGCCGGGCATTATCTGCTGGGGGTGGGTCCGAACGTGCTGGACGTGGCTGGCAACGCGATGAATCAGAACGGCGACGCTTTGCAGGGCGACGGCTACAGCGGGTCGTTCGACATAAGTGCGCAGTCGGCGGCGGTGCCAATTTCGGAGGGGTTTGAGGCGGGGACGATTGGTGGCCTGGGCGCCTGGTGGAGCTTTGTGTGTCCCTACGGCACGATCGGCGTAGTGAGCAGCCCGGTGCATGGCGGCGGGTATGCCTTGCAGGCGTCCGGGGGAGGGAACCAATGGACAAATCGGGACGCGGTCCTGCACATGGATCTGGCGGGCCAAACGGGGGTCACGTTGGACTATTGGGTACAAGGACCGGGGTCGGACAGCATCAGCATCGCGTCGATCAGCGTGGACGGTGGGACGATGTGGACGCAGTTGCAGAACACCATGAGCGTCGCCACGTACCAGCACTACGCCTTCGACCTGGACGCCCTGCATCTGACCTACAGCCAAGACACGCAGATCAAGTTCACGCACAGCACGTACTACACGGGTTCGGCGGCGTGGGACGACATCCGCGTGGCGACGGGGTTGGACGTGTTCGGCCCGCGGGTGATCTCGCAGACGCCGATCGGGAGCGTCAACGGGCCGATCAGCAGCGTCAATGTCACATTCAGCGAACCGATGGATGCATCCAGCTTCACAGCCGCGGACGTGACGTTGACGGGGCCAGGCGGCAATTCCGTGGCCTTGGCAGCGACCAATCCGATCGTGGATAGCGGCGATCACAAGATGTTCACGATCAACTTTGCCACGGGGCAGGCGTTGGCGGGGCACTACCCGCTTACGGTGGGCCCGAACGTGCTGGATTTGGCCGGCAACGCGATGAACCAGAACAACGACGCGCTGCAGGGCGATGGCTACAGCGGGGCGTTTGACCTCACAACGACAGCCTTAAGTTTACAGGTAGTCCAGGGTTTCGAAGTCGGCGACATTGGGAGTTTAGCGGGCTGGAATGCCGCCTGCACTTCCGGCAGCCTGAGCGTTCTCGCGACGAATCCTGTCAACGGCACGTATGCCCTACAGATGTACGACGCGACCTCACATGGTTCGACGTCTTATTACCAGGACGCCGTCCTTCATGTCGATCTCGTCAACGGGTCCACGCCGGCCACGGGAGTCGCCTTGGATTTCTGGCTGAAGGAGTTCAGCGGCGGAGGTCGCGCCGATGACTTCAGTGTGTCCTTTAGCACGAACGGTACGGCATGGATGACCCCGGCGGCCTTGACCGTCGCGGGCGCCAGCACCTACGAGCACTATGCATTCCTCATGGATTCGTTGGGCTTGACCTACACCCACGACGTGCAGATCAAGTTCCATCACAACAGCTACTATGCCGGCGGCTTCGCCTTGGATGACCTGCGTGTCCGCGCCAACGCTCTCCCGCTGAACCACGCCCCGACTCTGACGACCGTCGTCACGATAACGGGAGGTACGGAGGACCAGGGGTATCCAATTTCCTACAGCGCCTTGGCCGCAGCAGCGGATGAAGCGGATGTGGACGGCGATCCGTTGAGCTTCCGAGTCGGCACCGTCACCAGTGGGACCCTGACCAAGGGCGTTGTGCAGGTGACCGCCGAGACCACACTCCTAAGCAGTGGCGAAAGCTTGCTGTGGACGCCTGCGACTGATGCCAATGGGACGCTGAACGCGTTTACAATTCGGGCCTGGGATGGCGATCTGGCCTCGGGGACTCCGGTCCAAGTGAAGGTCACGGTGGGCGCGGTCAACGACGCCCCGGTGCTGGCTACCAGTGGCAACTCGCCCTTGACGGCCATCGCCGAGGACACCACAGCGCCAGCAGGCGACACGGTGGCGAGCTTCGCCAACGCAGGCATCACCGATGTGGACAGCGGAGCCTTGAAGGGGATTGCCGTCGTCGGCTTGACCGGGACGGCCAATGGTATCTGGCAGTACTACATCGGCAGCGCCTGGACGGCATTCGGGACCGTCTCCGAAACCTCGGCCCGTCTGCTGCGCGATACCGACAAGCTCCGCTTCGTGCCCAACACCAACTACAACGGAACTGCCACGGTGAGCTACCGGGCCTGGGATCGCACGACGGGGACGGCGGGAGGCACGGCAGACCTGAGCGGCGCGGGAGCTACCGGCGGCACCACGGCGTATAGCACCGGCGTCGCGACGGCAACTATCACGGTCACCCCGGTCAACGATGCGCCCGTTCTGGACAACAGCGGGACGATGATGCTGGATGCCATTCCCGAAGACGATCCGGTGGGCGCCGGCACGCTGGTCTCCCAGATCATCGCCAGTGCCGGCGGCGACCGCATCGCCGACGTCGATGCCGGCGCTCTGGAAGGCATCGCGGTCACCGCGGTGACCAACACCAACGGTACATGGCAGTTCTCTACAGCTGGCGGAACTTCGTGGACGCCGTTCGGATCGCCTAGCTCCTCCAGTTCACGGCTGTTGGCGGATGACGCCAACACTCGGGTTCGATTTGTTCCCAACCTGAATTACAGCGGCAACTCGACCGGCAGCATTACGTTCCGCGCCTGGGACCAGACCAGCGGCACCAACGGCGGCACCGCGAGCACGTCATCCAACGGCGGAATCACCGCTTTCAGTACGGCGACCGAAGTGGCTTCCGTGACCGTGACTGCGGTGAACGACGCGCCAACACTGGCCCCGATTCCTGATCCGGCAGCCATCCAGGAAGACGCCGGACAGCAGACGGTGAACCTGGGTGGAATCTCGGCTGGCGGTGGCGAGTCACAGCCATTGCAGATTACGGCGGCGAGCAGCAACGTGGGCTTGATTCCCAACCCGACCGTGACCTACACGTCGCCCAATACAACCGGTTCCCTGTCCTACACGCCCGTAGCCAACCAGAACGGGACGGCCACGATCACGGTCACGGTCACCGACGGCGGTCTGGATGGAAACTTGAGTACGGCCGAGGATAACGGCGGGTTCCTGCAAACGTTTACGATCACGGTCACGGCGGTCAACGACGCGCCGACGGGTGTCAACGACGGACTGTCGTCCATCGCGGAGGATTCGGGGAAGCGGACGATTAGCTTTGCGAGTCTGCTGGCCAACGACTCAGCGGGTCCGGCGAACGAGAGCGGTCAGATGCTGACAATCACGGCGGTCGGCAGCGCGGTGGGCGGGGCGGTGACGCTCAACGGGACGAACGTGGAATTCACGCCGACGGAGGACTTTAACGGGCCGGCCAGCTTCGTGTACACGCTACAGGACAACGGCACGACCAACGGGCTGAACGCTTTCTTGACCAGTACGGCGACAGTCAACTTTACGGTCACGGAAGTCAACGACGCGCCGACGGGTGTCAACGACGGCCTATCGTCGGTGGCGGAGGATTCGGGGACGCGGACGATTAGTTTTGCGAGCCTGCTGG
>JAPLNJ010000582.1 GCA_026692885.1 Planctomycetota bacterium | reverse complement strand
CGTGTTGTTGTCCTGAGTGGGCAGGGAGGCGTGGAGCGACCTGACGCGTGGTGGTCGACGCACCGCAGGGGTTCGCCGCCCACGACAGGCCCGCGCTGGCGGTACTCGCGCAGCTCGGATTTCCCCAACGGAGGCGGCAGTTCCTGAGAGCGGTTGTCTATCCGCAGAACGTGGGGTATAACGAGGGCGAGGAGTGCAGCGCAGAAGCCTGCCGCGAATCGCTTCGGGGCCGGTCGTCAAGGGGGTGCCAGCGGGGCAGTGTGATCACTTCAGACCGCCAGCACATCCACTTGGGCAACCGCTCCCCGAAGGACGAACTGGGCTCCCGAGGGGGTGCGTTTGACCATCGACGCGTCCCTGATCGGGCTGCCGTTGGCTCGGCAGCCCGTCACAGGCCGGAGGCTTCCATTGATGCGCCGATCCTAAGGGCTCCTGCGACGAATGCCCGACTCGGCCGTCTCGGGCGGACGCTACTTGGATTCGTCGATCACTTTGAACGGGTTGTCGTCCGCTCTTAGCTCCCGGCGACTGTCAGCGACCGGATCGCCCCTCAGCGGCGGCGGGCGGTCATTTCAAATTCGCCGACTCCCTGGGAAACGTGCGGCGGCCAACCGGATAGCTTGATGTGCCAGGAACCAGCGCCCTTGCCGACGTGCTGGATCTTCTTCTTCAACACGTCCTGGCTGGAGGACAGCCAGGACTTGACCGAATCGAAGTTCTTGCCGAAGTTCTTGGCGTGGAAGACAAACTTGATCTCGTCGGCGTTCACGACGACCGTCGTCAGCTCGAGTGTTCCGTTGCCCACCCGAAACGTTTGCACGTCGTGGGGCTGCGCCACCTTCGCCTGCGGGGACTTCTTGGCTGCTGGGGGCGGCGGTTCTGCGGCCAGCGGCTGGGTCGGTTCTGCGGCGGACGATTCCGCCGCGAGGGGCGTCGCCGCGAGGGTCGGTGAGAAGTCCGCTTGCCGCTCGACTTCTTCACCGACTGCCAATGCCTTAGCCGTGTGAACTCGCGCCAGGGTGGTCAGGGGTACGATGATCTTCCGCTCCAGGGTCAGACCGTGCGAGTGCGGGAAGTCCTTGATCTGGTAACCCTCGGATCGGTGATACAGGAAAAACGGGCTGACGACGATGGTTCGCAACTTGGCGTCCGTGGAACTGGCGGACAGGCCCGGAATGCGTGGCCCCAGCGGGAGCCGTTCTTCGAGGACTGCCTTCCCGGCCTGATCCGTGTAGCGGACCACCACGTTGATCCCCTGCGTTGGGATCGGCGGTTGGCTGTCGATTTCGAACCAGTGCCAACAGGACTTGATACCCCTCGAGGCCGCGTCTTCGCGCTCGGGCGGTTTGGGCGAGTAGACGAAGAACAGAGTG
This sequence comes from Planctomycetota bacterium, assembly GCA_026692885.1. The sequence continues at coordinate 669 of JAPLNJ010000582.1, read as the reverse complement.
GAACCCCGATCCCGCGCGTTCGCGGCGGCGATGTCGGGGAGGGCCCCCGTCGTCTTGGAATTCCACAACGTGTACACCTCGCCGAAATTCGCGGCCGCCAGCTCCCCCCGCGCCCAAAACCGCCGCTGCAGTTGCTGAACCGCCTCCTGCTGCGCATCAGACCCCGCCGAGAAACGCCGGTGGGTGGCTTCCACGCTGCCTTGACTGCGAGCAATGGCGGTTAGCACACGTTCCACTTTTTGGCGAACCTGTTCGTACCGGTTCGACTGCACTTGAACCGTCAGTCGGCAGGTGACTCGCACTCGATCGAGATCGTTGGGCAGCACCTCGGGCTGACCCAAGTCGGCCAGCTTCGCATCCAGCATGTTCGCGTTGAAACTGTCCAAAGCCTCCTGCAGCAGTAACATTCCGATGCGGTGCCGCTGCACCTTGGAATACGCCTCGGCATAAAGCCGCCGGGCGTTGCCGTCTTCGCTGCTGTCCACGGCGTCGCTCCGCAAGTCGCGCCGTTGCACGTAGGCCAGGATCTTGCGGTAGCACAAGCCCGCCTCCTGCCGACAACCCAAATCCTTGTAGTCCTTGACGAAGCCATCACTGAACACCAGCACCCGGTCCTGGACCAGTTCGTCGTTTTCGACCAAGGTCTTGGCGTTCACCTCCGCCCCCACC
>JAPLNJ010000581.1 GCA_026692885.1 Planctomycetota bacterium | reverse complement strand
CGTCATCTCCCGCTCCTCTGTCTCGCTCTCGCTGCTTCCATGGCGGTGAAGAAATCAGAGTATGAATAATTCGGGGTGATTTGTTGTTGGCAGCTGCAGCGGCGGACGCAGTCGTGGCAGCAGCCAGTGCTGCGGGTACTTCAGCGATGGGGAGCAGCTGAGCTGGAAGTCGTGTTGATGGGCTGCTGATTGTGCAAACAAGCGATCGCGATGACGACCGCCGAGAGCAAGTTGAAGCCCGGACGACGCTGGTTCCAATTCAGCCTGCGGACGCTGCTGGTGTTGATGCTGGCGGTTGGCTGTGGGTTCGGTTGGCTAGACTCGAGAATCAAGACGACGCGGGACGAACGGGAATCGATAAAAACGATTCACGAACTGGGACGCTGCGTAAGTTACATGTCCACATCCGGCGACCTGGTCCAAACCTCGGTGGCTTGGGTTGGCAAGTTGCTTGGGGAAGACCTATCTTACTTGGACGTCGTTGGGGTCGATTTACGGGACACCCAGGTCACCGACGCCGGACTGGAGCATCTGCGGGGACTGACGCAACTCATCTTCCTTGACCTTGCCAACACCCAAGTCACCGACAAGGGCGTCGCCGAACTTCAGAAGGCATTACCGAACTGCAAGATCACCCGATGACCAACGCACCGACCACCATCTCGAAGCCCCAACGCCGCTGGTTCCAGTTCAGCCTACGGACGATGCTGATCGTGATGCTGTTGGCGGGCAGCGGCATGGGCTGGTTCGCCCACAGGCTGAAACAAGCGAGTAGGCAGCGGGAGGCGGTGGCAGCGATTCAGAAGTTGGGTGGCGCTGTAGCCTACGACTGCGAATTGCGAGGCGAAGGAGCACCAGGACCAGTTTGGCTGCGTCAGCGGCTTGGGGATGACTTCTTCACCAACGTCACTTGGGTGAACCTCGGTCGCACCCAAGTCGCGGCCGAAACGATGGAGCAGCTACAGCAGGCGTTGCCAAACTGCGAGATCGACCGATAAGACACCGGTTGTTTGCAGCCAAGCTCGCGCCCCTGTAGCGTTGAAATTCCCCGATTGTGTTCGATCGACGCCACCTCGTCCGAACAACCAAGGCCAGCACTCTGGGGCCTCCTCTGGTCGAGACAAAATGTCTGATCGCATACTGCATACCCCGTTCTGCCCATTCCTCTCAGCGGCAGAGCAGAACGGGGTAGTTGGCACACAGGTTTTCGCGATTCGCAGTCTCGATACCCTCACACGCCGTAACGGCGAACGAGGGTTTGGACATTTTGTCCAAGACCCGATCGAGTGGCACCCACCAGAGGACACACCGTCAGGGGGCGATCGGGCTGCCGGTTCCCTCGGCTCCGACCTGAGACAAATTGTCCGAGATTTCGCGGACGTCCGTGGAGTCACGAGCCGAAAAATTCTCGCGTTGGGACATCTTATCCACACATCGTGATCGTGCTTGGGATCTGCCAGGCAAAGTGCTGGACGACCGAGCACCGTCGCTGATCTAGGTCCTCCTCCGGTCGAGACAAAATGTCCGACCGCACAGCCCCGAATCTGCTCACACCGCTGGGCGGGGGAGCAGGACGGGGTGGCGGACACGCCGGTTTTCAGGACTCCCAGGCCAGCGGTGGACTGCCAGCGACGGAGGCACTGAAGGCGGGTCCTGATTTTGCCACGCAGACCTCTCGCACTCCCCGGTTCTGCTCGATCGCACGGTTTTCTCCAAGCCGGGGCCGCATCCAGCGCGCCACCTTACGCGGAATAACTTGGCGGGGTATGGCAAAGCCCTGTCAACCGGGTAGACTTGTCTGCTGTGTCGGTGAATAGACGAAGTACTTCGAACCTCGGAGCCACAAGTACACCAGTAAGAACCATGAAACGGTTGCCCGCTGAATTGGCGGGTGGCTGACAATTCGAATTGACGCGTGAGCGTCAAGTTACTGTCTCCTCCAAAACCGCCAATCTGGGCCGCAAGGCTCTTAAACGATAGAGGCAGCTACTTGGCACCACGCTCCCGCATAACGTCGGGCCGGGTGCTGTTCTATCGTGCCCCTTGGCGGGGGCTGGAGGAGCGGTCTCGGTTGCGGACGCTCCTTTTTTGTTTCTTGGGCTGAGCCGGGCTAACAGCACTGCCTGCGAAAGAACCCACACATTGCGGTATCCCGCCAAACTCCCGCCCGGATCGTTAGCTCCTGCTTGGCTTTCTGACGATCGCCAACGCCACGGCAACTGCTGCCCGCTCCGGCCGGACGCATCCCGGCCCGTTCACATTTTCCAAGAATTCCTGACCTTACCGCGACGCACCCTACGCACCCCAATGTAGCCGCTGCGGATGCCTTTGACGCGAGGTTGCCTTCGGGAGAAGACCACGACCGAAGTGACCCGCTCGCCAGCCGGCACGTCAAGCGGCAATTCCTGCTAAACAGAAAGAAGAAATGTCATGCACCGCTATCTCGGACTCCAAAAGTGGATAAACAGACTTCGTTCTCTGCGGCCAGCCGGATCAAGTGGACAACGCCGGCCGGGAAAACGCGTTCGGCATCTGCTCTGCGAGTTGCTGGAAGATCGGCGACTGCTGGCCTTGGGCAACCTTCTGCACACGCTGGCGAACCCGGCACCGGTGAGCTATGACCTATTCGGCGCCTCCGTGGCTGTTTCAGGGAGTACAGTGATTGTCGGCTCCCCGTACAAGGATTACGGTGCAATCAATTCCGGCGTGGTTTACGTTTTCGATGCCACGGTGGGCAATCTCCTTGGTACCATTGCCAATCCGACGCCCGCGATCAATGACAACTTCGGCGGTTCCCTGGCGGTTTCGGGGAACACCGCCGTGGTGGGGGCTCGCGGGGATGACACGGGCGCGACCGACGCGGGGGCGGCCTACGTGTTTGACGCCACGACGCTCAATCTCCTGCACACGTTGAACAACCCGACGCCGGTGGCCTCAGACGGGTTCGGCGGGTCCGTGGCCGTTTCGGGAAGCACGGTCGTAGTGGGCGCCATGAACGCTGACACTGGCGCGACCAATTCCGGTATGGCGTACGTGTTTGACGCCGCCACGGGCAATCTCTTGCATACACTCGTGAATCCCACGCCGGCGGCCGGTGATGGTTTCGGCATTTCTGTTGCCATTTCGGGGAGCACTGTGGTGGTAGGGGCGTGGTGGGATGACACAGGTGCGACCGATGCTGGGGCGGCCTACGTGTTTGACGCTGCCACGGGCAGACTTCTGCGTACCCTCAACAACCCCGCGCCGCAGGCCGGCGACTCGTTCGGCCGTTCCGTGGCTGTTTCGGGCAGCACCATCGTGGTGGGAGCCTACGAGGCTGACGTCGGCGCAACCGGTGCCGGCGCAGCCTACGTGTTTGACGTCACGTCGGGTAATCTCTTGCACGCGCTGAATAACCCTACGCCCACAGCCTCCGACAATTTCGGCGGCTCTGTCGCCGTTTCGGAAAGCACGATCGTGGTGGGAGCCCCGAACGATCACACGGGCGAGACCGACATCGGTGCGGTGTACGTGTTTGATGTCGCGACGGGCAATCTTTTGCGCACGCTGATTAACCCTACGCCTACAGCCTCCGACGATTTCGGCAAGTACGTGGCGGCGTCGGGCGACACCGTGGTCGTCGGGGATTCACGGGAAGATGGCGCTAGTATCGACCAAGGAACCGCCTTTGTTTTTGATGGCGGACGCGATTCCACGGACATTCGCCTAGAGTCGATCGAGGCGCACGGTTCCGCAACGCTGGTCGTGACCTATGAAATTATTTCGGGCCCGACCGCTCCGTTCGAGATCGGCCTATACCGTTCGGCCGATACGGCGTATCAGACCTGCGATGAGCAGTTAGGCGCGGTCGTCGTCAACAACACCGGCGACCTGACTACAGGTTTGCATCGCCTGGAATTTGCGATGGGCAGTGGTTCCGGCCAAGTTCCTATGCCGGGCGTTGGCGCCATCGAGACGGATGACGAGTACTATCTGCTGGGGGTCGCTGACCCGACCAACGCCGTCCCCGAGCAAGACGTGGATCCCGTGAATGATGACAACACCGTCGTTTTCACGGGTGTCTATAACGCGCCCTCTGTGAATGGCGACGTGTACGTCTTTGGCAGCGTTACCGCGGATACCGTGACCATCCATCCGAATGGCGTGCAGCTGACCTTCAACGGTTACACCTTCGACTACGCTAACGCTCAGCCGGTCGAGTACCGTGTCAGGACCTACGGCGGGGACGATGCGGTGAGCGCGTCGGGAAGCTCGCGGCCAGTCTGGGTGCACGGCGGGGCCGGGAACGATGTACTGATCGGTGGCTCAGGCAACGACACGCTGCTTGGCGGAGACGGCAACGATCTGATTGTCGGCGCAGGAGGCAACGACCGGCTCGAGGGAAATGCAGGTTTGGACTTCTATAGCTTCGACTGCGATGAGCCGTTGGGGAATGACACGGTTCACGACGCCGAGGGGAGGGGTGAATTGTGGTTCCAAGACACGACCACCCAACCGATTACGGTGGATTTGTCGCAGATCACGCCTCAGGTAATCAACTCAAACCTCACATTGACGCTGACGGCCGGAGATGTGATTTGGAAAGTCGTCGGTGGAAGCCTGGACGACACACTTGTCGGAAATGCTCTTGACAATAGCCTTGGCGGTGGACCTGGCAACGACACTCTCTTCGGAGGAGCCGGCGACGATAGCTATGATTTCGATGCAGACGAGCCGCTGGGAAGCGACACGATCGTCGACACCTCTGGAGTCGATACGCTGTGGTTCCCATCGACGACCACGAAGCCCGTGCGAGTCGACTTGTCCCAAGCCGGGCCACAGGTGGTCAACGACAACCTGACACTGACGTTGTCTGCGGGAGATTCTATCGAAAACGTGATTGGCGGTAGCTTGGATGACACGCTCATCGGCAACGCTTTGGGTAACAACCTTGACGGTGGGCCAGGTAACGATCTGCTTGTCGGCGCGGGAGGCAATGATACGCTGCTGGGCGGAGACGGTGACGACAAGCTTTACGGCCAAGAAGGCAACGACACGCTCTTAGGCGGCAACGGCAACGATACCTATGAATTCGATACCGACACCCCGCTGGGAATCGACACTCTTACCGACGTAAGCGGCGCTGACACGCTGTGGTTCGCCTATACAACTACCCAGCCGGTCGCGCTTGACCTGTCGAAAGCGACATCCCAGCTCGTGAACCCCTACCTGACACTGACGCTGTCTGCAAATAACTCAATCGTGAGACTGCTCGGTGGAGAACTCGACGACACGCTCATCGGCAATGCACTCAATAATGATATTTGGGGCGGACCAGGCGGCAACGACACGTTACAGGGCGGAGAAGGCAACGACTGGTTAAATGGTGACGCCGGCGATGACATTTTTCTGGGTGGAGCGGGCGACGACACCTACCAGTTTGACGCCGACACTCCGCTGGGAAGCGACACGCTCCTCGATGCCAGTGGTGCAGACACGTTGTGGTTCGTCTACACCACGACCCAGCCGGTGACAGTTGACTTGTCAAGAACTACGCCGCAGATCGTCAATCCCAACCTGACACTGACGCTGTCTGCAAATAACTCAATCGTGAGACTGCTCGGTGGAGAACTCGACGACACGCTCATCGGCAATGCACTGGACAACGCCATCTACGCTGGCGGGGGAAATGACATACTGGTCGGGGGCGACGGCAACGACTGGCTGGAAGGCGGTCCGGGCAATGATACGCTGCAGGGCGGCGACGGCAACGACACACTTCACGGCCAGGACGGCAATGACACGCTCTTCGGCGGCAACGGCAACGACACCTACGAATTCGATGCCGACACCCCGCTGGGGAGCGACACGCTCGTCGACGCCAGCGGGGCAGACACGCTTTGGTTCGCTTCGACGACGACCCAGCCGATAAGAGTCGACTTGGCGCAGACCGGTCCGCAGGTGGTAAACGCGAACCTGACGCTCACACTTGCTGGTTCCGGCATGATTCATAAAGTGCTCGGCGGCAGCCTGGATGATACGGTCATTGGCGCTGGCGTGACGCAGAATCTCTGGCTTTGGGGTGCTGAGGGTAACGATCTACTGATCGGTGGCAGCGGTAACGACCTGTTGGAGGGTTGTGGGGGCAACGACACGCTACAGGGCGGAGGCGGTGATGATACGCTTCGCGGCCAAGAAGGCGCCGACACACTCCTTGGCGGCGACGGCAACGATGTCCTCGACGGCGGGCCAGGACGAGATCTGTTGGTGGGTGGTGGGCAAGCCGATCAGTTGTTCGGGGGCGACGATCAGGATATTTTGATTGGAGGCACAACCGGGTACACCGATCAATATGCCGGAGCAGTGGATCGAATAGCACTCGCCAAACTGATGAGTGAATGGACCCGCCTGGACGTGGACTACGCCACCCGCGTGGACCACCTTTCCCAGGGCACAGGGCTGAACAGTCCCTACCGCCTTGATGCCAGCACGTGGCAGGATGACAACGTCCCCGACACGCTGCAGGGTGACGCGGAACTCGACTGGTTTCTGGTCCATGCGGACGATGCCACGCCCGACTGGATGCCAAACGTGGAGATCAGGACGCTGCCCCTGACCATCCCGCCGATCAACCTGGTGACCAATCCCAGTTTTGAGTCCGGGACACCCAACATCGGAGGGCGACCTACCGTGTTCTCGACTTGGGAAGGCGACACGGTCTCCTACGTCGGGGCACAGAACAGCGTTCGACCGCCTGATGGCTCGCGCATGCTGAAATTCACCTACGGGTATCACTGGCCGAGCCAGTACTTAGGTTCCCAGTATTGGCAAAACATCGACTTGAGCCAGTTCCGTAGCCAAATTGCCTACGGCAACGTCGCCTTCACGGCCTCGGCCCTGTTCAACCGTATCCGCGGCGATGCCCAAACGGATACGCAGTTCGTATTGGCCGTTACTGCCAGATCCGGGACGCCCTCCTCCTACGTTGACCTGAATTCCTGGAGCGCAGATCTGTTCAGCGATGGCGACGTGACCTCGTGGGAGGCACTGACGCTCAACCATATTCTCTTGCCACCCGATACGGACTTTCTATTCCTCGAAATCAAGGCCGCCGAGAACGTTTACAATGACGCGTCCGGCACCGAGTTCGACGGCCACTACGCCGATGCGATAGCGGCGTCGCTTCGCGCTCTTGCCCAGTTCGATGGCCGACGCCGGCCCCTCATACGCCTTCGTGCCGTTCCAGATAACCGCGACCGTGCCGCTCAAGCCCAGGCCGCCGGCGCCGAGATTGACATCCAGGCCCGCGGTTCCTGTGCTGTCGATGCGCACCGTATTGCCGGTGATCGTGCATTCAAACTCCGGCAAGGGACTCACGGTGATATCTCGGTTCATCGTGATGCCCCAAACTCCCAGGTGGTCGTCCGTGTCGGCGATGAAGGTGAACTGGTCAGGTCGCTTGCGGGTGTGTTCAAGAAGCCACGCGACGCATTCCGTTCGGGCCTGCTCCGTCCACACGTGGCCCAACCCCGGCACCGACGTAAACGCGGGCGCGGGGCCGTATTGGGCGATGGTATCACGCAGCGTCTTGGCGCCCTCAAAGCCGCGGTCCGATTCCCCGATGTAGATCCAAATAGGCAGGTAGGTCACGTTGCGGGCCAGGATCGCCGGAGGATGCACTCCCGGGCCGCCCGCGCCGCAGGGGGCGATAGCCGCCCAACGGTCCGGCGTGCGCCGGGCGATGCGCCACGTTCCGGAGCCACCCATGGAGAAGCCATAGAGATAGCAGTGGTCATCATCGATCTTGAAGGTCCGGTGCACATCGTCGTAGCTCTCCAGGACATCGATTTCGCCGATGTCCCTGTAGGATGTGTTCCCGCGCCCGTAGGGAATCACGTGGTAACTGGCCCGTTCGAGAGCGCGGGAGGGGATGCCCCGAGCGACTACGGCAACGTAGTAGAGCGGGTTGGTCGGTCCGGCGCCGTGCAGGTTCAGCAGCAATGGGTAGGCCGTGTGGGGGTTCCAATCGCCTGGGAGGTGGACGGTGTAGAACTGAATGGTGCCGTCGCGTCCGGACAGCCTGGCGAGAATCAGGGCGCGCCTGCCTTCCAGGTAGGTGTTCCACTGCGCGGCATCCCCGTTGTATGCGTTCGTAAGCTCTCGGAGATAGCCCAAGGTTTCCTCCGCCACCTTGGGATCGGTGCCGGTGCTGAGCATGGCGCGCGCGGCTTCCGAATGCACGATGGCGTTTACCGAGATCAGGTGCCGCCGAAACAGCGGCGGTTCGGCGGTAGCTGCCAACTGATCCAGGCGATCTCCCAACAGCCTCACGGCTTCTGCCGAATCGTTCTCCGCCGCGGACGACCACGGAACTGCGCCTGGCTCGGTCAGGGCCGCCAGCACGAAAGCCAGGGCAATCAGCGTCGTGCGGCTACTCCGTCCAAACGATGGATAGCCGCCTTCCATGCCACGCGCGCGTAATGTCGGTGTCATCGACGCTGTCCTTTAGCCTACCGGGAAAACCGCCTCGTTGCTGATCGATCCAGGCCCCACGCGACAACCTCGCCTTAAGTTAGCCGAGAACGGCGCGACGTTCCAGTTAGCCGGCAGAGTTTCCCTGCTGTTGCGAGGAACCCGGCGGAGCGGTTCGAGTTGAAGCGTCTTGCCGCTGCCGATCATGTGCGGTTGCCAACCCTCAGTCGCAAAGGGACTGGCTTCCGGCCATGACGAGCGATATTCTTGCCGAGGACATGTTCCGTGGGTGTTTCATTCGTCTCGTTGCAGTGGAGGCACGCATGGTGGCTACACACGCCAATCGCTCTGGGAAGCTGCTGTTGTTCGTACTATTGATCAGCCTCGTCCCGGCCACCAGCTTTGGCGCGACTTTCTACTGCGATCCGTCGCATGGGAGCCCGCAGGGAGATGGCAGTGCGGCGCGACCTTGGCGAACCATCGAAGAGACGCTTGCGGCGAAGCTCATCCAGCTTGTGGACAAGGACGGCAAGTGCGCCAATCCGAACGCGCCGGTCAAGTCCGGCGACACCATTCTGCTCCGTTCCGGCTGGCAGGGCGTCTTGCGGATCAATCGCGGCTACAACGAGCAGGTCATCAGCATTGCCGCCGAGCCGGGACACACACCCGAGGTCGGTTGGATCGAAATCGGCGAGGGCCGCAAGTGGCTGGTGAAGGGGCTCACCGTTTCACCATCGCTGGCTCCGGCCCCGCTCGACCGTCCACCGCATGACTTGGTGATGCTGGGCGAGCACGGCGGCGAAGACAGTGCCGAACTGATGGTCGAGGACTGCTTCATCTATACCGTGCTCGACAGCAGCCGCTGGACCGCGGAAGACTGGGTGAAGAAATCTGCCAGCGGCATTTGGCTGGGACGGCACGGCCGAGGACACGTGGCACGCAACAACTTCGTGCTCAATACGCGTTTCGGCATCAACCTGTGCGCGCCGGACTGTCTGTGTGAGGGCAACGTCGTCGCCAATTTCTCGGCCGACGGGATCCGCGCCACCCGCGATGGGCAGACCGTTCAGTACAACGTGATCAAGAACAACTTCGTCGGCGAGCAGGACGGCGACGGGAATCACGACGACGGGATTCAAGTCTTCCTGTTCAACAAGGGCACCGGCACGTTGCGGAACATCACGCTCCGCGGCAATCTCATCCTGGCCCGCGAGACGGATGGTCTGCCCTTCCCCAACCCGCTGCAGGGAATCGGCTGCTTCGACGGCCCACTGCTCAACTTCACCGTGGAACAGAATGTCGTCTGTGTCGACCACTGGCACGGCATCACGCTCGGCGATGCGCAGGGGTGCACGATCCGAGAGAATGCCTGCTTCACCCGCTGGCCAGGCAAGCTCCGGCCTTGGATCATGCTGGGACAGAAACAGCATCAAGCCCACGGTAACGCGGTGCGAGACAATCTGGCGCACAGCTTCAATTTCCAGGCGGATGCTCAAGTGAAGGCCGAGAACAACCGCGAGGTCACGGAAGCGGCCTTCACCCAGAAATTGGCCAATTTGGCGGCATTGATCGACAGCAAGTTCGGAAAACTGCATGTCGCAGCCAAGCGTCCCAGGCTCGTCGAGCCGCCGGTGGCCAAAGAGCTGCGGTGATGCAGGGGCTCTGTCTGCCTTTTTGCAGGGTTGAGCGCAGCCGGCGGTGGCGGGCTTTCAAGCAAGGACAAAATGTCCGTGTCCAAGGCCATGCCCACCGATTCCGGCCGCTCCGCGATAGAGCGACATCGCGACGGGCCAGAATCGGACAAAATGTCCTAATCGCGATCGGTCGAGGCGGATTTTCCACGGACGTCCGTGGAATCTACCCGGCCAGTTACTCCTCGGATGTGCTGAGACAAATTGTCCTTAAGCAGATCGCCCTAGCTGCCATCAGAACGGGTGGTTCAGTAAACAGCAAGGCTTTACGGCTCGATCACTTTTGCGTCTGGAAACGGACCGTCACGGGCTCCAAGCTCGCACCGTCTTCGCTCTGGAACGCCCGGAAGCGATCTGAGTTGAGCATGAATCGATAACTGTGGCCCGGCTTCAAGCGAACCGGTATGGTCCAGGTCGTCCGCGCGGCGTCATAGGCGGGCTCGCCGATCACCTCGGGCATTTCGGGTCCACCGCCGACCAGCGACCAGGCTTTGTCTTTCATTGGCCGATCGAACACGACGCGAATCTCGGCCAGCTGCGGGTTCACCCCAATCGCTCCGTCCGCCGGTCCCACTGACACCACACGCGGCGCAGCGGGCGACTTTGGCTTGGGCGTTTGCGCAGCCTTGTCCGCCTGATTGTTGAAGAATGTGACGATCTGCGGAGCGAAGGCTTCGAGCGTCGGATACTTGTCGCGTTGCTCCTCGTATTCGCCGAGCAGGTTGGCGAGGTCCCCGACCCAGCGGAACTGGCGACTTTCGTCCTCTTTAGTGCGCCACCACGCGGCCAATGGTCCCTGGTGACGCCGCAGGTAGCGAATCGTGCACGCCCGGACCAGCGACTCGTACAGCATTGGGACCGGGCCAGAAAAGGGAGCCGATTTCGGCAGGGAGGTGGGGACCAGGAGGCGGCTGCAGGACTATGGTGGCA
>JAPLNJ010000580.1:9668-14253 GCA_026692885.1 Planctomycetota bacterium | reverse complement strand
TGCCAGTGGTGGTTGGTTTGGCAACTTGGCGACGCCCGCGCCGTGGCGTGCACGTTCCGCCCTTGCCGCCGGACCGCCGCCGCGGGCGGCGGTCCGGCGGCAAGGGCGGAACGTGGGCAGTTCTGTGGGGTTCCGCATAGTTTTCTAACCTGATTCCACCGACGCGGGGTCGTAGGGGCAGTCGACGGAACCGAAATGCGCAACTTCAAAGACCAGGGTCAGGGGCTGATCGTAGAACTTCGCGTCGGCAGAGCAGGTCAGGGTCAGGCGGATCTTCCCTGCGTCCTGGACGCCGACCTTCACCGTGGCGGCGGGGCGTAACTCGCAAATCTCGCTACGCCGCCTGCGCGTAATTCCCGACTTTGCAATACACCGTGCCCGGTCCATAGAGCGCAGCTTGCTCCTTTTCAATGCGGTAGTTGACGAACTGGTCCCATGCAGTCCGAGATCGTCCTTCAGGACACGCTCGACCAAAGCCAGTGCCTCGTACGCTTGCCGGTAGGTCTGGCACACGACGACGAAGTCGTCGGCATACCGCGCGAAGCGGTAGCCCACAGCTCACGGCCGGCCCCACGCGACGGCGACGTCGTCGGCGATGTCCGTCAGCACCGAGGCCAGCTCGGAAGTGTCCAAGACTGCGTCGTCTTCCGGGGCTTCGCCCCCGCGCAGCGGAGGCAGGCGGTCGCAGCGTTGCTCGGCCGGCCCCAGCGTGGCGACCGCGAACACGGCGTCTGCTCCGGCCAAACGCTGGGCGCCCCTCACCCCGGCCCTCTCCCCGGAGTAGCGGGGCGAGGGAGCGTTTTCGTGAACGATCTCCCCGGAGTACGGGCGCGAGAGGGGATTCTCGTGGGAGTTGGGGAGCCAGACCGGGGAGCTATCGAAAGTTGAACTGCCGAATCCTGGCTCCTGTTGGGGTGCCAACGCCAGGCTCAACAGCGGACTCGGTTCGGCTTCGGCCGCCGCGGTGCCGCGACGGTTGATGTCGGTGATGACCAGCAGCACATCCGTGGCGGTGATGGCATCGTCGCCGTTGACGTTGTAGTACGGGGGCGGCAGGGCCGGCGAGGCGGGCAGCGACATGTCGCCGGAATGGCTGTTGATATAGGCGATCAGCGTCAAGGCGTCCAGCGGCGTCGCGGGGCCGCCGTCGCCGGAGACATCATAAGGATTCACGGGATTCTGCCAGTTGGACTGGGCCGTAACCGTGGTCCGTGCGTCATACGTGATCGGGGGCGATTCTTGGTGTCCGACGTGGTCGGTGGCTTGACTGAAGAAGCGGTAGATATGGTCGACTTGGCCGGTGAAGCTGGCGGAAGTCAACGCGGTGTGATCCTGCCACTTCGTCCACGGCCCGTCGGTATCGGAGACATACACGTCGTACGTGGCGATCCCGGAACCGCCGCTGTCGTCGGTCCCTTGCCAAGTGACCGAGAAGGTCGGCCCGACCAGCGCCGGCAACACGACGACGTTGCTGGTGGGCGGTCCGGCATCAATGGTGTTCAGCACCTCGTTGGTCGGAATGACCGGGTTGACGTCGAACACAATGGCGGCCCTGTTGGCCAGCACGGTGCCGGTGGCCAAGCCTGCCTTGGGCCGAATTGTGAAGGTCACGTAGCCTTCACCCTGGTGGCTGGCGCCGTTGGGTGGCAGGAAGCCGGCAAAGGGATCCTCGGGCAGGTCGTGGGTCAACGGATCCTCGGACTTCACATCCCACGTCACCAGGCCCGTAACCGGGTTCAGCGACACACTCACCCGCACCGGGTTAGGATCGGTGGGCACGCTGGTCACGACGCTATAGCTCTGGCGTCCGGCCGGCACATTGATTGTCTGATTGTTGAAGCCGAGCGACACGATCTGGAAGGTGGACCAGTCGAGATCGGCCGGCAGCGTGTGAGTCACGACGACTTCCTGCGCGGAAGCGGTGGCCGTGGACTTGTTCTCGAAATGGATCGTATAGGGCAGGGTCGTGTCGGGAATAATCCAATGCGGATCGCCATACCCCGCGGGGCCGACTATGTCATTGGGGTCATTCGACGAGGAGTTTTCGATGGTCTTCACCAAGTCGGGGGGCGCATAGACACCGAGGTTCCCCCAAAGCCATTGATGAAAACTCGGGTCGCTGCCCCGATTGAGAGACTCATTCTTCACGCTGAGCCGATTGGGAAGAGCGGGGAGGCCGTAACTGACAACCTTGAGCCCTTGGTACGCCAATACCCCGGCCCACCCACCCACAAGACTAGAAATCGCACTGGTTGTGCTTCTGGTCATTTCCGCCCGATTCTGCAGGTAATGATCGGTCGCAGCAAGGTTTGGATCCTTGACCCATCGGCTTCGCCACTGGTTCATGACGAGTCCGAGCGCGGCGTCATAATGCCCCGAGGGATCCTTGACGTCCTTGGTTCTTTCCAACGCCAGCCGAATCAAGGCGATGGTTGTCGCGTCGCTGGCATTTTGACCGACGAGCGCTTCAATTTCTCGATTCTCCCGAAGCACCTTGTCGCGGGCGGCTTGCGATTTAATTTCGCCTAAGTAGCGGTCCGTTGCTGCAATCGAGTCAAGCACGGAACGACCGGCAAGCCCCGCGGGGTCAGTGATGTTGGTAGGATTGTTCCCTGCGTACCTGTAGAGATTGGCATCGCCCCCTCCCAGCCCGAGCGGATCTTGCTGAGCGAAACGGCCTGTCGCAGGGTCGTAGAACCTGGCGCGCATGAAGTACAGGCCGCTGGCTTCCGCCATCACGCCCGCGGCGCCGACGAACTGGAAGGGATTGGCCACTTGCTCACTCTTCTTCAGACTCTGGCCGAAAGGCCGGTAGGCATACTGATTGAGCAGGCCTCCGCCGGCCCCGGTCAGTTCGCTGGTGTTCCCCGCGCCGTCATAAGCGTAGTAGGCCGCCGTGCCGTCGCTGGCCACTCGCGAGGTTAGGTCCCAGCCCTGCGTATAATGGGCAGTCACCGATCCGGAACCATCGAATTCCGCCACCACGTCACCGTCGCCGCTCAGCGGATCCACTAGATACGTAGTGGTCACCCCGTTGTGAGTCGTACGGGTGCGGTTGCCCAACACGTCGTAACCGTAGCTCCACGCGTCGGAGCCATGGCTGACCCCGACCAAGCGGTCCAGCACGTCGTACGTATAGTTCCACGTGCCGGTGCCGTCGCTGGTGCGAATCAAATTGCCGTCGGCGTCGTAGACGTGGCTGATCGAACCGGTCTGAATGTACTGGTTCAGGTTGTTGGTGCGATATTGGGTCGGCTGGCCGTTCTCGAGCGTCTGCGTGCGGTTGCCCATCGCGTCGTAGACATAGGCCAAGTCCTGGCTCGGAATCGCAGGGTTGCTGGAGGCGAACACCGCGTGGGTCAGTTGGCCAGCGGCGTCGTGTTGATAGGTCCACTGGCCGTCGCGTGTCGTCAGTGACATCACGCGGCCCGCCGTGTCGTAGGTGTAATCGAATCGCGACACGACGGAGTCGGAAGCGGTGTAGTTCACCTGGTGTGATAAGTTGCCTCCGGCGTCATAGGCATAGGTCGTGTAGGTGCCGTTGCCCAGGTCCTTACGAACCAACTGGCTCCGCGAGTCATAGCCGTAGGCGACGATCGTACTGCCGTTACCATCGGACAGCCGTGCCAGTCGGCCGACGTTGTCGTAGGAGTAGTTTTCCACAAATCCGCTGGAATCCACGATGCGGGTGCGGCGGCCGTCGGCATCGTAGGTGTACTGCAGGTATCTCCCCGTCGGGTACGTGATCCGCGTTACCCGATCGGCGGAGTCGTACTGGAAATCTGTCGGGCCGCTGGCATCGGTCAGCGTGACCACGTTCCAGCGAGAGTCGTAGGTCACCGTGACCGAGGAACCGTCGGCGTACTGCATTTTAGTGCGCCGGCCCTGGCTGTCGTAGGTGTAGGAAGTCGCCTCGCTGCGACGATTGGTGGCGATGGTCAGATTGCCGGCCGCATCGGAAACAAAGGTCTCCTGGGATCCGTCGGGATAGCCCTGGCCCGACAGATTGCCGTTGGCGTCGTACTGGAATTGCGTGACGTTGCCCTGGGAATCCGTCAGTGACGTCAGACGATCCAACGCCTCGCTGTACTGCATTGCGTAAACCCCACCATTCGGATCGGTGAACCGGGTCAGGTCGTTCAGCGAATTGTACTGGGCCGTGACGTTCACGCCCTCCGCGCCGGCGCTCTGGAGGAGGTTTCCCCCAGCGTCGTAGAACATACGCGTTGTTTCGCCTAACGCTCCTATGACGATGCCCGCGTAGCCCAGGTCGGTCGGCGAAACACGCCGTTGAACCTGGCTCACGTCGGTGGCCGTGATGGTGCCGTCGGCCGCGTACGAGAACGCGACTGCTTCGGCTTGACCGTCTCGGTACTGCTGGATCAGACGGCCCCGCGAATCGTAGGTAAAGAAGAAGTGCGTCCCGTCCGCAAACGTAATCGACGACAGGGCGTGTTCGCTGGCCGCGCCCTGCCCGGCCACGTAGCTGAACCGGGTCGTTCCCAAGGGATCCACAATCCCGATCAGGTGCTCGCCTGCGGAATCGTACGTGTAGGTCGTGCCCACGTCATTGGGTCCAACTAAG
>JAPLNJ010000580.1:0-9655 GCA_026692885.1 Planctomycetota bacterium | reverse complement strand
ATTGTACTGGACGTGCGTCACATTGCCTTGGAAGTCGGTAATGCTAGTCACCAAGTCACCGGTGTAGGAGAGCGTCATCCGCAGGCCGCTGAGAAGCTCCTGATACTCCAGCTTGCCATCGGGGCGGAACATCAGCACTTCGCCGGTTGTCTCGACTAGGCGATAGGACTGGTCCTGGAGCGTCAACGTGCCCGTGTCGCCCGGAAGCGGGATCAGCTGTTGCGTGGCCGCGTTCCAAACGAATGTCCGCAAACCATTGGGATATTGAATCGTGACTCGGCCGTTGCGGGGATCACGGATAGCAGAGATCTCCCAGAAGGCGGGCAGGCTGCGTCCGAAGGCGCCTCGGGTGTAGCGTGCGGCGATGGTGTCCATCCCATTCTTGGAAAGCTCGAAGTTGGTGAGCTCTGCCAGGTCGTTGGTGTACTTGCCGAACCGGCTCAGATAAGTCGCATCCTGGGCCAGGACCGAGCCCACTTGGCCGGCGGTGCTACCCACCACGGCTGTAAAGTTGGCAAAGATGGCCGGCCAAGCGTCGGCCGGTATCGTCAAGGGACGCATCGCATCCTGTACGGAGGCCCAATCGATGGGAGCCGCAGGATCGGCGATCGAAACGGCGACCTGCGTCCTACTGGCCACCGTCGGCGCGTGGTAGCGGAAGGACGGTGGGACCATGGCGCCGGGCGGAATTGCACTGCCACCGGTCTTGTAGGTGGCCGAGTAAGTCGCGGTTCCGTGGGCGCCGGGAGCGAGCACGCCAGCCGGTCCCGAATTCGCGATACCGAGCAGAAAGACTTTCTGCTGCTCGCCGCTCTCCGTGACGATGCCACCGTTGTCCACCGAGACCATCAGCAGCGGCGCAGCCACGTCCGTGTTGCCTACATTCGTGTACTCGATGACCAACTCGCCGTAGCGCCCTGCGCGGACGGCGCTCGGTGTGGACAAATGGGATTCTACTTGCCCCGGACTGCCCACGATGACGTTCACCGCGTCGGCCAGCACTTTCGGCGAACCGCTCCCGCCCACACGAACGTCGTACGCTCCCGTCGGGTGCCCGACCAGATTGAAGGTGGCGTAGGCCGTCGCCGAATCCGTGCTGAACACCGCACTGGCGGCCACCGCTCGCCCGTCGGGATCGATCAACTCGTACGTCGCGTCCTCCGTCAGCTTCCCGCCTTGGATCGTCAATGTCACGGGACCCGTGTTGCCCACCGTCGCCGGACTGACCACGCTGAGACTGAAGTCCATTGCCGAGGTGGTGAGCGCAAAAGTCAGCGCCCCGCCCGGCAGCGATTTGGCCCGCGCCAGCACGTAGTACAGCTGAGTCGACGTCGAGGGAATCACCAGCGAGACGTCGGGCGAATTCCACTCCGTCTGCTGCCAGTCGAATTGTTCGGGCGTGGGCATGTACCCTTGGCCGACGAACAGTTCAATGGACCCTGTGGGGGCGGCCGCATCGAGCACCAGTCGCAGGTCCTGCCCGGCCTGGGGCACCAGCTTGTACCACCGCGCATCGCCGGTCCCGGCAAACGTACCGGCCACCGCCGCGCCGCCGATCGGCAACGCGGGCAAATCGAGGGTGACCTGGGCCGCCGACAGCGTCGCGTTGTTGCTGGAGTTGGCGCCCTCGTAAAGGTCGCCCTGGCTATTGGTGGTCACACGCCAAAATTGTTCGCCCGCCACCGTGCCCGGCACGGTCACCTGGGCGGAGGCCGCGTAGCTTTGACCAGGACCGAGTACGACCCCCGCACCGACCAGTACTTCCGCGACCGCGACCGCCTCGGACGGCGTGGCCGGATTGCGCAACAAGGTGATGGCGTCGTGCCAGGGCCCGCGCAGCTCGCTCGTGCCCCGGTTGACGACGGTCCACTGGACGGTCACCTGTTGGCCGACCATAGCCTGCGCCGGCCCGACCACCGACGCGGCCACCAGGTCGATCGTCGACGCCGCCGTCTCCACAAACTCGTAGGCGCCCAGATCCGGAAAGGCCGTCCCGGCGGGCAGCGCCACCCCGGTGTTCGGCGTGCGTGGGTCATCGTAGCGCGGGGCGCCTGTCAGATCGGTCGCCGGGGCCACGGCACCGTCCGCCGCATCGATCGCGGGCGAACGATAAGCCAGGCGGTAATCGGACTGGTCGCGGTTCTTGTACTTGGGATCCGTCGAGAGGTTCCCGTTTTGGCCGGTCTTGTTCGAGGTGCCGCTGTAGTTGCTCGCGCCGGCGGCCGGATTCCAGACGTCGGAGTAGCTGACCGTGATGCGTTCCGTCCCCCAGTCGTGAATTACGCCCGCCTGCGAATTGTTGGTCACGATGCTGTTCCGCACGGTCAACGTGCCGCCGTGCTCTAGCACCCCTTGCCGGTTGTCGTCCACCGTGCAATTCAGCACGGTGAGGGTGCCGAAGGCGATCAGGCCCCGGTCCGTTGCCGTCACCAAGCTGTTGGCAACGCTCGTCGTGCCCCCGCCCAGGACGCCGTCCTTCAGCGATTCGCTGATCCGCGAGTTCTGGATGGTTAGGGTTCCACCGCCGTTCTCGACCATCCCCCCCGCACCATATTGGTTAATCACCGAATTGCCGCCGTACCAGACCTCGACATGATCCAGCCTGGCGGTAGCGCCGGACTCCACGCGAAGCGATCGCCAGTCGCCGGCCGCGGGCACCGTCGCATTGCCGTCGCGATTCGTGTCGCCGCTGAAGGCGTCGTCCTTGACCGACGTAAAGATGATCGGCAAGGCCAGCAGGCCGTTGGCGGCCAGCGTCCCCCCCTCTTGGACGGTCAGGCCGATACCGGCATCGAACTTCACCACGGCCCCCGGCTGAATCGTCAGCGTGGCCCCGGTGGGCACGGTCACGTCGCCGGTCACGCGGTGGAGGAACGTCCCCGACCAAACCTCGGCACCGCCCAGGGTTCCGGTATGAGTGAGCTGCATGTACCGGACATCGACGGCGGCGACAAGGTTTAGCGTCCCCCCTTGGACCACCGAGAACCCGTTCCAATCCCCCGGCAGAGGCCGCGTCAGATCCCGGTCGAGATTCGTA
Source organism: Planctomycetota bacterium (assembly GCA_026692885.1). The sequence continues at coordinate 6,618 of JAPLNJ010000580.1, read as the reverse complement.
TCTCCGCCCGCGGTGTCGTCCGCCAGCGAAGTCATGACAATCGGCGCCGCGGGCGTGGCCGGAGCGTCCACGGTGGCCCCGTTTTCCACGAGCAGGCGGCTTCCCGGCGTGAACTTCACGACCGTGCCGGGGGCGATGGTCAGACGGACTCCCGCGCCGATGGTGAAGGTGCCTTCGACGATGTGCACTTGGCCGGCGGTCCACGTCTCATCGGCTGTGATCCGTCCACTGTGCCACGGCGGGGTATTGAGGACGGTGACTTCGCGCGTGATTTCGCCTCGGATGCCGCCCGCCGCATCGCGGAACACGGCCCGAAGTTCGTACCGACCGTCCGCGACCCCCGTCGTATTCCAGTTGGCCGTGCCGTTAGGCGCCGCGCCCACCGTCAACACGGTGGCGGCACCCGACGCATCGTAGGCCGTCACGGCGACCGTGAGGGCCGTCGGATCCAGCCCCAACGCCAGCCAAGACAGCCCTGCGGTCCCGTGCAACCACGCGCCGCGATCCGTCCAGGCCAGGTAGGGTGTATGGCTGAGCACGACGCTTCCATTCTGCCCCGTGCCGCTGCCGCCGGCGCCACCCCGTGCCGTGGCATTCGCCGACGGAAACGAGTCCGTTCCCCAGTAGTACACTGCGACCCGACCACCACCGCCACCGCCCTTGTAGTAGGTGTCGGCGCCGCCGTTGGCCGCGATCGTCCCACTGCCGGAGAGACTCCCCGTATTCACCAGCACGCTGCCGCCGCTGCCGGCCCCGGTGCCACTCCCCGCGCCGCCGGTGGCGACAATCGCCCCGTCGACGACCACCGACCCAGCCGAAACGAAGATCACTCCGCCGCCGGCCCCGCCCCGCCCGCCCCCGGAACCCGGAGCCAGGGGGACGTGCGGATCGCCGTACGGTGCATTGGTCGCGCCGTCCACGGACTGCCCTAAACCACCGTAGCTGCCACCCGAGTTGCCCGAGGCGCCTCCGCCCGTCGTATTGCCCAGCGTGCGGGCCGCCAGATAACCGCGCCCCGTCACATCCACACGGGACTTCGCATCGATCGTCAATTCGCCGCCCACCTGCAGTTGCAACGTGTACACGTTCGTGGCCGTGGCGGCGCGGTGCGTCAGCACGCCGCCGTTGAGCACCTGCACGGCACCGGCCTCGATCGGCAGTTCATGCTCCGGTGCCGCCACGGCCCCGGCCCCCGTGACCACCAACCGATCCACGCGCAGGGCCGAATCCGTACCGACACCCAACGGCGTGTACAAGGCGGTCGTGACGCCATGACTGTCGATCCGCAACTCGCCGCCCGCCGCGCCGTTCTTCTGCAAGTACAGCGAGCCATGCGAGCCGGCCGCCGCGGTGAAGCCCGCGTAGATCGCGCCCAAGGCGCCGATCTTGCTCTGATCGAAACCGCTCAGATCGTCGTAGTAGATCGCGATCCGCCCGCCGCCCCCGCAGCCGCGATAAAACGTGTCCACGCCGCCGTTGGCCGCCAGGCTGCCCGTTCCGGCCAGCGTGCCCACGTGCAGCAGGAGGCTGCCACCGCTGCCCCCTCCGGCGCTGTAGAACCCGCCGCCGTTGGCCCGAATCGCACCCTCGATCTGCGCGGTCGCCGCAGTGATCTTCACCGCCCCGCCGCCCGCCCCGCCCCGCGCGCCCCCGGAACCGGGAAGCTGCGGATCGCGGTAGTCGCCGTACGCCGCGTTCGTCACGCCGCCATCGGTACCCGCGCCCAGGCCGCCGTAGCTGCCGCCGGAATTGACCGTGGCCGCCCCCGTCGTCGTGTTCCCCACCGTCCGCCCCGCCAAGTAGCCCCGCGCAGAAACGTCGATGCTGGACGTCGCATCCACCGTCAACGTGCCGGTCACCGTCAAGTCCAGCGTGAACGCTTCGCTGGCCGAGGCATAGCGATGCGTCAGATTCCCGCCCTTCTCGATCCAGACCGTGCCGGCCGTGAGCGGCAGGTTGTGTTCCGGGGCCGCCACCGCGCCGACCCCCGTCACCACCAGCGTGTCGACCGTCAACGTCGTATCGGACGGCACACCCAACGGCGTGTACGAGCCAGTCGTGACGCCGTGACTGTCGATCCGCAACTCGCCCGTAGCGGCCCCGTTCTGCCGGAAGTACAGCGAACCATGCGCGCCCGCCGCCCCGTACGTGCCCGCGTAGATCGCGCCCAAGGCGCCGATCTTGCTCTGATCGAAACCGCTCAGATCGTCGTAGTAGATCGCGATCCGCCCGCCGCCCCCGCAGCCGCGATAGAACGTGTCCACGCCGCCGTTGGCCGCCAGGCTGCCCGTTCCGGCCAGCGTGCCCACGTGCAGCAGGAGGCTGCCACCGCTGCCCCCTCCGGCGCTGTAGAACCCGCCGCCGTCGGCCCGAATCGCGCCCTCGATCTGCGCGGTTGCGGCCGTGACCTTCACCGCCCCACCGCCCGCCCCGCCGCGCGCGCCTCCGGAACCAGGAAGCTGCGGCTCGCGGTAGTCTCCGTAGACCGCGTTCGTCACGCCGCCATCGGCACCCGCCCCCAGGCCGCCATAGCTGCCGCCGGAACTGACCGTGGCCGCTCCTGTCGTCATGTTGCCTACCGTCCGGCCGGGCAGGTAACCCCGTGCGGAAACGTCGATGGAGGACGTGCCGTCGATCCACAGGCTGTCCGTCAGGGTCCAGTCCAGCCTGTACTCGACCGTAGTCGTCGCAGCCGTGTGATTGACGACCGCACCGCCGAGAATTTCGGCGGCGCTGAAAGCGTGCGTCCCGTCGATGGTCGAAGTCTTGCCATAGAGCACCAGGGCCTGGCCGTCGTAGGTCGTGTTGGCCGAGGCGATGGTCACCCCGTTCGAGAACAGCGCCGCCTTGTAGGCGTCGGCTGCCTCGCCGGGCGTCGCGTCATGGTCCTGATTCATCAGCCGGCCGTCCGTGCCCTGGATATTCGGCCCGAGGCTCAGACTGTAGGTGGCCAAGCCGGTCAGACCGGTCAGGTCCACTTGATACCGGTCCGCGGCCAATTTAGTCACCCCTTTGGCCGCCAACGGGACGCTGGACGCGTTCACGCTCACGTCGTCCAGCAGCAACGTGCCGTCCACTACCGGCTGGCTGAACTGGACTTCCAACGTATCGAAGGGATGTGCCGTCCCGCCCGTGGGAGTCAGGCGGGTCACGTACAGATCGCCGGTCAGCAGCGTACGTTCTTCCAGCCGCTCGAGCACCAATCGGCGACGTCTCGCGCCCTTGCGTTGACGCTGCGAGAATCTGGTCCGGAGTGAACGCTGATACGGTTTCCCTGCCCAGTTCATGCGGTGGGTCCTTATCCAAGAGGGGATGTGTACAGTGCCGCCATTTAAGCACGTGGCCAGGCTGGTTGCAAGACACGGTTTCTTCGTAACCAGGCTCTGAATGCAGACCAGTTTTTGCGCCGGTTGGCGGGGTGGAAGATAGGAGAATTCACGGGTCTTGTGGTGAACTGCAAGTGGCAGGCGGCAATTTTTCTCGTTCCGACGCTCTGCGTCGGAACGCAAGCCACGGACGCTCTGCGTCCTTGGGCAGACGACGCGGAGCGTCAAAACACTTGCGTTCCCACGCAGAGCGTGGGAACGAGAGAGGCGTGAAGATGTTCACAGCAGTGGGGCTTAGCCACCAGCCACCCGAACCATTGCCAGCACTGACAGCAGTTCACAACCTGACGATTCAACCCCGAACCAACTGCTGGCGACAGGCCTGGCAACGTGCCAAGAACTTGTGGAACAAAACACGCACGCGGAACCGAATAGCCAAGCAAACCGGCAAACTTTCAAATTCTGTTGCGAAGACCCGGATTATTCTGCCGAGACGTTAGAGTGTGCGATGGTTTGGTGGGAAAGGAGCGGGCCTGCCAGCCAGGATGGTTTGCCGTAAGGCCTTGATCAGAATGTTGCCCACCGTAACCCGAAGCGTCAGCGAGGAAGAGCGGCATTTCCTCGCGGACGCTTCGGGTTACGGCGATCCACTGCTAGCGTTTTGTGCAACGTTACGATCAATGCCTTGCCGTAATTAGTTGGCGCGATTCAATTTAGCTCCATCCCGGCAACGCAGCCAAGCTTGCATCCCGAGCACCCGCTCATACAATAGGACGTGAGTTCAGGTCACCGAGACCTTTCTTGATCGTGGGGGCAGTCAGCGAGACTAAATCATGGCCGGAAAATTCATTCCCCTGAAACAAGCAGCCCAAATGCTCGGCATGACTGCCGACAAGCTCAGTGACCTGCGGCAGCGTGGAGAAGTCCATGCGCTCCGCGACGGCACCTCCTGGAAGTTCAAGAAGGAGGAGTTGGAGCGCGTCGCCGAGGAACTTGGGATTACGCTCGCGGAGGCGGATGACGAGGGGCTGATGGAGGTCGGCGAAATGGGGCCGACCGGCACCTCGGAGTTAGTGCTCGACCTGGATGCCGAAGAGGCCGGAGAGTCTCCCGCGACGCGCGGCGGGTCCCCGGTTGGTGGCGGCGCGAAGGCGTCGGCCGCCGGCGATTCGGAGTTGGGACTGGCCGGCCACGGTGCTCGCCAACCGGCAGCGGATAGCCAGTTGTCGCTGACTCCGGAGCAGGACGGCAGCGGCGTCAACCTGATGGGCGGGTCCAACGTGATGGGTGGCACCGACCTGGGGCTACAGGGCGGCTCCGGCGAGATGGAGTTTGAAGGCAGTGGCCTGGGGCTGGCCTCCGATCTCAGTCTGAACGTCGACGAGCAAGGTGGGGGCGCGAGCAGCGATGACGACGATAGTCTGACCGTCGGCGACGAGGAGGTGGTCACGTCGGGCGAGGACCGCGAATCGGCGTTGGACGGTGGCAGTGATGTGACCCGTGGTACGGGCGATACAGGCATCAACCTCCGGCCGAGCGACAGTGGTCTTAACCTGGAAGAAGTGCCTCTGGACTTAGCCGGCTCTTCGGTTTCGTCTCTGGAACTGCCGGAAGACGACGACATCATTGCGCTCGAAGAACTCGATGCCAGCCCCGACGAAGCCACCCAGTTGCGAGCGGACGAGGACTTCCAACTCGCGCCTTCGGTCGACAGCGAGCAAGAGGCGGATGACAGCGGTTCGCAGGTCATCGCGTTGGAAGACTCCGAAGCCTTCGCCGGAGCAGAGGCGGCGGGCGACCTAGAAGGCGTCGGAGCGTTGCTGCCGGGACCAGGCGGCACGGAAGATATCGACATCCAGCAGGGAGTGAACACGATCACCGCACCGCGGGAGTTCTTGGCCCCGGCCCCGGAGATGCCCTACTCCCTCTGGAACGTGCTGGCCTTGCTGCTGATCGTGGTCACGCTCTCGCTAACCGGCATGCTGATGACCGACTTGCTGCGCAATATGTGGAGTTGGGACAGCACCTACTCGGCCTCCACGCCCATCATGGATTCCATGATCCGGCTGTTGGGATTGGATCCGTAAACGCTCAGGACAGCGAGTCTTACACCAGCCCGACGCGCAAGCGAGTGCGTCAGGGAAACGACTTGCTCGACCGTGTCCGGAACCCTGCTCCCGTCCAATTCAGCGTATTCAATCCTTCGCCGCCGTCAGCCAGCGATCGAGCTGATTGGCGAATGGCATGACACAGGTCCACCATCACGATTGGGCAACGTCGGCACCAGACAACGCCCGCTGCAACGGGCACGTCTGGTCCACCGCGTGTCCCGCACGGTACTTCGCCAGCAGCCGGCGCGACTGTTCGGCCAACATGCGGCGGACTTCCCGGCGTTTCCCTCTGACTCGGGCGATTTTCATGTTGTCGTACGCCGTCGTCGCGTGCCGTAACCAGGCGATCACGGCGGACTCCGCCCGCCGCTCGATGGGAATCCGTTGCGTGCGTGCCACAGTCCCGCTGCCGACCGGCGTGGCATGCTGCGTCACAGCATCGGCGAATTTCTCGGCCAGTTGGGCATAGCCGGAAGCGAAGTTGAGGAACGCCAGAACCGCCCCGCGGAAGTTTTCGACATAGTCGGTTTGCTTGCGTTCCCGTCTGGCTACATCAGCAGCTCGGCGCTTCGCATACGAGTCCGTCGAGCGTTCCGTTTCCAACTCAGCGCGGACGGTGGCGATCCGATCCGCCGGTGCCCAGACGCCCAAGGAGAATAGCTTGCGGCCTTTTTTCTGCTGGATGGTCCAGGTCGGCCCCGCGGCCTTCACGCGCCGGGTGAGCGCGGCATCACCGGGCGGCAGCAATTCCCAATCGGCAGGGGCGCGGAGGATTTGGCCATCGGCAGCACGGACGGTACGATCAGCCGGGCCTGGGGAAACAATCCGTGTCTGGTTGGGCATCCTTGGTCTCGCGGGTTCGGCTGGGGGAGTCTCGCACGGCGAAATCATACTTCAGTCACACCAGTAGCCATAGAGCCAGCGGGCGGTCGTAGTGCCGACGTTCCGAGCCCCGTGGACGGTTCGAGCCGGAAACGAATCCTGCTCATGTTGCGTTCCTCGTTCCAGTGGCGTCCATTCTACGCCTTGCGCCCGTGTCGGACAAACCGGCCGGTCCCCATGCCACCCAGGCTTGGTTGCGCCATCCCTCTCGTCATTGCTTGGTTGGCGCAAACCGTTCGGCAAGAAAGTGTCAACCCTGCGTTGACGGTAATTGGCTATATTCGGGGGGAAAACCACTA